>JALGXV010000042.1 GCA_029821885.1 Candidatus Hebobacteria bacterium
GAGGATGTATTTGGGATGACGATCGCAAAGGAGTCGGGGCCTCAGGTCGGGCTGCTGGTAGAGACCGTCGAACCTGAGAGCGTCGCCGCGCGCGCTGGCATTGAGGTCGGTGACCGCTTGATGGCCCTCGGTGACCGGTCTCTCTGGCACGTTTATCAGTTCGCCGGGCTCATTGATGAGAGCACCAGGGCCACTCCCGTGCTCCACCTCCTCGTGGAGCGGGAAGGCGCATACCGCGCGGTCGTGATCGGGCACCGGGGCGGTCCGCTCGCTGTGCCGGAGGCGGGCCACGCCGGCCATTCCCACGACTAGCCGGCACTGCCCGATTCCATGTCGCGCACCGCGCTGGTCTACACTCCCAAGTTCGGCGACTACGATCTGGGCGCGTCTCACCCCCTCAGGCCGTCGCGGGTTATCCGGACCTACGAGTTGATCCGCGCCTGCGAACTCCTCGACGCACCCTCCGTGGCGGTGGAGCAGCCGTCGGCGGCCGACGAGGAGACACTCGCCCTGATGCACAGCCGCGACTACATCGCGGCCGTCCGCGCCCCCAGCGAGGGACGTATCCTGCAGCGCCCCTTCGACTACGGCTTGGGCACCATCGACAACCCCATCGTTGAGGGCATGTACGAGGCGGGTGCACTGGTGGTCGGGGCCTCGCTCTGTGCGGCCGACCTCGTATACGAGGAGAAGGCGGACATCGCATTCAACCCCGGGGGCGGCCTGCACCATGCCCATCGCGAAAGGGCGTCGGGGTTCTGCGTCTTCAATGACGTCGCGATTGCCATCGCGTATTTGCTCGAGAAATGCGGTGATGGTGTGAAGGTCGCCTACGTGGACATCGACGCGCACCACGGGGACGGTGTGCAGGAGGCCTTCTATGGGAGACGTGATGTATTGACGGTCTCCGTCCATGAGAGCGGACGGTACCTGTTCCCCACGACCGGCGGCGTGGAGGAAACAGGGGAGGGCGAGGGGGAGGGCTTCTCGGTCAATCTGCCGCTGTCTCCCTACACGGGAGACGAGGTCTACCTGTGGGCCTTCAGGGAGGCCGTTATCCCTATCCTGGAGGCCTTCTCTGCAGATTTCGTGGTCACGCAGCTGGGAGTCGATACTCACTTCCAGGATCCTCTCACACACCTTTGCTGCACCACGCGGGGCTACATGGCAGTGGTGGCCGAGATCGGGGAAAGGGCCGAGCGCTGGATCGCTGCCGGTGGTGGCGGGTACGATGTCACTGTCGTCCCCCGCGCTTGGACGTTGGCCTTTGCCCACATGGCGGGGGCAGAGCCCCCTGAGCATGTCCCGGAGTCAGAGGCCGAGCACTACCGGCGTGACGACAAGCCGGTGCCATTGCACGATGCCGGGGGCCCCAAGGCCGACGACGACTGGCTGCGCGTGACCCGTGAGTTCGCGGAGGCATCCGTCGAGGAGATCAAGCAGCGGATCTTCCCCTACCACGGCCTCGCCGAGGACGACGACTAGCGAACGGCCTCGGTCGCCAGTCCACGCGCACCGGTTGACGCCCCCTCCCTGTCCCGATATACTGGGCTTTGCGCCCGGGCGCCGCAGCAGAGCGGAACGGCCGGGCGCGCCGCGTTCTCTTTCTGGAGCACTCACAGTGAGTTCTCGTTGCTACGTATTCTTCGATGTGGACGACACTCTCATCGAATGGACCGTGAGCTGGGTGGACGCCTTCGTCCAGGCCGCAGGTGAGGTAGGCGTCGAGATCGTGCCCGGCGACTCGCTTCAGGCGCTCAATACCGGCTTCTCCACCTTCTACGAGGAGTACGTTCGGGAGCACGCGGAGACCGGGGACGAGATGGCCTTCTGGCGGGCCTATGACGGCCGCATTCTGGAGATGCTGGGTGTCCGGGCTGAGCTGCCCAGGGCCGCCGAGCGGGTCATCCAACTGCTGAGGCACCCTGACTCCCGGCGGCTCTACGCGGAGGTTCCGGAGGTACTGCGGGCCCTGTCAGATCGGGGGGCAAGGCTCGGCATTGTCTCCGGCCGGCCCCGTGCCGGCCCGGACCTGGCGGCTCTGGGTGTTCTCGACTACTTTACGCCAGTCATCGACGCTTTCGCCGCGCGGAGCGCGAAGACAGAGGGGCGGATGTTCCACATGGCGGCCGAGGTGGCGGAGGCGGCGGGGCTGCCTGCCTGGCACGTTGGCGACAACTACGAGGGAGACGTTGTGGGCGCTCGAGGTGCGGGCCTGCGTGCGGTACTCGTCGATCGCAGAGACGCACACCGAGAGGCCGATTGCCACCGCGTGCGAGACCTCCGTGAGGTGCTCGAGCTAGTGGGGGAGGGTACCAGATGACGCACCGCGAGCGCTGGCTGCGAACGATGCACTTCGAGCCTGTCGACCACATCCCCGACGAGGAGTTCGGCTATTGGGACAACACGCTCACGCTATGGCATGAGCAGGGGCTGCCCAGGGAGATTGACTCTCTGCCGAAGGCCGACGTCTACTTCGGCTTCGCTCCGCGAGGAGGGATCCCGATTAGCCAGTCTCTCTCGCCGGGCTTTGAGCGCGAAGTCCTCGACGACTCCGGTGAGTATGTAGTCATCCGCGACGAGCACGGCGCCACGTGTGAGATCCATTCCTCAGGTCAGGACTCGATCCCACACTTCCTCGATTTCCTGCTCAAGGGGCGAGAGGAGTGGGAGCGCGAGTATAGGCCGCGGCTCGACCCCGACGATCCGGGCCGGCTGCCCAAGGCCGCGCAATGGGAGCAGCTCAAGCAGGAGTACGCGACTCGCGACTACCCTCTCGGCATTGGCATTGGCAGCCTCTACGGGTGGATGCGCGACTGGATGGGCTTCGAGCGGGCGGCGATGATGGTCTACGATGACCCGGGCCTCGTCGAAGAGGTAATGGAGACGATCACCCAGATCGTACTCCGCACGGTCGAGTGGGTCGCACCTCAGGTGCAGTTGGACTTCGCTGCCGGCTGGGAGGATATGGCCTTCAGCAACGGACCGATGATCTCACCGAGCACCTTCGAGCGGCTGATGGTTCCGCGCTACCGCCGCATAACAGAATTGCTGGCCAAGCACGGCTGCGACATCGTCTACACGGACTGTGACGGCAACATCAGCGCGCTCGTGCCGCTGTGGCTGGAGGCGGGGGTCAACTGCATGTTCCCGGTCGAGGTGGCGGCTGGCACCGATCCCCTGGCTCTGCGGGACCGCTACGGGAAGGCTGTTCTCCTTCTGGGAGGGGTCAACAAGCGCGCTCTCATCCAGGGCAGGGAAGCGATCCGGGCTGAGCTCGAGCGGATGGAGCCATATGTGAACGAGGGCGGGTGGATTCCACACGTTGACCATCGCGTGCCGCCCGACGTCACCTTCGACAACTACAGGTACTACTTGGCGGGGAAGAGAGACATGTTCGGCATCCCGGAGCCCACGACCTGGGAGGAGCGACGCCCGGGAGATTGGGGCCCCTGCAAGTGAGGGCCGCCCCGAGGTGCTCAGGGAATCATCCGGAGCCCGCGAGGCTGCACTCGAGCGGCGGGGTCATCGTAAGCGGAAGAGACGAGGACCTGCGAGTGGCCTTGATGCGCTCCCGCTACGGCACATGGGTCCTCCCGAAGGGCGGCCTCGAGCCCGGCGAAGACCCGGGCCAAGCAGCGCGCCGGGAAGTGAGAGAAGAGATCGGCCTGGAGGGTCTGGTCGAGATTGCGTCGCTGGGCGCGACCGAGCACTGCTTCGAGCGGGAAAGGCGTCACTACGCAAAGCAGGTCGACTGGTTCCTCTTCGAGGCGGAGGCAGGTGCCAAGCTCCGTCCTTGCCCGGCGGAGGGCGCGCTGGACTGTGGCTGGTTTGGCCCCAGACAGGCCCTGTCAATGCTCAGCCACGCTGATCAGCGTCAGATGCTGCGCCGGGCGCTGGGCCTCCTACGAGGTCGTTGAGGCGACCGCCCCGCCTCTGCCCAGTGGGGTCCTTAAGTAAGAGGCTCCCGTTGGGGGGCAGAGGACCCACGCGAATCCGCCTGGTGACTGGAATCTCGGCGGCTGCGCGGGAGCCTGTAGATATTGCCGTGTTTGACAATCCGTACGGTCGCCTGCTATACTCTGCCCCCGTGCGCGCGAGAGGGCGCGTAGCGCCGGGCGACAGGCGTGCGCACATGTTTGACAGCCTATCGGTTAAGCTCCAAGGCGTCTTGCGCGGTCTCCGCGGAAAGGGGCGGCTCTCCGAAGAGGAGGTGGCCGCCGCTTGCCGCGAAATCCGGCTGGCCCTGCTGGAGGCGGACGTCAACTTCCGTGTGGTGCGGGAGTTCGTGCGACGCGTGCAGGAGAAGGCTGTCGGCGAGGAGGTCATTCGCAGCCTCACCCCGGGACAGCAGGTTGTCAAGATTGTCCATCAGGAGCTGACCCGCTTGCTCGGCTCCGAAGCGAGTGCATTGAGCCTGTCCCGCGAGCCGTCCGTCATCCTGATGGTGGGGCTCCAGGGTGGAGGGAAGACGACGACGGCCGGGAAGCTGGGACGTCGGCTGAAGGCCGAAGGCAGAGAGCCCGTCCTCGCCGCCACCGACTTGCGGCGGCCCGCGGCGGTTGAGCAACTGCGCATCGTGGGCGAGCAGGCCGGCGTGACGGTGTTTCAGGCGGAGGGGGCGGACCCGGTGGGCGTGGCGACGGCCGCGGTGGAGAAGGCCAGAGAAGAGCGGCGGGGCCCGGTGATAATCGATACGGCCGGGCGGACGCACATAGATGAGGAGTTGATGTCGGAGCTGTCCGCGATGAAGAAGGCCGTGTCGCCGGAGGAAGTGCTGCTGGTTCTGGATGCAATGACGGGACAGGACGCGGTGAACGTTGCGGGGGAGTTCGACAGGGCCGTTGGCGTAACGGGCGTTGTGCTCACGAAGCTGGACGGCGACGCCCGCGGGGGAGCCGCGTTGTCCGTGCGGGAGGTCACCGGGCGACCGATCAAGTTCGCCGGAGTAGGCGAGAGGCTGGAGGCGCTGGACGTCTTTCACCCGGACCGCATGGCCTCCCGCATTCTCGGGATGGGCGATGTGCAGACGTTCGTCGAGCAGGCCGAGGCCGCGGTCGAGGAGCAAGAGGCCGCTGAGCTGGAGCGCCGGCTTCGGGAGCAGCGGTTCGATCTAAACGACTTCATGCGGGAGCTGCAGCGTCTCGGGAAGATGGGGTCGCTCGACCAGTTGCTCGCGATGATCCCCGGGATCCAGTCGCTGCGGCAACAATTGCCGGCCCAGATCGATCCCAAACACCTGGGGCACATGACGGCGATCGTTCAGTCGATGACGCCCGAGGAGCGGGAGAATCCGGATATCATCAACGGCAGTCGTCGGAAGCGGATCGCGCGCGGCAGCGGCCGCAACCGACAGGAAGTGAACCTGCTGCTCAAGCAGTTTCGCCAGATGCGAAGCATGTTGGGGCAGTTTGTGGAGGCCGAGCAGACAGGCCGGTTGCCCAAAGGGATGGGGATTAGCGGCTTTCGAATGTAGGAGGTGCGTGTGGCAGTACGAATCAGGCTGAGGCGAATCGGGAAGAAGAAGCAGCCGCAGTACCGTCTGATCGTGGCCGACTCGGTGGCCCCAAGAGACGGCCGTTTCATCGAGACGATAGGGCAGTACAATCCTCGCGTGGAGCCTGCCCTCGTCAGCGTGAACGAGGAGCGGGCCCTGTGGTGGCTTCGCCAGGGCGCGCGGCCCAGCGACACCGCGTTGTCGCTGCTGAAGAAGTCCGGCGTCTGGGAGCAGTTCACCGGGGAGCCAACGCCCGCGCCTGCGACGCAGGCGATCGTGGCTGCTCCGGAGCCGGCGGCGCCGCCGGAGATGGAGGATGCGGCCTCGTCAGCCGAGGCCGGCGAAGAAGAGGATGCAGCCTCGTCAGCCGAGGCCAGCGAGGAAGAGGGGGAAGCTTCGTCAGCCGAGGCCAGCGAAGAAGGGGAGGACACCTCGGAATCGGAACAGACTCCGAAGTGAAAGGGCGAGGCAGCAGGACCAGAGAGACTTGGGAGGAAGGGCGGGAGATGCGCCCGTGTCGACATTGGTTGAGGGCCGGTCTGGGGCGCTTGGCTGCTCTGGCGCTACCTGGAGACCCTCGAGCTAGCTCGAGAGTGGAGGTCGAGTACAGTGCATGAGCTCGTGACTATGATCGTGAGGGCCCTGGTGGATGATCCAGAGCAGGTAGAGGTGGGCAAGGTCGAAGGGGAGCGCAGCATCATCTTCGAGGTGCGGGTGGCGCCCGATGACCTGGGAAAGGTCATCGGGAAGGGCGGCCGCATTGCCAACGCCCTGCGGACACTGGTGCGAGCGGCGGGCACGAAGGAGCGAAAGAGTATCTGGGTCGATATCAACAAGCTCGGCGAAGAGCCGGCCTCGCCGGAGCGCTGATCATGGCCGGCGTCAGTGTGAGACGCTCGGTCGGGGTCCGAGTGATCGTGACCGAGGAGTTCAGGGAAGAGCTGAAGAACGAGCTGCAGCAAGCTGCAGCTGAGACACAGCGCCGCATCGACCAGATGGATGCACAGAGCCGGCATCTTCTCTCGGGGATACAGGGGACCGACCTCACGCAGGCGATGCAAGTGCGCCGACAGCTGGAGGCCGAGCGGCAGCGGCAGACCGTTCTGAAGCAGGAGATCGAGCGGCAGATCGAGGAGGCGGACAAGCTGGAAATCGGCAGTGAGTATCCGCGCGGCACGATCGAGGGAATGGTCGAACTGAATGTCGGCGATGATCTGTTCAAGCAGTTGAGCGGTTCGGAAATCATTGTGAAGGACGGCAAGGTAGTCGAGGTCCGCGAGGCCTGAGGCTATGGCCGCACAGGAGAAGGAGCCGTGGGATCTGGTCATCGGCCAGGTGACGGCTCCTTTCGGTGTCAAGGGCGCGCTGCGTGTCCGGCCGGAGACCGACCTGCCCGAGCGATTTCGCGGGCTGGAGCGGATATGCCTGGAGCTGCCCAGTGGAGAGGAGCGTATTGAGGCCGTCCGCGAGGTGCGAGTCACGCCGCGAGGCATCATCCTCCAGCTTGCAGGCTGCGACGACCGGGGATCGGCCGCATCGCTCAGGGGTGCCTGGGTGAAGGTGAGGCAGTCGATGGCGATCCCTCTCCCGCCGGGCAACTACTGGATCCACGAGATCATCGGACTCAAGGTGGTGACGGAGGATGGCGACGATCTGGGCGAAGTGACCGAGGTGATCCGCACCCCTGGCAACGACGTCTACGTGACAGCGCTCACCATGGTGCCGGCGGTGAGGGAGATGGTGCCGGCGGTGAGGGAGGTCGTGCGGAAGATCGACCTGGAGAACGGCCTGCTGGTTGTGGCGCCCCTGGCGGAAGAGGAGCCGGAGCAGGACGAGGCGTCTGGATGAGGATCGACGTTGTCACAACCTTCCCGGAGATGTTTGGACCAGTCCTGGACGCGAGCATCCTGAAGCGCGCGCGCGAAGCCGGCATCATATCCCTGTCAGTGCATGACCTCCGCAACTGGACGACAGACGCGCACAGAACCACGGACGACTCCCCGTATGGCGGGGGCGCAGGAATGGTGATGAAGCCCGAGCCATTCTTCGCCGCCGTCGAGGAACTACGCTGCGCGGGAAGCGCGGAGTGTGCGGAAGAGATCATCTTGCTGAGCCCTCAGGGCGAGTTGTTCTCTCAGCACGCAGCTCGGGAGCTGTCGTCGCGGCAGCACCTCATGCTGCTGTGCGGCCACTACGAGGGCGTCGACGAGCGCGTCCGCCAGCATCTGGCGACGAGGGAGCTGTCGATCGGCGACTACGTTGTCACCGGCGGAGAGCTTCCCGCCATGGTCGTCATCGACGCGGTGGCCCGTCTCTTGCCCGGCGCGCTCGGGGCCGAAGAGGGGGCCGAGACGGACTCCTTCTCGGACGGTCTGCTGGAGTATCCCCACTACACTCGGCCGGCGGAGTTCCGGGGCTGGCAAGTCCCTGACGTCCTGCTCTCCGGACATCACGAGGAGATCCGCCGGTGGCGGCGCCGGGAGTCGCTGCGGCGGACGCGAGCCAAGCGCCCCGACCTGCTCAGGCGGGCGCCACTGAGTGAAGAGGACCGGAAACTCCTGGCGGAAATCGAGGAGGAGGAGGGCGGGGTCTAAGGCAGCATTCCAGCTGCATACTCCTGCGGGTCGAAG
This sequence comes from Candidatus Hebobacteria bacterium, assembly GCA_029821885.1. Classification (GTDB taxonomy): domain Bacteria; phylum Armatimonadota; class Hebobacteria; order Hebobacterales; family Hebobacteraceae; genus Hebobacterum. The sequence continues at coordinate 8,128 of JALGXV010000042.1, forward strand.
TCGCGCAGGTCGTCGAGCTTCTCTCCCACACCGATCAGCTTGACCGGCAGGCCGAGTTCGTCGGCCAGAGTGATGAGAGTGCCGCCTTTCGCCGTCCCGTCGAGCTTGGTCAACACGATACCTGTCAGCCCGATTGCGTCTCGGAACACCCGGGTCTGAGCGAGGGCATTCTGCCCCGTCGTCGCGTCTAGCACCAGCAGCGTCTCGTCCGGCGCGCGGCCGAGTTCCCGCCGCGCAACGCGGTCGACCTTGCGCAGCTCCTCCATCAAGTTGTGGTGTGTATGTTGCCGCCCGGCCGTGTCCGCTATGACCACCCCCAACCCGCGGCTTCGAGCGGCCTGGATGCTGTCGAAGACGACGGCGGCCGGATCGCCGCCGGGGTGGTGTCGAACGATCTCCGCGCCGATCCGATCCGCCCAGACCTGAAGCTGATCGATGGCCGCCGCGCGGAAGGTGTCGGCGGCCGCAAGGAGCACCTTCTTTCCGTGTCGCTGGAAGCGCGCCCCGAGCTTGGCTATGGTCGTTGTCTTACCGGTTCCATTCACACCCACCACCAAGTAGAAGAGGGGGGGATTGGCTGTATCGAGTGCGAGAGGGGCGGCATGTTCGTCCAGGACACCGGCGATGTGGGCGCGGAGGAGATCCCGCACCTCGTCGGGCCTGCGAAGGCCCTTCTCACGAACTGCGTCTCGGAGGAGAGAGACGATCCCCGAGGAGAGGCTGGCACTGACATCCGACGCGATTAGGGCCTCCTCGAGTTCGTCGAGGAGATCGTCTGTCACCTTGCCGGTGCCAGAGAAGAGATCGCTGACCTGACGGAAGAGGCCCTGGAGCATATCGCGCGTGCCGAAGAGGCCTAGGGGCGGCCTTCCCTTAGGAGGTTGAGAAGCCCGCCGGCCAACAGGATCTGGGACTGGCGTGGCGTCACCTCTGTGGTCACCTCGAAAGTCTTCCCGGTCGTAACGTTCCGCACCGACAGCGGCCCGCCGGCCTCCAGGGCGGCGCGGAGGCCGCTCATCTCCAGCTCGTCCCCTTGGCCCACGGGGGCCCTCTCCGGCAACTGCAGTGGAAGGATGCCGAAGTTGACCAGATTGGCGTGATGGATGCGCGCGAACGACCGGGCGAACACGGCCTGCACGCCGAGGGCCATCGGGGCAAGCGCGGCATGCTCTCGGCTCGATCCCTGACCGTAGTTGGCCCCGCCGACGATGAACCCGCCGCCCTCTCGCCGCGCCCTTTCCGCGAACGCGCTGTCGAGCCGGGAGAAGACATACTGGGATATGGCGGGAATGTTCGATCGCAGCGGCAGTATCTTTGCACCCGCTGGCATGATGTCATCGGTCGTCACGTTATCGCCTGCGACCAGGAGTACCGTGCCGCGGATGTGGTCCGCCAACGGCCCTCTCATCGGGACCGCGGCGATGTTCGGCCCCCGGACGACCTCGACGCTGTCGGGATCCTCGGAGGGAGGGACGACCATGGCATCATCGATGATGAATGCCTCAGGCTCGGCCACCGCGATGGGCTCGCCGAGCGTGCGAGGGTCCACGATCTCGCCGGCCACCGCCGAGGCCCCGCACACCTCGGCCCCGGCAAGGTAAGTCGGCGCGTCCTTTGTCCCGCACCGGCCCTGGAAGTTGCGGTTGAAGCTGCGCAGGGTAGCGCCCCCCGAGGGCGGTGCCTGTCCCATCCCGATGCAGGGACCGCAGGAGGCCTCAAGGAGGCGAGCGCCGGCCGCGATGAGCTTCGCCAGCGCGCCGCTGTCGGCCAGCATCTGGAGCACCTGCCGGGAGCCGGGAGAGATCGTCAGGCTGACCTCGGGGTGCACCGTCTTTCCTTCCAGGATCGCCGCCACGGTCATCATGTCGCGGTAGGAGGAGTTGGTGCAACTCCCGATGCACACCTGGGTCAGCCCGGTGCCGGCCAGCTCGGCCGCCGGCACGACGTTGTCCGGGCTGTAGGGCTGGGCCACCAAAGGCTCGAGCGCCCCCAAGTCGATCTCGAGCACGTCGCTGTACTCAGCATCGGCATCGGCCGTGAGTTCCGCCCACACGTCGCCTCGGGATTGGGCCCGAAGGAACTGCTGCGTCCGCGAGTCGGCGGGGAAGAGGGAGCTTGTGGCCCCGAGTTCGGTGCCCATGTTCGTGATCGTCGCCCGCTCTGGCACGGAGAGCGAGGCGGTGCCGGGACCGTCGTATTCCATCACCCGTCCCACTCCGCCCTTCACGCTCAGGCGGCGGAGGACTTCGAGGATGACATCCTTCGCGCTCACCCAGGGTCCCAGCTCGCCCGTCAGTCGAACGAGCGTGACCGTCGGCATGGCGACGTAGAAGGGGTGGCCGGCCATCGCCGCGGCGACGTCGAGGCCGCCGGCGCCCATGCCCAGCATCCCCAGCGCGCCGCAGGTCGGCGTGTGGCTGTCCGATCCAATCAACGTCTGGCCGGGAACGCCGAAGCGCTCCAGGTGCACTTGGTGGCAGATCCCATTGCCCGGTCGCGAGAAGTAGGCGCCGTACTTCGCCGCCGCGGTCTGCAGGTAACGATGGTCGTCGGCGCCCTCGTAGCCCGTCTGGAGCATGTTGTGATCGACGTAGCTGACCGACAGCTTGGTGCGGACGCGGGGGACGCCCAGGGCCTCGAACTGAAGGAACGCCATCGTACCCGTCACGTCTTGCGTCAGCGTCTGGTCGATGCGCAGCGCTAGCTCCTCTCCGGGCTTCATCTCGCCGGAGACGAGGCGATCGCGTATGATCTTCTGTGTCAGGTTCAATCCCATGCAGTGTGGCCCCAGTCAGTGTCTCTCCGCGCTCGTGCGTTGCACAGTCCTCATCGAGGAGCTGCAGGGGTGCTGGGTCGCGGAGAGCGCGGTGGAGAACGCAACCGGCGCTCGCATCGAACTAGGCGCCGCGCTTCTGCTCAGTATAGGGCAAAGGAGGCGGGGCGTCAAAGCGGCGCGAGTCGGCGGGGCGACTAGGTCGCCCCGCCGTACCGATGCCCGTCTCGGCTCAGCTTCGTCGGGTCCTGCAGGATGGTGCCGAGGCCGAGGGCGACGGCATGGGCGGGCTCGCGGGCCCGCACGACCGGGACGCCGAGGCGCTCTCGCATGATCTGCGGGATCCCTTGAAGGAGGGCGGTGCCGCCGACGAGCAGGATGCCGTTGGACTTCACCTCCGCGCGCTGCTCGGCCGAGGCCTCGGCCAGCGCCCAGCCGATGTCGTTTATCACGGGGGAGAGGGCCCGCCCGAGCAGATCGGGAATGCCGTCCAGGGTGATCTTTAGGTTCCGGAACAGCTCCCCGTAGACCTCGCCCCCGCCGATGAGCAGACGGCTTCGAGCCATGCTCGCCACGACGGCTCCGACCTGGAACTTCATCTGCTCGGCGGTGGCGGGAGCCAGGGTCACGCCATAGCGGTTGCGCATCATCTTGCGGATGGCCTCATCCAGATCGTGCCCGCCGAATCTGAGGTTCCGGCCCCAGACGAGTCGCCCTTGAGACACCACGCCGTATTCCGTTATCCCCCCGCCGATACTCACGATGAGCCTCGCACCGTGATCAGCAGGAGCTACCGGGCTGCCCCCTATCGCGGCTGCCAAGGTTCGGTCGACCAGACGGACACCTCTCGCACCCGCGCTCTGCACGGCGGATCGCAAGGCTGCTCTCTCCACAGGCGTCGCGGCCGTTGTCAGTGCTGCCACGACGCGAGGCATCAGCAGCATAGGGCGGCCGATGGCGCGCCTTATCATCTCCTTGACCATCTGAGCGGCAGCGAGGTGGTCCGCTATGACGCCGAACCGGACCGGAAATACCACCCGCGTGTCGCCGGCGCTCTGCTCGACCATCGAGTTGGCTTCGCTCCCAACGGCCAGCAGCTCTTGCCCGTCGGACGAAAACGCGACGGCAGTCGGTTCTGCCAGCACGATGCCGACGCCGCGCTGGTAGATGCGGGTGACAGAGGACCCGATGTCCAAGCCGAGATCTATGTTCCAGCCGAACATGGCTTATAGAGTACCGGGACGGCTCGACTCGCGGGCCGTCGGGCGGGGGCTCGCGGTCGCGCGGGTCAGCGCAACCACGTAGGGGAGTATCTCCTCGGCCGAGCGCACGCGAGGCAGCTGACGCTGGCGATACGCCTGTAGAAGCAGACTACGGCGGAAGAGATACTCCTTCTCAAACGCCTCCAGGTCGACATCTCCTCCCGCGGCATCTCTGTCCAGCAGAGCCATTCTCCGCCGATCAGACTCCGCTTCGAAGGTGTCGAGGTGATGGACGAACGTGAGTTCGTAGCCGATGTTCTTCACGGCGCGTCGGGCCAGCTCTTCCTCCGCCGCGGTTGTCGGCGGCCGGCGCAGAATGGCGAGCTCCATCTCGACCACCCACAGGGCCGCCTTTCGCGTTGCCGCGCCGCCAGACAGCCGGACCGTGGATCGCTGCGAGTAGTGCCAGTCTCTGATGTAGGCATAGCGCACGTGGAACAGCCTGCCCAGACAGTCGGCGCAGGGTTTGGAGAGGAGGCGCCGCTCGCGGAGGGAGGCGAGGTCGGCGTCGACTCTGGCGAGATCGCTCGCCAGGCCTTGGAACAGCCTCGGGCTGTAGATCAGGTCGGCGGAGTGGTCGAGCATATCCTGCCAGAGCCGCACCAATCGGCACCCCTCCTCCGTCTTCAGCAACTCTTCGCACTCTCGGCTGTCGGGAGGTGAACACGGCGCGGCCGATCCCAGAGCCAGGAGACAGGCTCCCAGACAGAGGACTGCAGCCGCTCTGGCCTCCCTATACCAGTGCGCGGTGCAGCCACGGCTGCGCGGGTTTGCAGTGGCACCAACCCCCATACCGCCAGAATTAGACGCTTGTTGGCCCTAACCTGCAGCCCCAGGGGTCGGATCAGCGAGCGTGAGTGAGAGTGTACGCGAGGTCGCCCTCGCGATGGGAGGCGAAGCCGAGCTGAGCGCCCACTTCTTGGAGGGCGGCGCCGGGCTTGCCCGAAGGCAAGTCGCCACTGAACTCGATGTCGAGCGGCGGCTCCGCGAGTATCACAAGCCCGGTGAACGCGCTGAGGTCCGCCAGCACCTTGCGAAGCGGGGCCTCTTGATAGCGCGACGTCGGAGCGGATTCGGCGGCCTCTCCCAGTCGCGCCAGCACCGGGACGAATAGCACATAGTGCCGCTCTTCCTCTCGCGCCTCGAGTCTGATCGGGATGGCCGCCGGGCCTGGGCCAATGGTCTCGATCGACAGAGGTATCCAGGCCGGCTCGCCAGCCCATCCCTGCCAGCTGAACGCTTGCGGTGCTCCATCACCCAAAGCAAGGATGACCTCGTCCAGTGGCCCTTGCGCTGTCACCTTGAGGGCGATCATTTTCCCGGCCTCGGCCGAGGCAACCGCGACGTGTGCCGACAGTGGCGCCGCGGCTTCCTCTGCAGCCTCGGATGGGCCGAGCTCTGCCTCGGGCCTGCCATACTCCTTGGCGTCGGCGGCCTCCTCGCTGGCCCGTCCATGGCCGGCCCGCTCGAGGTGCAGGTCGCCCGAAGCAGGTGGCCCCGGCCGCCACCAGGATGGCTGATGGCGCGTCTGCGGGGTCTCACCTTTGCGTCGGCCGGGCTCGGCAGGAGCCGCCGGGGGCGTGACCGCGAGCTGGTCGGCTCGCGTCTCCGGCTCCCCCTCCAGCGACGGTGTTTCGGGTGGCATAGTCCGGGCGTGGTCGGCCGGGGCAGCACCTTCAGGCTTGGCGGCAGGCTGGATGACCCCCACGGACTCAGATGGGGCCTTGGCGCTGGACGGCAGGTCGCGGGTCACCGGGGTCTTGAGTACGAGCGCAACTGCGACCACGCCGGTGAGGACGGCGGCCGGTACTGCCAGCCGGACCCAAGTGAAGACCGGCGCGGCAGGGGCGGGGGCCTGCTCATCTATGGCCTGGCACACGCGTGCCACCAGGTCATCCGGTGCGCTCTCAGCAGGTATGGCACGCACGGTGCCGATCATACTGCGCAGGTCCCCCACCTCGTGGGCGCACCGTGCGCACGTGCCCAGGTGGCGTTCCACCCGCGCGCGGGCGCGCCCGGCCAGCCTTCCTTCGGCGTACTCGGGAAGGTACTCCCTCAGCTTCTGGCAGTCTCTCGACAGACGGCTATCCATGATCGCACTCGCGGGTTAGACTGGATCAGCGGCGCAGAAGTTCCAGGTGTGGCTCCAGGCGCTCCTTCAGCGCCAATCGCGCGCGGCTCAGGCGGGATTTCACGGTGCCGACGCGGATGCCAACAACCTTGCTGATCTCCTCGTAGGAGAGCCCTTGGAGATCATAGAGCACTATCATCGTGCGGTAGTGCTCCGGAAGGGATCGGACGGCCTGTAGGATCACGTTCCTGCGCTCGGATTCGAGCAGGGAGTCTTCGGGGCTGTTGGGCTTCCCTTCGAGTGCGGAGCCGACCCGGTCCAGCTCTACAGCCGGCCCATCCGAATCGGATCCCTCCAACTCTGAAGCGCGCAGGGGTTGGTTCTTGAGGCGCCTGCTTGCATCGTTTGCGACGTTGACTGCTACCCGGTACAGCCAGGTTGAGAACGCCGCCTCGCCGCGGAATCGTCGCAACGAGCAGAAGGCGCGCAGAAAGGCCTCTTGGACACAGTCCGCGGCCTCTTCGGACGATCCGGTGATTCGCAAAGAGAGATTGTAGATGCGGGGAGCATAGCGCTCGACGAGGACGTCGAACGCAGCTCGGTCGCCTTGCTTCGCGCGGGCAACCAGTTCACTTATATCGGCTTGGCCCGCTTCCCTCGCATGCATCGCACACCACTTGGTCGCCGGTTCTGTGCTATTATAGTGCTCCGAAATCGTGCGGTCAATGCAGCAACACCCGGCAAGAGAGCAGCACGATGAGGGTGGGCGCTCCGCCCTCGTGCCCGACTTCTCCCTCCCCGGTCAGTGGGGCGTGCTTCGTCTGAGGCCGCCTCCGCGAGGGATACGGTACGGGATGCGATGGCGGCATTGAGGGGAAACGGGCTGCCTCATGCCCGGTCCCAGGTGATCGGCCCGCGGCGTGGAACCGCTGTCGGGCGAGAGTGATATCAGGTTGACACAGCGCGAGGTAAAACTCAGACGCGGCATGGGCCTGGCGGAGGCGACGCTCATCGGCGTCGGCGCCATGGTTGGGGCAGGGATCTTCGTGCTCACCGGCATCGCCGCGGGAGCGGCCGGCCCGGCGCTTATGCTCGCCTTCCTCCTCAACGGCATCATCGCTCTCTCGGTCGCCGCCTCCTACGCCGAACTCGGCTCCACCTTCCCTCAGGCCGGGGGCAGCTACGCGTGGGCCAAGCTCGCTCTCCCGAGCCCCTTCGGCTTTCTTGCAGGCTGGATGTCCTGGTTCGGCAGCTCGGTCGCCTGCAGCCTGTATGCCCTGGCCTTCGGCGCCTACTTGACACAGTTGCTCCACAGCATCCGCCTGGGTGTCCCCCTCCTCGGCGAAGGTGCAGAGGCCAAGCTCTTCGCCGTCATTATCGTCCTTGTTTTCACCGCGATCAACTATCGCGGTTCCGCGGAAACCGGGAAGGCCGGCAACATCATCACGCTTGGGCAGACCGCCGTGCTCTTCGTCTTCGTGGTGGCCGGCCTGTGGGCGCTGCGCGGCGCTCCGGACTGGTCCCAGAACCTCACGCCAGTCTTCCCCAAGGGAGTGGCCGGGCTTCTTACGGCCATGGGTCTCACCTTCGTCGCCTTCGAGGGCTACGAGATCATCGCCCAGTGCGGTGAAGAAGTCCGAGAGCCTCATCGGAACGTGCCGCGCGCGATATTTCTTTCGGTTGTCGCCGTCATCCCAGTCTACGTCCTCATCGCCTTCACCATGCTTGCCGCCACCCGCGCCCCTGCAGGGGACACTGTCTGGCAGTACCTCGGCCAGCACGCCGAACTCGCAGTGCTAGAGTCGGCCCGGCAGTTTGCCCCGGGCGGGATCATCCTGCTGCTCCTGGGAGGTTTCTTCGCCACCACGTCTGCTCTCAACGCGACCCTCTACTCCGCTTCCCGCGTCTCCTTCGCGATGGGCCGGGACTTCAACCTCCCTGGCGTCTTTGCCCTGATCCACCGCCGCACGCGGACTCCCCACGGCGCCATCTTCGCCTCCGCCGCCGGAATCGTGGTCATGGCAGTCGCGCTGCCCCTCGAAGACGTCGCCTCGGCCACCTGCATCACCTTCATGGTGCTCTTCGCCATGATGAACCTTGCGGTGGTCGCCCTCCGCTACCAGCGTCCCGGGCACAAGCGCGGCTTCCGGGTCCCCCTCTCCCCCTGGATCCCGCTCCTCTCCACCGTCTGCCTCATCGCTCTCGCGGCCAACCTCTTCCACTTCAGCAGCACTGCCTGGTTCGTGATCGCTGGCTGGGTCGTCCTCGGCCTGATCGTCTATCGCGAGTACGCCGGCAAGCGCGAGCGCGAGGAGAGAGGGCCTCGTGTCGTGCTGGAGGAGCGTACTGTCGCCCCGATGAGGGACCCGGTCCTTGTCGCTCTCGCCAACCCGGACACCGTCGAGCCGCTCATGCGTATCGGCTGTGCCCTCGCCAGACACCGCAGCACTTCCGTTGTCGCGCTTCACGTTGTGCAGATTCCTCGGCAACTCCCCACCTCGGAGAGCCGCGAGTTCCTGGATCGCGCCGAGCCGCTGTTCGAGGCCGCTGCTGAGGTCGGCGGCACGATGGAGGTCCCCGTCCTGGGCTCACTCTGCGTCTGCGAGAGCGTGCACAGCGGGGTGCTCGAGGCCATTGCCGAGAAGAGGCCCTCGTTGCTCCTGATGGGCTGGCGCGGTGGCAGCCCTCAACGTAGACGACTCCTGGGCACCACCATCGACCCGGTGCTCCGCGCCTCTCCGGCCGACACGCTGCTCCTGCACTGGCACGACAAGAAGGCGGAATTCGGGCGCGTTCTCGTTGGCGTTACCGCCAGCCCCCACGCGCGTTTCTGTCTTGAAGTTGCCGAGGCGCTTCACTCGCAGCTCAAGAGCAAGCTGCGGTACCTCCACGTCATACGGCGCGGCACACCCATGGACGACGCCACCGAGAAGGCCTTCCTCCGCGAGAGCCCCAATGGCAGGCCCGCACTTGACCTCGAAATCGTCCAGGCACGCACGACCGCCGGGGGCATCGTCGAAGCGGCCATGGAGGCCGATCTGCTTATCCTCGGCGCCGCCCGCGAGGGCCTCGTCAGCCAGCTCATCTTCGGCGAGAAGACCCGCCGCATCGCTCGCCGCGCTCCCTGCTCTGTCCTCCTCGCCAGACGCCGCCCGGGCGCCGGGCGATCGCTTCTGCGGCGCCTGTTCACGAAGCAGACCTGAGCGCGCTCGGGCGCGCCTTCGGAGCCTGCCATGCACATCCGCCAGTTCCAACACTTGATCGAGAGCATCTACTTTCAGAAGGACAGCGCGCGAGGCCTGCCCGCCAACTTCTGCTGGTTCATAGAGGAGGTGGGCGAGCTGTCTCGAGCCATGCGTGGCGACAACAAGGTCCAGCTCACAGAGGAGTTCGCCGACGTCTTCGCTTGGCTGTGCACGATGGCCAGCATCTGCCAGATCGACCTGGAAGAAGCGGCCCGCAAGTACGCCGAAGGGTGTCCGAAGTGTGGCCAGACACCGTGCGCCTGCGAGGGATGAGAGGCGCACCACAGGTGTCGGCGGACCCGGTACGCGAGCAGCGCGCGCCCGGCCGCGCCCGGTCTAGTGGACAGTCGGCTCGCCGGGGTCCACCGGCGTCGCGTCGGAGGAGGGCTCGGCAGCAGCCTCGCGCTGCTCCTCGACCAAACGGTCGAGGAGTTCCTCGCCGATGTAGATCGGCGACTTGCTCCGAAGCGCTACGGCTATCGCGTCGCTCGGCCGGCAGTCGATGGTAGTTGTGTCGTCCCCGTCTCGCAAGCCGAGAGTGGCGTAGTACGTTCCGCCGCGCATGTCGACGATGGTCACCCGCTCGACCTGGACCTGCATCTCCTCCAGGATCGAGATGATCAGATCATGGGTCATGGGTCGGGGCGGCCGCTGCTGTTCGAGAGGCATACTGATCGCGTTCGCCTCCAGCAGCCCGACCCAGATGAAGACGGCCCTCCTGCTCTCCTGCTCTCGCAGCACGACTATGGGATTGCCCTTCCAGTCGAGGGCAACTGCTTCCACGCGAAGCTGTACCTCACTCGCCGCCATGTGACTAGGAGGCCCCTGGTCTACTCGATCAGCACAGTATCGACCGAGACAAGACTACAAGGGCCGCGCCCAAAAGTCAACCGGCCCCGTGCCGGTCAGTCCCTCTCTGCCGACATATCGACTCAGGTGCTCCCGACTGTGCTTGACAGCGCTGACGGAGCGAGGCTATCATACGGGGGCTACGAGGAGCAGTAGACTCGTCATTTCCGAGCGAGGCCCCGGTTGCCTCGTTTGGTTTGTTCGTGGAGGAGGCGCAGGCCGATGGCCGGCCGCTATCGCGGACCGATGCGCGCGATCGGAATGGCGAGCGGCCTCGGCCTCGCACTGGGGTTGAGCGCCCTTCTCGGTGCCCTTCTGGGGCACTACTTGGATCAGCGATGGGGCACGGGCCCCTGGCTGACCCTGGCAGGTACGTTGGGCGGAACCGCGGTCGGGTTCCGCGAGGTGATTGTCGTCCTTCGAAGGCTGGGCGAGCGCGGCGATGGGAGCACCGAGTAGATGAGCGGACCGAGGGACAGGGGCACCGGTCGCGGCCTCCGCGTGGCGGCGCGCATCGGCCTGTGGTCGCTCGTTCTGTGGACCGGTGCGATGGCGGCGGCCGCCCTGGCCGGGCCGCAGGCGCTCGGGGGCGTGGCCGCCGGCGGCGCGCTCACACTGTGCTCCTATGCGGTCCACCTGGCATTGACACGGTCGTGGATGTCCGGCCGTGCCCGGCGCTCCGCTCGTGTCTATCTCTGGTTCCTGTGGCTGCTTAAGTGGCCCCTCGTCTGCGCCGTCCTCTATGCAGCCCTGTCGACCAACCTTGCAGCGCCGAGTTGGCTCTGCCTGGGGGTGGGGATCGTGCCGATCGCCGCGACTCTCTTCGCTCTCTACGCCTTGCTGGGGGGAGGAGGCCTCGGTCGAGCGCAGGGGGAGATCGCCTGATGGCGACTGCGGCCGCCAAGTACGGTGTAGTCGTTCTGAGCGCGGTGCTGCTGATGGCGCCGGCCCCCGTCTTCGGCGCGGCGGAGGGCAGCGTGCCCCATCCTCAGACATGGCTCGACTGGATCCTGTCCGTTCAGGTCGCCGGACGGCCCCTCGTCCACGGCAACGCGGCCCTGGCCTTCGCCTGGTCGCTGATGGCCATGGTCATCCTGGCGACCGTCGCGATGCTCGGCACGCGTCGGGTCCGGCTTCGTCCCGAGCGTATTCAGATGGCGCTGGAAATGGTCGTCGGCGGGCTGCGCGGGATCGTCGTGAGCATCATGGGGCCGGGTGGCGCGAAGTTCGTGCCCTTCATCGGGACGCTCTTCATCTACATCGCCTTGATGAATCTCATGGGGCTCGTTCCCGGCTTTATGGCGCCCACCTCCAATCTCAACACAACGGCCGGCCTCGCCCTGATCGTGTTCGCCGTCGTTCAGTACTATGGGGTCCGGGAACACGGGTTCGGGTACTTCAAGCATTTCATAGCCGGCGTTCCACCGCGGTTCCCCTACCTGCTGCTGGCGCCTCTCGTGTTCATCACCCATCTGGTTGGCGAGCTCTGCAGGCCCGTCACGCTGGCACTCCGTCTCTTCGGCAATCTGATGGCGGAGGAGACGGTCGTGCTCATTCTGATCGGAGTGGTGGCCGGGCTTGCCAGGCACTGGATACCGATTCCGCTGCAGCTTCCGAACATGCTGCTCGGCGTGCTCGTCTCTCTGGTGCAAGCGGCGATCTTCGCGATGCTGGCGACGGTATACCTCGACGGCGCGGTCCGCCATGCCGAGGCAGAGGAGTAAGTGGGAGAGCCGCCGGATATAGATCTACAGAAGACGGCGGCCTGTCTGTAAGAGGGACGAATCGGCGGCCGGCGCTCGAGGCCAGACGGCGCGCCCGGCCTGGGGGCGGATCTCCCGCCCGAGAAAGCTGAGAAAGGAGACGCACATGCTCTATCTCTTCGGGTTGGCGCTGGCGACTGGGCTAGCGGTCGCGATCGCTGCCTTCGCTGGCAGTCTCAGCCAGGGGCGCGCTATCTCGGCGGCATTGGAGGCGACTGCTCGACAGCCAGAGGCGGGAGGACGTCTCTTCACGTTCCTCATCCTCGGGCTGGCCTTCATCGAATCGCTGACGATCTACGCCCTTGTCATCAGCCTGCTGCTGTCCTTCAAGCTGCCCCCCGCGGAGGCGGTGCTGGAGAAACTCGGGGGTGGCTAGCACCCCCCGACAGCTCTCGGAGGGTCAGATCCACGATGGGTGAGAGCGGCAGCCTGCTCAGTCTGGACCCAGCGGTCCTCTTCCTGCAGATCGTTGCGTTCGTCATACTCTTCCTCCTGCTTCGACGGTATCTGTTTCGGCCGCTCCTCGGCGTGATGGAGGAGCGGGAGAAGGAGATCGAAGAGGGGCTCGATGCGGGCGAGCGTGCGCGAGACGAGCTGAGCCGCATCGACCAGGAACGTGAACGTCAGCTGGGTGAGGCCCGGGAGGAAGGGCGACGCCAGGTCCGAGAGGCAGTGCAGGAGGGTGAGCAGGCGCGCGACCGCATCGTGCAGGAGGCCCGCGAGGAGGCACAGCAGATACGCCAGCGGGCGCGCGAGACCGTCGACATCGAGCGCGAGGAGGCCATGCTCCAGCTTCGCCGCGAGGTCGTGGATCTCGCCTTGCTCGCGGCGCGGCAGGCCGTGCTGTCGCCGCTGGACGAGGAGAAGCATCGCCAGGCGATCGATGATTTCATCGGTCGATTGGAGCAGCAGGAGTGAGCGCGCCCCGCGTCGCGGCCCGCTACGCAGAGGCCCTCTTCGGGTTGGCCCGTGACAGGGACTCCGTGGGCGACATTCGCCGGGAACTCGCCGACCTCGTCGGCCTGCTCCAAGGCTCCGACGAGCTGCGCCACCTTCTGGAGCGAGCCGACGTTCCTGCCCAGCAGAAGCTGAGCGCGGTCGAAGGCGCGCTCGGAGGGGCCTTCTCGAGGGTCGTCTTCTCACTGCTCGCGGCGCTGGTCAGGCACGGACGCGGCGACGCCGTAGCGGGGGTCGTCGATGCCTATGATGAACTTGCAGACGAGGCGGCCGGTGTTGTGCGGGCGGAGGTGTGTACGGTCGTGCCGTTGGGCGGCGACCAGCGGGACCGCCTGACCGCAGTCTTGGAGCACATGACCGGACAGCGGGTAAGCCTGGCCGAGCGAGTCGATCCCGCTGTCCTTGCAGGTGTGAGGCTCCAGGTCGGCGACAGACTCATGGACGGCAGCGCCGCAGGGCGGCTCGCACGCCTGCGAGAAGAGCTGATAGAAGAACGAGGGTAATCGATCTTGAGGATCAGTCCCGACGAAGTCAGCGCAGTCCTGAAGCAGCAGATGGAGAAGTTCGGCGCCGAGGTCGAGATGACGGGCGTCGGGCGCGTGCTCCAGGTTGGCGACGGTGTCGCCCGGGTGTACGGCCTGCAGGGCGCCATGCTGGGTGAGATGATCGAGTTCCCGGGCGGCGTCTATGGACTGGCCCACAACCTGGAGGAGGACAACGTCGGCTGCATTCTGCTCGGCCCTGGGACGGACATCAAGGAGGGCGACACCGTAAAGACCACGGGCCGCATCATGGAAGTGCCTGTGGGCGAGGCCCTCCTCGGCCGCGTCGTGAACGCCATCGGCGAGCCGCTCGATGGCCGCGGGCCGGCCCCGGTCAAGGAATACCGGCCGGTGGAGACTCGCGCCCCCAACGTCGTCGAGCGCCAGCCCGTCAACCAGCCGCTCCAGACCGGCCTCAAGGTGATCGACGCCATGACTCCCATCGGCCGGGGCCAACGAGAGCTGATCATCGGCGACCGGCAAACGGGTAAGACGGCGCTGGCCGTGGATGCGATCATCAATCAGAAGGGGCAGAACTGCTACTGCATCTACGTGGCCGTGGGGCAGAAGCTCTCGACCATCGCCCGCGTGGCTCACGTGCTCGAGCAGCACGATGCCATGGACTACACGACCATCGTGTCGGCCTCCGCCGATGACCCGGCCGCCCTCCAGTACCTGGCCCCCTACACCGGGTGCTCCATGGGCGAGTACTTCCGGGAGAAGGGGATGCATGCACTGGCCGTCTACGATGACCTCACGAAGCATGCTCAGGCCTATCGGCAGATCTCCCTCCTCCTGCGTCGTCCGCCGGGCCGGGAGGCCTTCCCGGGCGACATCTTCTACCTCCATGCGCACTTGCTGGAGCGGGCGGCGAAGCTCAGCGACGAGCGGGGCGGCGGCTCGCTGACGGCCCTCCCCATCATCGAGACGCAGGAGGGGGACTACTCGGCCTACATCCCCACCAATGTCATCTCCATAACCGACGGTCAGATCTACCTGGAGTCCGACCTCTTCTTCTCCGGGTTCCGCCCGGCGATGAACGTCGGCCTCTCCGTGTCCCGCGTCGGGGGAGCGGCCCAGCGGCCGGCCATGAAGCAGGTGGCCGGGATGCTGCGCCTCGACCTCGCCTACTACCAGGAGCTCCAGGCCTTCGCCCAGTTCGCCACCGAGTTGGACCGTGCCACGCGGGCCCAGCTCGCGCGCGGCGAGCGGATGATGCAGCTGCTGATTCAGCCGCAGTACGTCCCCATGCCCTTGTCGGAGCAGGTGGCCGTCATCTACGCGGGCATCCATGGCTATGTGGACGAGGTGGAGGTGGCTGACGTCTCCGCCTTCGGCCGGGAGCTCATCCAGTTCGTTCGCGAGCACTACCCCGGCGCTCTGCATCAGATCACGGATACGGGAGAGCTGAGTGAAGAAGTCGAGGGCCAGTTGAAAGACGCGCTGGAACACTGCTGCGAGCGCTTCCGCACGGAGCGGCAGAGCGAGGAGCCAGCAGAGCGCGGAGGCGAGGGAGAGCCCGCGTGAGCTCGATACGGGACATCCGCAGCAAGATCAGAGCAGTTCGGAACATCGAGCAGATCTGCCGCGCGATGAAGACAGTTGCCTCCATTCGCCTGAGGCGAGGCGAACAGCGGCTGGAGCGGGCCCGTCCGTACCACGAGCGGCTGGAGCGGCTGGTCGAGATGGTGGCCGCGGTAACACAGGATCACCCGTTTCTCCGGGAGCGCGAGGTCGACACCACCGCGATGGTCGTGGTGACCAGCGATCGAGGCCTTTGCGGGGGGTACAACGCGGCCGCCGTCCGGCGAGCGCTCGCGGTGGGTCCTCCTGGGAACACGCAAGCCGTTGCCATCGGTCGGAAGGGACTGGTCCAGCTGAGGCGACATGGGTATGACGTCGTGGAACAACTGGTCCCGCTGGGTGGGGAGCCGTCGGTGGCCGCCGTGTATGCTCTCGCGGAGCGCCTGGGCGAACGCTTCGTGCGGGGCGAGATCGACCGCCTCGTGCTGGTGTACTCGCGGTTCCTTAGTGGAACGCGATCGGAGCTTCGCACCGACGCGATTCTTCCCGTCGAGCCAGCGCCGGTGGCCCCGGCCGACGTGATCTTCGAGCCGGCGCCCCAGCAGATGCTGCAGGGCCTGATGCGCAGGTACCTCCAGAACGAGATCCTCTCGGCCGTGCTGGAGGCTTCGGCGAGTGAGCACGCGGCGCGGGTGGCCGCGATGACGGCGGCGACAGACAATGCCGAAGAGATGATCGACCGGCTCACTCTCGACTACAACAAGGCGCGCCAGGCCGGCATCAC
>JALGXV010000267.1 GCA_029821885.1 Candidatus Hebobacteria bacterium
AACACCCACTC
Source organism: Candidatus Hebobacteria bacterium (assembly GCA_029821885.1). Classification (GTDB taxonomy): domain Bacteria; phylum Armatimonadota; class Hebobacteria; order Hebobacterales; family Hebobacteraceae; genus Hebobacterum. The sequence goes on from JALGXV010000267.1 coordinate 12, forward strand.
AACTCAGCCCAGATTGTCCCTTCCCGTTTGTCTCAAAATCGCTGATGACGTACAGCCTCCATCAGATGAATTTCCCGGTCCGGGCTGCCCCGTTTGTGCTCTTCAGCGCGGCGGCGTCGACCATCCTCCAGGAGGCATCGGACCCCAGCAACCCATGCGGTCTGAACGCGCTCAGGCTGCCAGCGTCGGAGAAGCTCGTGATCGTCTGCCCCCCGAGCACTCACGTCGCGCTCAAGGTGTATCACCTGAACGATCCCGTCCGTGCGAGCGCCATCAGCGCCAACGGAGCCCGGGTCGATCAGGCGGCGACCACCGACCAGCAAGGCGTGGTCCAGAAGCTCGACCTCCGGGGGCCGGAAATTGTGCACGTGGTCCTCGAGGGCGGTGGAGGCGAAGGCTTCCTGGCGGAGATCTGTGTCGACAAGCGCCCAATCGACGTCGAACGGCGGAAGGTCCACGCTCGCTACTACACCGGCACCCTCGACCTCAATGTCGGCGAGCCCCCCGGCGTGTGGGGTGTGGTCGTCATGTCGCAGACGCTCGACGCCACCCCCACGGGCGGCGATCCGGTGCAGGCGGCGCGACGACTGGGCGGAGTCGTCGACTCGGCGAACATCGTCGAGACGGGAGAGTGCGCGTGCACCATCCTGTATGACCACACCTTCGAAGTGCGGTGATCGCGTCGGCAGATACGGGATCCGGAAGGTAAAGAGCCTTCCCCGTCAGGTTCTGCGCAACTTGCGCATGTTAAGTTCGCTCGGGACATCCTGTAGGTGCCGAGGACCCGTCGGACCGCCTTCGCACCGACCTTCAGCGGCCATCCCCTTGTGCCTGCGCCCCTAGATCAGGGCAAGCACAGCAGGCGATCCCATATGCTTCAGGATCCTTCGAGATGGCGTCGCCGCGCGGCAATGGTCTTAGCCCTTAGCAGTCAGCGGAGTGGGACGGCTCGGAAGGGCGTCGCAGCGGTCTCAACGTCGGTCGACAAGGACCCCTAGGTCAAGTGGCGGGGGTCAGCGCGTCGACCTCTTCAGCAAGATGCGGGCCAATGCAGGCCGCGATAGTCGTCAGTGCCCGCCGCTCCTCGACCAGGAAGACTCCGGGCTTTCCAATCACTAGTGCCCCAATCACCTCACCCGCAGCCCTCAAGGGGACAGCCATCCCAGCGAGTTCACGGCCGCCCACCAGCGGGGGGTTGAGCACGACTGTCTCACCCTCAATGACCTCTCTGATCCCAGAGCGGCCGATCAGCTCGACCAGAGAGTTCTCCGGCTGGCTCGCCGCTTCGAAACCTGCGGAGGCAACAAAGCGCATCTCTCCATCACTGACCAGGAAGACAGCGCCAACTGTCGCGTCGGCAAGGGCGATCGCCCTTTGCAGCGCACGCGCGGCCAGCTCCCCTCCCATGACACGCCAGTCATTGGCTTCCTCGCCCACGCGATACAACTCATCGCACCGACGCCAGTTGTCTCGCAACGCAGCAGAATACCTGCGCATTCGACTCGCTCCCCTAGGCCGGTCGGTCTGTGACATGCGCCCCGGATTACGCTAAGATCGCGAGGCTTCGTGGGACCCGAGGCCGGCGCTTTCAGTCCTTCCACATTGGAAGGTCAATGTACAAGGTATTTCCGAGCCTCGGGCCGCTCTCCAGCCTCACACGCCCACAGAGGAACTCGATCCTCGCCCTGGCGGCAAGCAGCAGCTGCACGTCTCCCCAATCACTCGGCGGGCCCATAAGTAGGCTGTTCACTGCCCTTCTCCGCTCTGGTGAGATAGTCTCCCCATCCCACGACACACAGATCTCCACCCAGGAGTCGCCAACATCACGCGTTCTTATCCTGACCCGCGAGGATGCCGCATGAAGTCTGGGGACTTCGAGAGCGGACCCAAGGGCCTCAGAGAGAAGACTCTCGCGAACGTACACACTCGACGTGCTCCCTTGCAGTACTTCCACCGCCACCTGCTGCTCCGCCAGCTTGGAGGCGCACTTGTCTACGGCACCCGAGACCAGCTCAGACACCGGCATCGGCAGGAACGTGTTCGTGCTCGCCGGCCGGATGACATCGCCTATCCAGTCCATCGCCAGGTTGAGTGCCCCTGTAACGTCAGATAGACCCTCGACTACCGACTGCAAGTCGGCCTGCTCCGTTCCCCGATCCCCGGCATCCCCGGCATCGGAGCTGGACGGCACTTGCTCGAGGATGGATCGGAGGCAGGTGAGGGCATTGAGCACATGGTGCTGCGCCGCAACAGCCTGTTCTTCCAGCCGTATTCCCTTGAGGGAGTCTGCAAGCTCGGCCGCCTCGTGGTCGACGGCGCGAACAGCTAGGTTCGTGACAGCTTGCTCCGGGAGGTCATAGCATATCACCGAAACCAGAGGAGCAAAGTCGACTGCCTGCCGCGCAACCGCAACCGCGGGTCCCCGCGCTGGCAGGAGCTCACGCCACACCGGTACGGCATCCATGCTGCTTAACGTCGCCGCGTCCCCATGCTCCGCCGCCCACCCCCTTAGGCTCGCCATCTCGCCCGCGTTCTCAGGGCCCAGATCCCTGATCTCCACCATAGGCGTAGTCGTGTCGCAGTAGACGGCCCCGGCACCAGCCCCACGCTCCACAAGAGCGCCTGCTCCGCGACCCCCGGTGATCTCCCGCAGCCGCGTGACCGACCAAGCCAGTCTGTCGCGCTCGGAAAGGCGTTGCACTATGTCCGCGTCCGGCCGCCGCAATAGCAGGGCAATCGAGTCCCAGGATCGGCGGACCTCCATTCTGTACTGGCCAAGCAGGTCATCCCTGCCGTTACCCATACCGACCTCCCTCTTCACGGTCCCTGATTCCGCCAGTCATCCAACTCAGGTATTTGCCGGTGGATCCTCAAGAGCCCTCCTCACAATGCCCAGTATCTCCTCTTCAGTGATGCCTCTAATCTCTATGTACCCCTGGACGTTGTAGGGCTCCAGCATCCTCTTGACCCAATCCCTGTCTCCTCGCGAGGTCATGGCGACGATCGGCACCCCGCTGGTCGCCTCATCCGCCCGCAGTCGTTGGATAACCGAGACACCTCCCATCGTGTCGCAGTTGACAAGATCCGCCGATGTTGGCCGGAGCATTATGTCGACAAGGAAGAGATCATACTCGGCGCTAGCCATATCGAGGGCAGCCTCTTGGCAGTCTGCCTCCTGAAGCTCATAGCCTTCATCACGCAGGATGCTCGTTATGATGTCGCGCTGCAGATCCCAGTCATCGATGACAAGTATCCTAGGCACCCGTGCTCGCTCCTTCCTACGAGTCTACAGCTCTCCCAGTTCCCCTCAGCTGGATACGCGCGCCAGGGCTAGTGGAGCTAGGCAGATCCGGCATCACGGCGACACATCCGTGGCGTCGGCGGCCGGAAGGGTCACGACAAAGGCCTTGGGCGTCTTGTCTGGCCACTCCAGTGCTATCTCTCCCTCGTGCCGTCCCACAACAGTCGCCGCAATCCACAGCCCGAGGCTTGGTTCTACCTGCCCGCTCCCGCCAATGGGGCATCGAAGATCAAACAGGTACTCCGCCCGTTCGGCGGAGATTGGCGCCCCGTTGTCCCAGACTTCGATGCGGCAGCCTCGTTCGCACGGCATGCACCTGACCCTCACAGGCCGCTGGCTCCTGTCATGCTTAATCGCGTTGTAGATCAGCTCAAGCAGGGCTCCGCTCATAGCACCGGCATCGACATTGACGGTCATCGTAACACAGCCGACCAAGAACTCGGTCTCAATCGTGGTTCCCTTGGCCTCGTGACGAGCAGCGCTCTTCGCCCTATCGACCAGAGCACCCAGCTGAATGTGCTCTCGCTCGGGTTCGTGTGCACCGCTGAACGCGTCCTCGTAAGCCCTGAAGTGCTCGGACAAGCCCGTGGCGACATCCACAGCGTCTTCGACTTCTGTCGGCAGTGTCCTTGCCTCCGCAAGCCTGTCGCACTGACGCAGGAACTGACGGAGAACGATCATCGGACGCCTGAAGTGATGAACGAATCCCATATAGTTCTCGGCGAGTGTACCGGTACGCGCTGCGTGCACCGCCAGCTGACTGCCCATCAGCCTCAGGCCCTCACGTTCAAAGACACTGAAGGAACGCTGGCTTCGGGATTCGGCCACGATCATCCCTTCGAGTATCTTGCCGTAGCGGTAACGCATGGGGGCAACAAGAGCACGTGTCGTGTCCGCGCACTGGAAGCTGTACCGGATATCGCCGTCGATATCGATAGGCACGACGGATCCTGCTTCCAGGACGGCCCTCAAGGCCGGGCTGACTGCAATCCTTCCACCAATGAGTTGGCCGCGCTGCACGTCTGCCGGGTA
>JALGXV010000043.1 GCA_029821885.1 Candidatus Hebobacteria bacterium
AAGCGGCGGCGCCCCAGAGCTTCGCTACTTCCTCGCGCCAGTTAGCTACTGCTGGTCGCTGGTCTCGGCGCGGGCGGCTCAGCGCTGGCCTGCGCCGCCGGCGTCCTGCAACTTCTCCATCACTCCGTCCAGATTGAAGGAGGCCGGCTTCTGGCGGGGCGGGAAGTCAATGAACGACTGAATCTGCTCTGCCACGTAGGCCTGCGCGGGGACGAGCAGGAAGACATGGTCGAGCATCCAGTCCCAGTAGGTGTTCGAGTTCTCGTCCGCCCGCTCAAACGGGTCGCGGCGGAGGTTGAACAGCTTCGGCACCCGCAGCGGCACGAACGGCTCCGCCCAGCATTGCATGGTCTTGGCCCGCTGCTCCATGAAGACGATCTTCCAGTCGCCATGCCGCAGAGCGACAAGCTCGCCGTCGTCGTTGATGTAGAAGAAGGCCTCCCGAGGGCTCTCCTTCGCCTTGCCGGTAAGATAGGGGAGCATGTTGAAGCCGTCGAGGTGAAGCTTGAAGGTCTTGTCGCCCGCCTTGTGGCCCTTGAGCAGCTTCTCCTTGATGTCCGGCTCGCCCGCGGCCGCCAGCAGCGTCGGCAGCCAGTCCTGGTGAGAAACAATGCCGTTGAGCACCTTGCCCGCCGGGATCTTGCCCGGCCAGCGAGCGAAGGCGGGGACTCGCCAGCCGCCCTCCCAGTTGGTGTTCTTCTCGCTGCGGAACGGAGTGATGCCAGCATCCGGCCAGCTGTTGTAGTGCGGGCCGTTATCGGTGGAGTACATGACGATGGTGTTGTCGGCGATGCCCAGCTCGTCCAGCTTGTCCAAGAGCTGGCCGACCCTCTCGTCATGGGCGACCATCACGTCGTTGTAGAATCCCTGCCCGCTCTTGCCCTCATGCTTCTTGGCGCAGTGGGTCCGGAAGTGCATGGCGGTGGAGTTCCACCAGACGAAGAACGGCTTGCCGTCCTTGTGCGCCTTGTCGATGAAGGCGAGCGCCGCCTCCGTGGTCTCGTCGTCGACCGTCTCCATGCGCTTCTTGGTCAGAGGTCCCGTGTCCTCGATGCGGCCGTCGGCGTAGCTGTGGATGACGCCGCGCGGGCCGAACTTCTTGCGGAACTTGGGATCCTTGGGATAGTCGGGAAGCTCCGGCTCCTCTTCGGCGTTCAAGTGATAGAGGTTGCCGAAGAACTCGTCGAAGCCATGGTTGCTCATCAGGAACTCGTCCTTGTCCCCGAGGTGGTTCTTCCCGAACTGGCCGGTCGCATAGCCCAGTGGCTTGAGCAACTCGGCCGTGGTTGCATCTTCCGGCTGCAGGCCGAGGTCCGCTCCCGGCATACCCACCTTCGTGAGGCCGGTTCGCACCGGGTTCTGCCCGGTGATGAACGCCGCCCGACCCGCCGTGCAGCTCTGCTGCGCGTAGTGGTCGGTGAAGCTGACCCCCTCATTCGCGATACGATCGATGTTCGGCGTCTGGTAGCCCATCATGCCCTTGCTGTTGGCGCTGATGTTCCAGTAGCCGATATCATCGCCCCAGATGATCAGAATGTTCGGCTTGTCACTTGCCATTCGCAATCTCCTCGTGATATTTGCCCGTCGTATGCCCGTCGCACTACTCTGAGCAACCGGGGGTACCGACTGCTCTCTGGGTCACCTCCTCTGAGTCCACTGGCCGCCGCTGGTGCTGCGGGTGAGGCCCTCGCCCCTGATCGCCCGCAGGACCGCTTTGAGCTTTCGGACGTGGGGCAATTCGCTTCTCTCCCGTCAATACCTGCAGGCACTTGAGGCGATCCTGTCTCGGTGGGAGACGTTGGGGGCGGATAGGGCACTACCGGCCTTGAAGGGGCTTGCTTCTAGGTGGGAAGTCGGTGGGTGCTGGACCAGAAAGCCAGGCCCGCCATGCTTGGCTGGTGCCACCTGTGCTCGCGCGGTGGCCAGGACGAGGGTCGGCCGCCAGCATGCACTAAGCGATTCACTACTCGCGGTATTGACGGACGCCGCTTTGGAATGCTAGCATCTCCGACCGTCGCGCCGGACGCGCTTGGCGCCGAGGAGGTGGTGATGCGAGGCAGACTGCCGCGTGCCGCATGGTGTATAGCCGTTCTTCTGCTGGTTGCGATGATGACGGCGCCGGGCCTGGGGAGCCCGACCGAGGTATCCGAGCACGACAGTACGGCTGAGGGCGCGACGGCACCGGACACGGAGAACCCGGCCGAGGAAGCCGAGGGTCACGGCGACCATGGCGCGCTGCCACACCATCACCTTGCGCTTGTCATCGGTGCCGTCACCGAAAGCAAGGAAGGCCACGAAGACGAGCACGGGCTCGCCGTCGGCGCCGAGTACGAGTTCCGCTTCCATGAGCGCTGGGGGGCCGGCGTGGCCGTCGAGAGGCTAAGTGGGGACCACCTTCGCGAGACCCTGGTGGTCTTTCCGGTGAGCCTGCACCCGTCGGGCGGGCTGAGGCTCATGGCCGGTCCAGGTGTGGAGTTCGCTGAGGATCATGACAGCTCGCTGTTCCGGCTTGGGGCCGGCTATGAATTCGAGGCCGGCGGACCTTGGACCCTAGCGCCGGAGATCGTCGTCGATTTCATCTCCGGGGGTGGCACTACCTGGGTTGCGGGCCTCGCCCTCGGTCGCGAGATGTAATCGACGGGAGCACGTCAACCTACTGCGCCCTGTCGCAGCCTTCTGGAACCGTCAAGGAGCGATGCGGTCGGTCCGAATCCACCCGCTCTAGCGGGCCCGGCCGTGGCAGCGCTTGAATTTCTGCCCACTGCCGCAGGGGCAGGGGTCATTGCGGCCGGCCTTGGCGAACCTGGCCTCCATCTGCTTCTCGGCTTCGGCCATGATCTGCATGATGTCGGGCGCGGCGCGGCCCCTCTGGAGCAGCTGCGCCATCAACTGCATCGGCTGCTCGGTGTGCTCGAAGAACGCCTTCAGCCCCTCGCACAGGTGGTTGAGGCCCGGCTCGCCGTCCGGCGTCTGACTCACCCGGTTCTTCGGACACTCGCAGTTACACGTGAACAGCCATCGGCAATCGCGGCAGTACTGCGGGAGTGTGTCCTGCTTGTCCCGGCCGAACTTCCGCTGCTTCTCCGAGCCCATCAGCTCGGCTAGCGGCGTCTCCAGGATGTTGCCCAGCAGGTGGTTGGGATCGACGAAGTGGTCGCAGGAGTAGAGGTCCCCGTTGTGCTCCAGCGCGGCCCCCTCGCCGCAGGTCGGCGAGAAGACACACAGTGTGGATCTGCCCCGCACATAGGAGGCGAGAACGCCGTCGAAGGTCTGCACGAACATCTCCCCGACGTCCCGCTTGACCCATTCGTCGAAGATCGAGATGAGGAACCGACCGTACTGCTCCGGGCTCACCGAGCGATCGGTGAGCGAGTTCCCCTCCTGGTAGCCGGTCTCGTTGTCTCGCTCCACGATGGGGATGAACTGGAGGTACCGCGCTCCGACCTCATCGCGGAAGAAGCGGTAGACCTCCAGACCGTGGTCGCCGTTCGCGGCGTGGACCGTGGCAAGGATGTTGAACTCGACCTTGTGCTTCTGCAGCAGCCGCAGGCCAGTCATCACGCGGTCGAAGACTGGTTTGCCCGCTCTGTCGTGACGGTACGCGTCGTGCATCTCCCGCGGCCCGTCGATACTGATGCCGACCAGGAACTTGTTCTCGTGGAGGAACTCGCACCAGTCGTCGTCGAGCAGGACGCCATTCGTCTGGATGGTGGACTCGACGGTCGTGTTGGGCTTGCGGTACTTCTCGATGTACTCCTGCGCCCGCCGGAAGAAGTCGAGGCCCATCAGCGTGGGCTCTCCCCCCTGCCAAGCGATGGTGACTTGCGGGACCTGATGCGCTTCGAGCACTTGGCGAATGTACGCTTCGAGGACTTCGTCACCCATGCGGAACTTGCTGCCCGGATAGAGCTGCTCCTTCGCCAGGAAGAAGCAGTAGTCGCAGGCCAGGTTGCAGACCGCGCCGGTTGGCTTGGCCATGATGTGGAAGGCGCGAGGTGCGGTGCTCATGGAACTCCTCGTGAACTCAGCGGAACTCGGGGCCTCTTTGGGTAGTAGTTCCCCAGCCGCGAGACTGACCTAAACCCAATTGGGCAATCTGTGATGTTCTCCTGTCACATCGCAAAGGAGTGCCCGGCGCCCGCGCCGGGCACTCCCTGTCTCGGTTCGCCCACTCTCTCTACCAGGTGTACGCGAAGCCCAGCACCGGGCCGTACATGGCCACGTCGAGCTTGAAGTCGTCGTCGTCGTAGTCGATATCCAGATAGCGGTAGGCGAAGTCGAGCTTCCACAGAGGGCTGAGCTGGTACCGGAAGTCCGCCAGCAACTGCCACGAGAGGTCCGAGCCGATGCCGAACCCACCGATGTCGGCGCGGAACCCAAGGCCCCACTTGTCCGACAGGAGCCTGCGCCAGCGCGCTCCTACGATCGGGTCGGCGAAGTGCTTCCCACCGGACGCGCTTCCGCCTGGCGGCACTGGTGTCAACGCCAGGTCCGCTCCCAGGTCCAAGTAGCGGACCCCAATGATGACATCAACGGGACTCTCCGGGGGACCCTGCGGCAAGAGTGCCGCCGCTTCAACCAAAGTTAGCTTGACCTCGTAGTCCAGCGTCAGCAGTCCCTGCCCGATTTCATCGCTAAGCTTGAGGTACATCACGTCGAGGTAGAATCCCGTTCCTTCCTCCCACGTCTCGTAGTACACCGCGAGGCCGGAGTCCAGCTGGTCCAACACGTCCGAGAAGCTGGCCTCCAGGTCTCCCTCGATCGGTCCTAAGCCTATCTTGCCGTCTATCCCGGCGGCCCACAGGTAGAGTATGACCTCCGAGTTGTGCCCTTCGCCGCTGGCATCTCCGGTCGCGAAGAGGGATCCGCTCGGCTCGCCCGATCCCCAGGCGTCGGAGGCGCCTCCGGCCTCCTCGGCCAGGGCCGGCAGACACAGGGCGGCTCCGACAACGACAGTTAGCAGACATACTGCGACACGCCTCATGTTGTGTGTCCTCCTGATCATGTTCTTGACAACCACTTCGTCCCTACTCCACCCGCCGCGCGTTGCGGACGACATAGGCCGGCAGCTTCGGCGGCACCGGCGTGATGGTCACGCGCTTGATGCTACTCATGGGGATAGTCACCAACCCGTCTCCCGTCTCCATCGCCAGCACCCCGGCCTTCATTGTCTGGTCGATCTTGCTGACAACCGGCACTTCCTCGGCCTGCACCTCGACCTCGAACTTCTCGTGTCCGCCACCGACGTACTCCACCAACATCGTGAACTTCAGCGGCTCGCTCATCGTGTCCTCCCGTGGGTACGCTCAGCTTCGCACAGATGTGGTCGCGTGCCTCGCCTCAGAACCACCCTGTCACGAACCACCTTAGCCCCACCTGCTCGTACTCCAGCTCCCCAAGGAGGTTCTCGCTGTCGGCCGACAGATCTATGCTCAAGTTGTTCAACCCCAGCCCGATGGCCCAGTGCGGGGCCGGGAAGTACTCGGCCGTCAGCCCCAGATCGACCCACCGGCCCGAGTAGTCTCCGATGCTGATGGCCAGCCCCTCTGCCTTTGCTCCGAAGCGCCACTGCGGACTTGCCCTATACAGGGCGTCGACGCCGATCATCGGCAGCGGCGCAGGCGCGGAGGCGGACCCCTCGAGCTGGCTTCCACCGGTGCCCTCCAGGCTGGCCGCGAAGTGCATGTAGTGGACACCTATGGAGCCCGCGACATCCCACTGCTCGGTCTCCGCAAACGTCTGGGCGTAGTTCAGCACGATGATCCTGTTGTCGAAGCCGGCAATGACACCGATGCCGGCCGGGAAGATGGTGTTCCCCCACTCGATGTCCTCTTCGACTATCGCCTCCGCGCTCCGGTCGAAGCGGTAGTAGGCGAACCCAATCCGGCTCTTGCGGCCTACCCGCCAGCGGCCATCCAGTCGCCATATCCGCGCGTCCTCATCCAGGCCCAGCGCCTCCTCGAAGTCGATACCAGTGCCGACAGTTTCTCCCTGCACTCGGGCGTCGACACGGAGATTGGTGCTGAAAGCGGGAAGGTACCCGCCAAGCTGAAGTTCCACGGCCGGGGGGCCCTCCGCGGCCGGGGTCGACTCCGCGGGCTCGCCCGCTGACTCGTACACCAGGGCAGGCTCGGGCTCTTCTGTCTCAGCACAGACGCCGACAGCTTGGGCCGCGACCACAGCGACCACAACCAGAAGTACGACGCGACGTCGCAGGCTGCTAGCTTCCATAGTGTGTCTTCCTCCCGTCTTGTCTCGCTCGAGATGCGAACCGCCTAAACCTGTTCCGGACCGCCTTCCGACGGCTCTGCACCTGTCACCGTGCCTTTCTTCGCCTGCCACTTCGTGTAGATCGTATTCACGAGCAGAGACATGACGAGGATCGGCACCATCACCGTCAACGGGTCGGCCTCCTTGAAGTTGAAGGAGATGATCATCAGCGACAGCCCGAAGTTGCGCGTGCCGGCCTCCATGGCCAGGCTGATCTTCATGTCCGATGGCCGAGGGGCAAGGAAATGGGCCACCGCGTAGCCAGCGCCTACGGCCAAGATGATGGCCAGATAGGACTGCAGGTCCGTCTCCAGTAGACCGCGATAGGAGGTGGCCAGTATCAGCACCACCACGACGAGGAGTATGGGGAAGCCAATCTTGTGCGCGAACTGCGCGAAGCCCGCGAGGCCCGGCACTCTCTCCCTCACCAGGATCCCCGCGCCGATCGGCAAGATAACGAAGAAGAAGACGATAGCAGCCACGAAGAGGGGGCGGGCCTGCGCCTCGAAGCCAAAGGCCTGGGAGAGAATCGCTATAGTCACAGGCGTGGTGACGACGGCAAGCACGGCCGTCACGAACTTGAGACTGGCCGAATACGAGATATTCCCGCCGGCCTTGCGGACCATGCCGATTGCCAAGGGGACGGCGGGGGAGGCGGCCAGGATGGACAGCGCCACGGCGACCGGCAGGGATGGCTGGACGAGACGGATGACGATGAAGTAGGCGAGCGGCACCAGCACGAGTGCTGCGAGAACGGACCGACCCAGCAGCGCCGGCTTTCCCTTGAGGAAACGCACATCACCCCACGTGATCTCAGACCCAAAGCCAAACTTCGCCAGCGTCAGCGCCAGCAGCAGCCCAATCTTGACGATCAGCATTACGGTGTCTGTCACGCCTCTCTCCTCTTCGAACGGACGGAGCATTGCTCCGCAGAGTACAGATGTTCGCGGCGACGGGCCACGATCAACTCCGGGCCGAAGGCGGCGTCTCAAGATGTCGCACACGATCCTCTGATTGATCGCTGCGGTCGGCGCAAGGGGGCAATTGGAAGCGCCTTCACCGCGGCCCTAGCCCCTCCTTGTCGGGGTGGGGAGCATTTGTTCACGTCGGGCGACACTCGACGCGCGGCGGAGCATTGAGTTCGTAGGGCAGGAGCTTCGCCTCCTGCCATTTCCCATTGCTCCTCCCCCCGCCCGGCTCCGCGCTCTCACACGATCAGCGACAACACCGTCACCACGGCAAAGGCGAGGGGGACCAGCGCGCGCGACCAGTGGTCGATGCGCCGCGCCAGTTCGACGCGGTCGCGCCGCGCGAGCCTGGTGGTGAGCATCACCTGCAGCAGGGAGAAGAAGACGAGGATCGTGCTGGCGAGGATGAATGTATCCAGCCGCGTCGTGTAGGGTATGCGCGGCACCTCCCCGCCCACCGCGAAGCGATAGGCGATCAGCGTCAGCATGGAGGTGACGGCCACGCTGATCTGCGAGCCCGCGTTCTCCGGGTCGATCCAGAACACCGTCCACGACATCATCACGATCAGCAGCAGCGGCAGGATCACCTTCAGGATGTAGTGCGCCGACGACCGCTCGGCCTCGAACTCGAAGGCATAGCCGGCGATGGCGACCCAGGGCACGGCGTCGTAGGGGCGCGGTCCGGCCGTCCACCCGGTGATCTTCCAGTCGGGCAGCGTGATCTCTTCCGCGATGCCGGCCGCCTCCCTCATCCCGGCACTGACGAACCTCTCGTCGGGCACCAGCTCTAGCTCGGCCGGACTGTACCCGGGGACGACGCCGTGCACGCGGAAGACCTGCTCGTCGAAGGGGAAGTCCTTCAGATAGAGCCGCTGCGCAAAGGTCCCGATGAACCCCTGACGGTAGGTGATATTTCCCTCCGGATCGACCTCGACCACCTCCGGCAGCGTGTGTCTGATGAACCCTGCCGCGTTCGCGATGGCGAAGGGCGGCCTCCATATCTCGTCGAGCGGGAGCTGGATGATCCCCTGGCTCTCCGGGTGGGCCAGCCGCGGATCGTGCCACCGCGCCGCGAGGAACATATGCGCCGAGAAGGTCTGCGCGACGCTGTCGATCTTGTCCACGTTCGCCACCCACACTGCCACCGATATCCGCGTCGGCCCCTCCTCGGCATTGGGCCGGGAGAACCGGTGGGCTCCCTCGAGGGCAGGATTGGCCTCGGCCGCCCACGCCGCCTGCCCCGCCGCGGACACCACCGCCATCGCCACCACCGCCGCGGCCAGCAACTGAAAGCGTTTCACATATTCCTCCCGTCGTTAAGCGTCAGCGTCTTCGAGGCAAGAGAGACGTGCCCTCATGCCGCAACGTTCATTCAACGTCCGCGGCCGCCCGACCCCCCGCCTTACCCAACGCCCACCGCGCAAGCGGCATCGCGAGATAGAGCGCGCTGCTCCACCACGGGATGATGAGGGAGGCGGCCAACGCCAAGGCTGGGACTGCGGGAAATGCCCAGCTCGACCTTCCGAAGGCCGCTTCCTTCGCCCCCTCACCTCAGTGGGAGACCGCCGAGACGAGGCCCAGCGCCGTCAGTCCGTCCACGATAAGCTGCACCGCCAGCGCCGCCACCAAGATGCTGAACAGCTTCTCCATGACGGCGATCACGGCGTGCGAAAGGTGGTGGGCCAGGCGTCCGGAGACCAAGAGGGCGATCAGGTCGACTGTAGCCATGATCGCAATGCCCAACACGATCACAAGGTACCCGGAGAGGCTTTGCGTTTCCGCCGAGAACGTTACCAGCGCGACCATGCCCACTGGATTGAGCATCAACGGTGTGCCGAGGGGAGAGACGGCCTGCTCCATCAGCTCCTTCTGCTCGTGGCCTTCGGGCGAGGCCCCTTCCCCCAGCACGATCTGGATCGACAGGATGAGCAGGATGATCCCGCCGCAGATGCTGAGGGCCCCCAGCGAGAAGTGGAGAAGCGACTGCAGTGCGGACCCCAGCACCAACAGGCCCACCGCGCCGCCCGCGGCCGTCCCCACGGCGGCGAAGGCCATCTTGCGCCGCGTGTCTAGGTCCGCGTCTTCCGTCATGGACATGTACACCAACATCCCCTTGAGCGGCCCCATTCCCACGAGCAGAGTGAGAAGCAGCTTCGAGAGTGAAACCTCGGTCATATCCCGTCCTCATTCACGCCGTGCTGGCAGAGGTAACCCTCCCGCCGCGGCTGTCTGGTGGCGCGCTGCTGGGGCCCGCTCGAACGGCCGAAGAGTGGGCCAGGTAGCCGTCTCGCTTTCACCCGAAGCCGGGGCGGAGGAGGGAAGCCCGGGCATCACCGGCGGATGGCAGGTGGTCGCTCCCAATGGGGCGCAGTGAGCAGCGCATAGCTGCACCCCGGCGCGGGGCTATATGAGCGTAAGCGTCCGCGTGCTCGCCTCCCATACAAGGCGCTTGCCAATGGCCAGCTCCAGCAGCTCCTTGGGGACGTACAACACCCCGTTTCTTAGCTCCGAGGCGGCCTCCAGGCCGAGCCTGGTGGACCCAAGTGTGATCTCGTCCGTTCGCTCGACGTGGCGGATGATGCCGGAGCCCGAAGGCATCATGAGTTCCTTCTTTGCCGCGTCACGAGAGAAGGGCCGGCCGGCCGCCTCCATGACCGCGCGGAAGGGCACCATGAGCGCGTTCGCGTGGGCATAGGGGGCTCCTTCGGAGAACTTCAGCACAATCGCGCCCGTATCCGTCTTGGTCACCTGCGGCGGAGCAGGAGGCGCCGGGCTCGGGAGGGAGACGCCGTCGCGCAGCATAACACCCACTTCTGTGCCGATGGGAACCACGACATCATCGGTGGTCACCTTCGGACCGGCGGCGGCGCCCACGAGCGTGCCGATGGCGGCACCCCGCGCCGTCCCCCGCCTCCTGTCCTTCCTGCTGGACCCGGAGACGGCGAGCCCTACTCCTGCGCCCACCAAGGCGAACTTGCCGACCTGGGATTGGTACTCTGTGGTACCGACGAGGTTGCCGGTAACGGGGTCAGTGGTGACCGCGTCATCGGAGAGGGGAATCAGCGTGCCGTTGATCCCTATCTCCGTGTTGTCCGGGAGCACGGCTGTCACGAACTTCACGTCGATGCTCCCGGCTTCCTTCTCGCTCTTCGGTGTCACCGCCGTCACGACCCCGACGAAGACTGTCTTCGAGGGGAAGCCGCCGGAGTTGTCGCCCAGGCAGGTGGTGTCGAACGTGTCGCCCACCTTGTTCTTGGCCGAGCTGATACCGTCAACAGTGATAACCGGGATGACGGTATACCTCTCGACCCAAACCGAGTCTGCGCAGGCCGCCGCTGCAGAGACCAGCAGCAGTCCCACCACTACGATAGCTGACCGCATGAGACTCCTCCTCTCTTCTAGCGCTAATCCGCAGGGCGCCATCGCCACTCACTCGTCGATGGCGCCCGCAGACTAGGTCATCCAAACCGGGAGCCAGTTTCTCTCCCAATCGCCAACGGCGCGCGGCCGACCGTCTATTCCTTGCCGGTAGCGAGAGGGATCTCGGACATAACGGCGATGTCGATCAGCATGTCGATCGCCCTGTCCAACTGGTAGAACCTCGCGACCTTGTGGCCCGGCAGGACACTCCTGAACTCGCCGACATACCGCTTCTTCACGTCGAGGCGTCGCTGCTCGAGATCAAAGCGCCGCCGGAGCATCTGGCCCGCGTCGTCGTCGGATAGCATCCCGCCCTTGGTCGCGTACTCCGTCACGAGGGACACCATCTCATTGTTGACCGAGGACAAGTCGTACTCGTACTTTCTGTACACCGGCCAGAAGGCGGCGGATTCCTTGGTCGTAAGCTCCATGTTCCAGCTGATGAGATCACGCTTGTTGGTCCGGACATCCTGCCGCAGCGCCTCTATGTAGTCGTTGAGGTAGCCGGCCTCCTCTTCCTCGTCCTCCTGTGCCACGGCTTGCTGGCCCGTGAGGGAGGACCCCAGGACCATCGCCAGCCCTAACAACAGTACGACTGTGCCGATCAGCATAGACCTGCCCATCTCGTCTCCTTTCATATATCGGCCGTCGGATAACGGCTCGTCTTTTGGGACGTACACAACTCGCATCCCTCACGAAGGGAGGTCACTCCGCCACCTCCCCCCGCGTCACTGGCTGCCTGCTACGGCCCCGTCCGCCTACGGATCGGGCTCGGTGACCAGCAGGCTCTTGATGTTGTCCCACGGGATGAAGCTGCCGTCGTCCTCCCCGACCTCTTCGTCGATGAGAGCGTTGAGCTTGGCGTTCATCGCCATCGCCAGCTCTCCGTTCTTCCTCAGGTCGGCGGCGAGGTTCTTCGCCTCCAGCGGGTCAGACTCGACGTCGTACAGCTCCAGGTCGTTCAGCCGGGTGAGCTCCGCCATGGTCGTGGGGCGATTGTGTTCCAGAGGCGAGAAGTAGCGGCTGAACCTGTAGCGGCCGTCGAAGATGGTTCGTATGTGGCCGCGCTTCTTCACGTCGGGCTGGATGCCCCTACGTGCGACCTCCTCCGGGCCGCCCGCATGAAGCGCCTTGGCTGCTTCGAACATGAAGCCGCCGTCGAGGGCGGTGAGCATCGCGAAGTTGTACAGCGCTCCCTCTCTGACTGCATTCAGTGGCGCCTGCTCGGGGGACCCCAGGACGCCGGTGACGTCCTTGCCCGGCAGCTCCTTGGTCAAGGCCGCCTTCTTCTCCGGGCTCGCGCCGCTCAGGCCGACCATGGTCGGCACGAGGTCCGCATGGGACGTGACCGCTCGGCACGTCCGCCCTCCCTGGAACTCCGGGTGGGCGACAATGAACGGCACGTTGTTCTGCTCCCGGTAAGCGGTGGCACCCTTGCCCCACATGGCATGGGCGCCGGCGAGATCGCCGTGGTCGGAGGTGAAGACGATGATCGTGTTGTCGAGCATCCCCAGCGCCTCCAACTCGTCGAGGAGCGCCTCGAGATGCCGGTCGTTATCCTGGATGCAGTTGAGGTAGTAGTTGTTGAGGTCTCGCCACCGCCGGTCCTCGTTCGGGATCGTGCCCAGCATCCCGGCAACCGCTGTGGCCTGCTCCCAGTGAGCCCGAGGCCTTCCCGGCTCGTCGAGCGGCTGTTTCCTGGTCGCCGGGAGCTCGACGTCCCATTTCTGCTGGTAGATCGCGTGGGAGGGAGCACGGTTGATTGGCTGCAGCAGGTAGTTCTGCTCCTGGACCTTCTCTCCGGGACGATCGGTGTTGTAGTACATGACGTCATGGGGGTTCACGAAGCCGACGGCGAGGAACCAGGGCTTTCCCTCTTCGTTCAGCGGCTTGCCCTTGACGCGCAGCCATCGCTGCGATATCTCCGAGATGAACCCATCGTTGTCATAGCCCCCCTTCATCTGGGCGATGATATCGCCGACGCCGATGTAGTCGGAGAAGCCATGCGCCTCGAAGATCTCGCGCCCCGTGAGCTCCGGTACCTCTCCCGGGTCGTGGCTGAACTCCTCCAGCTCCAGTGACAGGTGCCACTTGCCCTGATAGGCGGTGTAGTAGCCGGCATCCCGCAGCATGTGCCCGATGGTGGGGATGTCCGGGGACAGGCTCTGCCCCCACGGCATGCTGACGTTGTCGAACATCCCCGTGTTCTGGATGTGCTGGCCGGTGAGCATGACCGACCGCGAGGGAGTGCAGACACACGAGCAGATCTGGTGGTTGTCGAAGCTGACTCCCATTCTTCGGAGCCGCTCGCGCCCGGGGAGGCGATAGCCCCGCGGGAAGCTTCTCATCTCGGTTTCCTGATCGCTCATGATGAAGAGGATGTTATACGGCCCGCCTGACGCGCCCCCGCTCGCGCGGGCCGCCCTGGAACTGGTGGCCTGCGCCGCGGACGGAAGGCCGCCCGTCAGGCCAAGCGCTGCCGCGCCGGCTCCCGCCGTCTTGAGGAAGTCACGTCGAGACATCTCGGATCCACCGCGGTCCTCTTGCTTTGGCATACTGGCTCCTCCTCGCCTCTGATGATCTCCGCTTGCCACTCAGCCGTCGAGCGGGAGCGCATGGGTCCGCGGGTTCTGGGGCCGAGTGTACTGTCCTGTTCCAATACCCCAACATCTCCCCGCCAGCCCATCGGAACTCCCTCGCGCGATAGGACCCGGCACAGAAGCCAGCGAAGCGCCAAGGCCCCGTGGACAGCCACGCTCTGGCGCGCGAGCAGGCTGCAGTCTCGCCAGCGGATCGCCCTCATCCACCTACTGCACGAGCGAGGGCGGGCGCTCACCTTGACGGCGACAACGTGCCCATGCTACTAGGAAGCAAACCGTCTTCAACGCCCTGTGGATGGCTCCGCACTCAGGAGCACAGTCCATGAGCACATCGTGGTGGCACGCGTTGACCCGCCGTGTCAAAGCTCGGCACGGGCGAGCGGTCGTGCTTCGAGGGATAGCTGTCGCAGTGTGGGCAGCGGCGCTCATTCCGCTCGCATGGCTGCCGTCTCCGTGCGAGCCACAGGGCACAACCCAGGGAGTGCGAGCGATGAACCACGCGTCCGGCCTCGACCGCTACAACTACGTACTTGGCACCCAGACCATCGGCCCCGGCTATGGCTTCACGGAGGAGACGCGACTGGTGGAGACAGCCCAGGTCATCCTGGACATGGGATCCAACGTATTGAAGATCAGCATGGGCTCCAACTACCATCAGCTCTACGACCTCCCCGAGTCGGACGCGATCGGGTCTCCTGCGTTTGTCAAGTAGGGATGGGACACGCGTGGACGGCTTCTCAGCCTGCATGTGGATGTCGCGTCGCGCGGACACGAGCCGGGGGCTGTGGGGAAATCGCCAACTCGGCCCGAAGGCCTCCGCCGCACTCCGCCGAAGCATTCTGTCGGGAGAAGAAGCCATGTGTGTGACATGCGGATGTCTGGTAAGTGGACAACCTGCGCCCGAGGACGGCACTTACAGCTGTGTCGAATGCGGCAAGGTCGGCAAGTCAGAGCTCGTAACAGTCAAGAAGGGCGACAGCATGCCGTCCTGTGCTACCTGCCTCGGCACGAAGATCCATTGGGTCAAGGTCTCACGGCCTGATTGACCGCCGCGGGCGCCTGATACCTACCAGTGGTTTCGGATGCGTAGCAGTTGCCACGAGTCCGGCGAGGCGGGCCTAGATGTGGCCCTGGCTTACGACTCTGACCGTTGCCCAGATGCCCCCATTCATCAATTCACCGACAATGAGCCCTATGGCAAACGGCACGGTTGAGCGATAGAGCCGTAGACCCCCGTAGCGTATGACAAGCGCCTTCCCCGCCCACCCCACCAGGAAAGGCCACCACCACCAATGGAAGCCCCAGGTGTTGGAGGCCAGATAGCCAACCGGGTGGAACGGCCACCACCAGTAACGGAGCCGCAGTAGCCCGAGGATGACCACGACGGCCCCGCCGGCGAGCACCGCGATTAGGCCGTTCACGTCTGTCTTGGCCATACTGGCGTCGGTAAGGAGGTCGACAATGCGCCCCCCGTCGCCGAGGGCCTGGCCACTGACCCACGTGCGCACGAGATAGAAGCTAAACCATCCATAGTGGTATACCCCGGCCATGAAGATCAGGATGCCAGCCACCAGAGAGACCAGAAAGCCAACGGTCAGCGCCCACGTGAGCCGCCGCGCGTTGATGCGGGCCGAGTCGGCCACCTTGAACGACTCGAGTGCCGCTCCTGGGAAGACCTCGAAGGAGTAGCTGAACCCCGGCGTGTAGAACGAGCGCAGTGTCACCAGTGCAACGACCTCACTGACACGGAAGATTCGGCTGCCAAACGGCACCATGGCCAGTTCCGGGATCTGATGGAGGAAGCTGAGGAAGCCGAGACCCGTCTCCGCCCGGAGTCGGGCCCAGATGGCGAAGTATCCCACCGTGAGGAGAGCGACCACAATCCCGAAGGTGAGACGGCAGTTCGCCACCCACATGAAGTAGACGATGAAGGCAAAGGAAGCGAGGAAGCCCAGAAAGGCCCAGCGATAAGAAAGCGGCTCCTCTGCGTCTCCGCGACCAGCCCGACGGCTGAAGGCGACGCGCGCAGCGCGGATGAGGTGGCCGCGTGCGATCCAGGCCGTCCAGAGGGAGAGCACCAAGACAGCGCCAGCCCCCTGGTAGTACGGCGCCGGGAAGGTGGTGGTCCACCAGTCCTCGGGCCGCATGGGGGTAGCCCCCGCGGCGATGGCAGCTACTGTGAGAAGGAAACGGATGATACAGAAGAGCAGACCGAGAAGGAAAGCTCCTTGGGGATCAGATAGGCGAGGGCGATAATCCAAGGCCAGAAGACGAGCGTGATGCCACCCAGTCCGGCCAACGGGCCCGTCCCGTGCCAGGGGATGAGGTCGTATGGGAAGAGCGAGATGTTGGGCATGGCCGGTATCTTCATGGACAGGCTGGCGAGGAAGTTCACCGTCAGTGACATGAAGAAACCTAGCCAGAACACGCCACTGAGAGGAAGCCGGCCCACGGAATGGGCCTGACCCTCACGAGAGGTACGTACCATCTCCAACGGCATCTGGGCGAGGGGAAAGCTCAGCCTCTCATTGGCGATCCACTGGCGCTGCACGAGGGCCATGAGGCACCAGGTGCAGACGAAGAGGGCGATCGAGAAGCCGGCCCAGGCGGCGAGCGGGACGGCCCATGCGGACCACGGCGTCGGTGCGCCGCCCACGCCCAAGAAGAACCCCTCCACAGAGGCGGGGTCGCCTGGAGCCCACCAGGTGGGGACGTGTTCGAGGAAGATCGTCTCCCAGTGACGTTGCGCCAAGGCCGCGTAGTAGAAGGCTATGGGCTTGACCAGTATCCAGGCCACAACACCGGGGGTCACCACAGGCGCTCCCACCAACACGAGGGAGTAGATGACGAGGAGTTCCCGGCGCGTCAGGCCGACACGAGCTAACACAGGCATCTTCATGAGCAGCGTGAGCAGGAACAGGACAACCACGGGGACGACAGCGGGTACGCCGGAAGAGAACTGCCAGTTGACGCTCCAGTTGATGCCCCAGGCCAGCTCGACGTAGAAGTTCAGCAGCGCCACCAACACCAGCACCACCAAGCCGATGGCGACGGCCCGCAATGTCACGCCGCCCTGGGGGTCGCTATTCTCGGCACGACCTTCGGCTGAGGCGTGAGAAGGCCCTCGCGTGTTGTTCCCCGAGGAGGTCATCGCACGTCTGAGCACATCCCTCTCTCACGGAGGCGGAGCGCCCTGTTCGGGCGCTCCGCCCAGAGGTCTCCCATGGCAGAATGTCTGAGGTCCGGAGACAGATCAGCAGGGCTGTCAGCGGCGTCCCATCGCCACTTGACAGCGGCACACCGGCTTGCCATAGCGGCCGGCCGAGCGCCAGACGCGAACATCTCTGAGCATGGGGCCTATCGGGGAGGAGGAGGCGTGAAAACCTTGGTCTCTCCGGAGTCCAGCCATCTCGCCAAGATACTCCGCGGAGGGACTAGC
>JALGXV010000268.1 GCA_029821885.1 Candidatus Hebobacteria bacterium
CGACGCAGACGCTAGCCCTTTCTGCGGTTGCGCGGCCCTTCCTCTCTGCAACGCGACTGGTAGGACGCGCACCCATCGCCGCCGAAGCAGCGTCATGTGACTGAGATCGCTGAAATCCGGCTCGGGGACCTAGTCCAGATGCGTAAGCCCCACGCATGTGGGGCGAACGAGTGGACCGTTGTCCGCACCGGGATCGATATACGCATCCGGTGTGAGCGCTGCGGGCGAAGCATCCTCATGCCTCGCGCCCGATTCCTGAGGGCGGCGAAGCGAGTCTCTCGCCCGCCGCCTCGCGCCACGCAAGGCCCCTAGCGGGCCGCCAGACGCTTCCGCGTGTAAGGCACGAGGCCGCCCGCCTCGACTATCTCCCGAAGGAAGGCCGGAAACGGCTCGGCCTGATAGCTCCGGCCCCGTGTCACGTTCTCGATCCGACCCGAGGCCAGATCGACCGCCACTTCGTCGCCGTCCTCGATGTCACCGGCCGCCTCCGGGCAAGCCAGAGCCGGCAGCCCAATGTTGATGGCGTTGCGGAAGAAAATGCGAGCGAAGGTCCCTGCGATCACCGCGCTGATACCAGCGGCCTTGATCGCAACGGGCGCATGCTCCCGCGAGCTCCCACATCCGAAGTTTTCCCCGGCTACGATCACATCTCCCGGCTTCAGTTTGGCGGCGAACTCCGGATCGATGTCCTCCATGCAGTGTCGGGCAAGCTCGTCGGCGTCAGAGCTAGTCAGGTAGCGCGCGGGTATGATCACGTCCGTGTTGACGTTGTCCCCATAGACGTGAGCTCGACCGCGGATCTCGCTCACGGGAGTTCTTCCGGGCCGCCGATGCGTCCCAGCACAGCCGATGCCGCCGCTACAGCTGGCCCGGCGAGGTACACCTCGCTCTCTGGGTGCCCCATGCGGCCGACGAAGTTGCGGTTGGTCGTGGCGACCGCGCGCTCACCTTGCGCCAGGACTCCCATGTGCATCCCCAGACAGGGACCGCAGGTTGGCGTGCTCAGCGCTCCTCCTGCCTCGACGAAGATCTCGGCAAGGCCCTCTCGGATCGCCTGAAGGTGTACACGTCTTGTGGCCGGGACCACGATCAGGCGGACGTCTGCGTGCACACTGCGACCCTCGAGCACCTGTGCGGCCTCCCTAAGATCCTCGATGCGGCCATTCGTACACGAGCCGATGACTGCTTGATCGATAGGGGTCTCCTCCACATCTCGCACCGATCTGCTATTCTCCGGCAGAGGCGGAACGGCAACCTGCAGATCGATGTCCGCGCAGTCGATCTCCACTACCTGTGCGTAGGCTGCATCGGGGTCGCTGGACTGCGGCGTGTAGTCGCGATCCGTCACAGATCGGACGTATTCCTCGGTCACCGCGTCCGGCGCGATGATGCCGTTCTTCGCTCCGGCCTCGATCGCCATGTTGCACATCGTGAGCCGGCCCGACATTCCCAGCGCCTCGATCGCCTCCCCGCAGAATTCCAGCGCCTGGTAGCGGGCGCCGGCCACTCCGAGCTTCCCGATCATGTATAGGATGAGATCCTTCCCGCCGACCCATTCCTTTCGCTCGCCCCGATATACGACTTTGATCGATTCGGGCACTCGCAGCCAGCACTCTCCCGTCGCCATGGCCGCCGCCAAGTCGGTACTGCCGACGCCTGTCGCGAAAGCTCCCAGCGCGCCATAGGTGCAGGTATGAGAGTCGGCGCCGATGATACATTCGCCCGGCGCAACGAGGCCCTCTTCCGGCAGAAGAGCGTGCTCAATCCCACCGCGGCCGACGTCGTAGAATCGCCCCACGCCTTGCTCTCGCGAGAAGTCACGCATCAGTCGGCACTGCTGCGCTGCCTCGATATCCTTGTTCGGCGTGGCGTGGTCCGCGACGAGTACGACGCGGGCGGCATCCGCAAGTCGCTCCGCGCCGATGTTTCGAAACTCCTCGATGGCCAGGGGCGCCGTCACGTCGTTGCCAAGCATGAGGTCGATGCGCGCCATGACGAACTGGCCTGGATGCAACTCAGCTTGCGCGGAATGGGCCGCCAGTATCTTCTCGGTAATCGTTCTGCCCATTCGGTCTAGGCCTTCCGCGTTCCCTTCTTCTTTCTTCTTTTGCTCTTGCGGCGGCTAGGTCCACCCTCAGTACGATAGAAGGCTTTGTTCAGCGCTTGCAGATAGGCCTTCGCAGAAGCCTCGATTATGTCCATGCTCGACCCGCGACCGGTGTGGACTGTGGCTGCCCTGTCGCTGATCCGGACAGTGACTTCGCCGAGAGCATCTGTGCCGCCCGTTACCGAGCTGACCGTGTAGTCGACCAGCTTGTGGGGGAGTTTAACGATGTCGTTGATCGCCTTGTAGACGGAGTCGACGCTGCCGACTCCGCTGGCCACCGACTGGCACACCTCGCCATTGCGTCTCAGCCTGACCGTAGCCGTCGGGATGGTGGTGCCGCCGCTGACCACGTGCAGATAGTCCAGGGCGTAGATCTCCTGAGCGAGTCGCAGCTCGTCGGCGACGAGGGACTCCAACTCGTCGTCCGTCACCTCCTTGCGCTGATCCGCCAGTGCAAGAAAGCGCTGGTATGTACTCTCGAGCTCGACCGGGGACAGCTCGTAGCCCAACTCCGATAGGCGATGTCTGACCGCCTTGCGGCCGGAGCGACTCGTCAGCACGATCTCGCTCTTCTCGCGGCCGATCTTCTGGGGCCGGATGATCTCGAAGCTGGCACGGCGCTCTGCCAGCTTGATGACTCCATCTACGTGCACGCCGGAGGAGTGTGCGAAGGCGTTTTCGCCGACGATGGCTTTGTTCGGCTGCACTGGCATGCCCGTCACATCCCGGACGAGGCGGCTCGTGCGGTAGATCTCCTTCAGATTGACGCCGGTGGCGAATCTGCGCTTCAGCTCCCGTCGGGTGTCGAGTATGACGACGATCTCCTCCAGAGCTGCGTTCCCGGCGCGCTCGCCCAGGCCGTTGATCGTGCACTCGACCTGAGTGGCGCCATTGAGTACGCCAGCGAGAGAGTTCGCTGTCGCCAGACCCAGGTCATCGTGGCAATGCACGCTGATGGTGGCCTTGTCGATGTTCGGCACCGACTCGCAAAGCCGCCGGATGAGGTCGCCGAACTCGGAGGGAATGGAGTACCCCAGCGTGTCCGGTATGTTGATGATCGAGGCGCCGGCCTCGATGGTCGCCTCCACGATCTCGCACAGGAAGTCGAATTCCGTCCGGGTTGCATCCATGGGGGAGAACTCGACTTCGTCAATCTGCGAGCGTGCCCGCTCCACGGAGGACACAGCCATCTGGAGCACTTCCTGCTTGCTCTTGCGGAGAATCCCCTCGCGGTGCTGCGGCGACGTGCTGAGGAATGCGTGCAGCCGCACCTTCTTCCCGGCCTTCAATGCCTCCGCCGTCCGATCTATGCCCTCGAGGCGGCAGAGGCTGAGGCCGCAGACTGTCGGGCCCGCCACCCCGGCTGCGATTCGCTGCACGGCTTCGAAGTCTCCCGGCGACGAATAGGGGAAGCCGGCCTCTATGACGTCGACACCGAGGCGGGCAAGCTGACGGGCGACGTCAAGCTTCTCCTCGGCCGTCATCGCTCCGCCCGGACACTGCTCCGCGTCGCGAAGCGTCGTGTCGAAGATCATGATCCGCGTCTTCTTGCTTCGTGATCTCTTGGCAGCAGGCATTGGACTGCCCCTCCTTCGCACCGCGTGCGAATCTACTATCTCAATCGGGTGCTCGGCTTCCAGCTCCCGCAGGCGACTGAAGACAGGACGGTTCGCTCTGTTCTCCAATATCCACTCGCGGGCGAACTCGCCGGTCTGTACCTCTTCGAGGATGTCCTCCATCGCGTCGCGCACTTCCGGCCCGATGACAAGCGATCCGCGACTCATGTCGCCGTACTCCGCTGTGTCGCTGACGCGGCGGCGCATGCCGTTGATGCCGTAGGCCTGGATGAGGTCAACTATCAGCTTCAGCTCGTGGAGCACCTCGTAGTAGGCGCATTCGGGCTGGTACCCGGCCTCGACGAGCGTCTCGAAGCCGGCCTTGATGAGCTCGGTCACGCCGCCGCAGAGAACGGCCTGCTCGCCAAACAGGTCCGTCTCCGTCTCCTCAGCGAAGGTCGTTTCGAGCACGCCGGCGCGGGTGGCCCCGAGAGCCTTCGCGTACGCGAGAGCGATGTCCTTGGCCTTGCCGCTGGCATCCTGATGGACTGCCACTAGAGACGGCACGCCGCGGCCGCGCTCGAACTCAGCCCGGACGAGTGCCCCCGGGCCCTTGGGCGCGACCATGAACACGTCAACGCTCTGCGGTGGGACGATCTGGTTGTAGTGGATGTTGAACCCATGGGCGAACATGAGCGCATTCCCGCGCTTCAGGTTCGGCTTGATGGCCTCCCGGTACACGACGGGCTGCACATGGTCCTGTGTGAGCAGTGCTATCACGTTCGCCTTGGCCGCAGCCTCCGCCGCGGACATGGCAGCCATCTTATCCGCCTGGGCGTTCTTCCAGCCCGGCGTGCCCTCGAGCTCGGACACCACAACCTTCACGCCGCTGTCTCGCAGGCAGAGGGCGTGTGCGCGACCCTGGATGCCGTACCCAACGATCGCTACCGTCTTGCTCTTGATCGCCGATATCTTCGCGTCTCGATCTCTGTAGATCTTCGCCATCGCTATCCTCTCCTTGCCTCACTCATGCGTGTTGGAGGCTGTTTGCCCACTGCCTGCCCTGAAGCGCCGTCGGGCCAGCCCGATGGCAAGTCCGACGATGACGCCAATGCCAGCGAAGAGCGCCAGGTTTACGAGCAGTCCCCGCACGCTATCAAGACCGTAGATGCCCACGATCTCATTGTACATGCGCCACAGCAGCCAGATCGCAGGGCCGACCAGACCGCAGACGAGGCCCACCAGCAGACCCCGGAGCGCAGCTCGGCGGGCGGCGCCCACGGCTGCCCCCGCAAGGAGGCCGATGGCCGGCAGAACGATTGCCAGATAAGCAATCACTTTATCGGCCTGCTCGACTGTCACAAGCTCCTGCATTCGGCTGGCCTCCGGTCTAGGCCGTCCGCGGTCCGCGCGAGAGCACGATCCGCCCGGTGCGCATCATCTCGCGGATCCCGTGCTTCCCCAGCAGCGTGATGAGAGCGTCGATCTTCTCTGCGCTCCCCGTCACCTCGATGGTGAATGTGTGCTCCGAAACATCGACGATGTTCGCGCGGAAGATATTCACCGTCTGCATTATCTCGCCGCGCAGGGCAGGTTCCGCGGCCACTTTCACCAGGGCCAGCTCCCGCGTAACGACCGCCTCGTCCTGGTGGTCGAGCACCTTGATCACGTCCATGAGCTTGTAGAGTTGCTTCGATATCTGCTCCAGCACCGCATCCGGACCCTCGACCACAATGGTCATGCGCGAGACGTCCGGGTTCTGCGTCGTGCTCACTGCGAGGCTGTCGATGTTGAAGCCACGCCGCGCAAATAGCCCCGCCGTACGGGCCAGGACGCCCGGCCGGTTGTTGACCAGAACCGAGATAGTGTGTTTCATCGTCGGTCTCCCGTCGCCTCAGTCCACCAACATGTCGTCGACCGTCCCGCCAGCCGGGACCATCGGCATCACGTTCTCATCCCGTGCTATCAGGAAGTCGATCAGGCATGGACGATCCTTCAATGCCATCGCTTTCTCGATGGCAGGACACACCTCCGACTCATCCGCAACACGCATGCCAACCGCGCCATAGGCCTCGGCTAGCTTCGCCAAGTCTGGGGTGCCGACTTGTATGTCAGTGTGGGAGAGCCGGTTCTTGAAGAACAGGGTCTGCCACTGGCGCACCATGCCCAGGTAGCCGTTGTTGAGCACTGCCACCTTGACCGGGATCTTGTTGGCAACAGCCGTCGCCATCTCCTGGATATTCATCTGGATGCTGCCATCTCCGGCGATGTCCCAGACGACATCCTTCGGCATCGCGACTTGCGCCCCGATCGCCGCGGGCAGGCCGTATCCCATGGTGCCGAGCCCGCCGGAGCTGATAAACTGCCGAGTCCGCTTGCACGGGTACCACTGGGCGGCCCACATCTGGTTCTGGCCCACCTCGGTCACGATGACGGCATTGCCCTTGGTTGCCTCGTGAATCTGCTGGATGACGAACTGCGGCTTCAGTCCGTCGCCCTTCCAGCGCATTGGGTACTCCTGCTTCCATTGGTCGATCCGCTTGCGCCAGTCCGGGTGCTTCGCGCGCGACACCCGCTTGTTCAGCTCGGCCAGAACCAGCTTCACATCGCCGACGATCGGCAGCAAGGGCACGACGTTCTTGCCGATCTCGGCAGGGTCGATGTCTACGTGGATGAACTTGGCGTTGCGCGCGAACATGTCCAGCTTGCCGGTGACCCGGTCGTCGAAACGCGTTCCCACGGCGATGATCACGTCCGCCTCGTGCAGCGCGTAGTTCGAGTAGGCCGTGCCGTGCATGCCGGGCATGCCTAGGTAAAGGTCGTGATCTTCAGGGAACCCACCTTTCCCCATCAGCGTCATTGTAACCGGCGCGTCGGCGCGTTCGGCCAGCGCTACGAGTTCCGTCTGGGCCTCGGAGCTATTCACGCCACCGCCGCCGTAAATGAGTGGGCGCTGTGCAGAGTCGATGAGTTCGCCGGCCCTCTTTATCATCATCGTGTGCCCGGCTAGCGTCGGCCGGTAACCGGGGAGGTCGACGGCCTCCGGGTACTGGAAGTCGATGTCCGCCTGCTGCACGTCGCGCGGGAAGTCGATCAACACTGGGCCGGGCCTTCCGGTGCGCGCGATGTGAAAGGCTTCCTTGACGGTGCGCGGGATCTCGTTCGCATCTGTGATGAGGTAGTTGTGCTTCGTTATCGGCAGGGTGATGCCGGTGATGTCAGCTTCCTGGAAGGAGTCCTTGCCGATGGCGAAGGTCGGGACCTGACCAGTGATGGCGACGATCGGCACCGAGTCCATGTGGGCGGTGGCGATGCCCGTCACGAGGTTCGTGGCACCCGGGCCAGACGTCGCCATGCATACGCCCACTTTGCCGGAGGCGCGCGCGTACCCGTCGGCAGCATGGGCCGCGCCCTGCTCGTGCCGAACCAAGATGTGTCGGACGTCCTCAGTGTCGTAGAGCACATCGTATATGGGGAGCAGCGACCCTCCGGGATATCCGAAGATCACCTCGACGCCCTCTCGCCTCAGCCCTTCGATTAGAGCCTGTGCGCCGATCATCTTTCCAGCCTTCGTGGCCGTCTTCCGGGCCGAGGAGGCCGGTCGTGGTCTGGCCTTCTTCTTTGTCTTCGTCGATCTTTGCTTACTCACTTCTCCGCCTCCGCTTCCATCACGGCCCCTTGAGCGGCCGATGACACCTGCTGGGCGTAGCGGGCGAGATAGCCCGTCAGGATCTTCGGAGCCAGCGGTTTCCAACTGCTCCGCCTCTTCGC
Source organism: Candidatus Hebobacteria bacterium (assembly GCA_029821885.1). Classification (GTDB taxonomy): domain Bacteria; phylum Armatimonadota; class Hebobacteria; order Hebobacterales; family Hebobacteraceae; genus Hebobacterum. The sequence goes on from JALGXV010000268.1 coordinate 7,435, forward strand.
AAGCTCCTGCTCCGACACTCTGAGTTCGATCTTGCGCTGATCCAGGTCGATGGCGATCTCGTCTCCCTCCTGCACCAGGCCGATTGGCCCGCCCACCGCGGCCTCCGGCGCGACGTGGCCAACGGACAGCCCTATCGTCGCTCCAGAGAAACGCCCGTCGGTTACCAAGGCGACTGACTCGTTCATCCCAGCCGCGTATATCTGCGAAGTTGGGTACAGCATCTCCCGCATCCCAGGCCCTCCGCGAGGGCCTTCGTATTGGATTACCACGACTTCTCCCGACGTTATCTGCCCACCCACGATGGCCTCTGTCGCATCTTCCTCCCGGGTGAAGACCCGCGCCCGGCCCGTGAACTGCCTCATGCTCGGCGCGACGGCAGAGGACTTCACCACCGATCCGTCGGGCGCCAGGTTCCCCTTCAGGATCACGATGCCGCCTTCCTTGTGGTAGGCGCTCTCCAGCGGCCTGATCACGTTGGCGTCAAGCACCCTCGCAGTGGCCGCAAGCTGCCGAGCCGAGACGCCGCTGACCGTCGGCGAGTCCTCGATCGCTTCCGCCAGGACATGCATGACGGCCGCCACGCC
>JALGXV010000044.1 GCA_029821885.1 Candidatus Hebobacteria bacterium
ACAGCGGTGGGTGGGGTCCCTGAGGTCGTGGTCGATGGAGAGACAGGAATCCTCGTGGAGCCGGGCCGTCCCGAGATGCTGGCGAAGGGCATCGGAGATCTCTTGCGAGAGCCGGCGCGGGCGCGGGACATGGGCGAGCAGGGGCGACGGCGAGCTGCCGGCCAGTTCGACATATTGGACATGCTTGCGCGCACGCGGGCCGTCTACGCGGACGTCGTGCGAGAGCAGGCCGAAGCGGGGAAGAGATGATCCGCGGGCGCATTGCGTGCATGCTGGCCTTTGTGTGCCTTCTGGTCGGAGGGGATTCGCGCCCAGGCGAGGCGGCCGAGCAGAAGCTCCTGCTCGTGGTTCTGGACAAGGTCTCCTGGTATGACCTGATGTCCGACGATGTGCAGGCCCCTGTGCTGCGGCGTCTCGCCGAGGAGGGCGCGGTCGGCCTCATGTGCGTCCGGAGCGCGCGCGGCCACGGCGGCGAGTACCTGACGATTGGCGCGGGGTCGCGTGCCGCTTCCCGGCTCGATCCAGTGACACGGACCAACGCAGAGGCGGATGCTTACCAGGCTGGCGAAGTCGTTCGGGGACGCACAGCCGCCGAGGTCTACACCGCGCGCACTGGGTGGCGACCGGCCGGCGACGCGATTCTCCATCTCTCGATTGGGGAGCTCGTGCGGCAGAACGCATCGGCGGATTACCCTTTGCGCCTGGGGTTGCTGGGCAGGGCCCTTCGGCGCGCCGGGGTCAGGGTGGCGTGCGTCGGAAACGCGGACACACCGGCGGGCCCCCACCGCGAGCTCGTTGCCATCGGGATGGACGAACAGGGACGCGTGCCACTGGGCGATGTGAGCAGGCGGCTGGCTGTACGTGACCCCACCTGCGCGTCTGGGGCGACGTTCAGTGAATCGGCTCTACTGCGTGCCTTGCGGCGTGCGGCAGAGACGGCCGATCTAGTGGTGCTGGACCCCGGGGAGACGTCCCGTGTGGAGAGCTATGCAGCCAAGATGACCTCGGAGGCGGCCCAGGCCGAGCGGCACCGGGCGATCGAGCAGACGGACCGCCTGATCGCGCAGGCCCTCTCTCCCCGGTCGGCACAGCAGTGGTCTGCGCTCATCTTGGCACCCAGCCTGCGAGAGCCGCAGGCGGGGGAGAGCGAAGTCGGTCTGGCGCCGGTGATCCTGTGGAGTCCCGGACAGGAGCCGGGGATCCTTTCATCGCGCTCCACAGGTCGCCCGGGGCTGGTCGTGAATACGGACGTGGCCCCAACGGTACTGCGATATTTCGGCATCGAGCCCAGCGCGGAGGCGGTTGGGCGGCCGATGACTGTCGATCAGGTGGAGGGCTCGGCGCTGGAGAGGCTGGGGGGGGAACTGGCGCGTCACGCAGCATCCGAGAGAGCGCGACGACAAGTTTTTCGGACGCTGCCGGCGGTGGCGACGATTGCGCTGTGGGTTTCGGCTTTCTTCCTCCTCGTTGGCGAACGTGTTCCGCGCCGGCTGCGGATACTCATCAGAGGCGTGTTGCTCCTCCTGCTGTCAGTCCCGGCCGGTATGCTGCTGGCCGCCGTTCCAGCCCTGCCCGCGGATCAGATTCTGTTGGTTGGCATGGCAGCTGCGTGCGTGGTGGCGCTCGTCGGCGCTTGGACAACAGGCTGGCGACTAGGGCATGTTCTGCCCTGCCTTCTTCTCGTCGGGCTGTTGGTCTACGACCTAGTCCGAGGACAAGAGATGCTCTACTGGTCTCCCCTGAGCTACTCGGCAAGCGCCGGCGCGCGCTTCTATGGCATCGGCAATGAGTATGCGGGCGCTCTCCTCGGCGCCTCCCTGATCGGAGCGGCCTCCATTCTGTGGCCGCGTGACAAAGTGGGGTCTGGGGAGCGCATCTTCGCAACCGGCTGCCTGTTGGCTGTGGCCGTTCTCGTGGGAGTGCCGCGGTTCGGCGCGAATCTCGGGATGTCGCTCGGCATGGCCGTCGGCGCAGGCGTCTTCGCCCTGTACCTGGGGCGAGAAGCGATGGGCTGGCCGAAGGCCTTGCTGGGACTCCTCCTCGCCACCGCCATTGTGGCAGCGGCCGTGGCCGTCGACGTGCTCCTGCGGGGTGTGGAGGCCTCCCATATCGGCCGCTGGGTGGTCAGTGTGAAGAATGAAGGGTGGCAGGCCGTCTATGATGTTCTGGCCCGCAAGCTTGCTATGAATTGGCTGCTAATACGAGTTTCGTCGTGGACCGGTGTGGCGGCGGCGGCGCTCGGCGTGCTGGGAGTCAGCGTCGCGGCGCGGCCGTCTCGGGTGGTGGCCGTGCTGAGGGAACGAGCATGGCTCTCTCCGGCCTTGATTGCGTGCGTGGCCGCTTCGGCGGCCGCACTCGTGCTCAATGACTCGGGGATCGTGGCAGCTTCGCTGGCGCTCCTGTACGCTGCCGGCGCGCTTGCCTACCTTGCTCTGGGCGACGTCGGCCTGGAGCAGTAACGGCCGCGGCCGGACGCTGCCCCGACTTGCCGTGGAGTTCGCGGCCAGGTAGAATCCTGGGGGGCAGCGCGATGTCTCAACTCGGACTGAGAGAGGCTGAGTTCTGGGAAGAGGGCGAGGGAGGGCGCCTCCACTGTCTTCTCTGCCCCAATGATTGCCGCATCGCCGAAGGGGAGACCGGCGCCTGTCGCGTCCGACAGAACTTCGAGGGCGTGCTGCGGACCCTGAACTACGGTCGAGCGTCCGCAGTGCACATGGATCCGATCGAGAAGAAACCTCTCTTCCACTTCCATCCCGGGGCCAGGATACTCTCGCTCGGAACAGTCGGCTGTAACCTTTCGTGTGCGTTCTGCCAGAACTGGTCCATATCTCAGGCGACGGGCGGCACTCGCAGGATGTCTTCCGAGGAAGCGGTGCAGTTGGCGTTGGCCGAGGCTGGGAACATCGGAATCGCCTACACCTACAACGAGCCCTTCATGTGGTACGAGTTCGTCGCCGAGACCGCCCCGAGGATCAAGGAGGCCGGTCTCCACAACGTTCTCGTCACGAATGGCTACGTTTCGGAGTGGCCGCTTCGCGAGGTCCTGCCGCACATCGCCGCGATGAACGTGGACATCAAGTCGATGAGCGCGGACTTCTATCGGGAGCTCTGTCGGGGCCGGCCGGAGCCTCCGAGGAGGACGGTCGAGATCGCCCACGAGGCAGGGTGCCACGTCGAGGTGACGAACCTCGTCATCCCCAACTGGAATGACGATGAGCGGCACATCCGCGCCTTGATCGATTGGGTCGCGAGCATCAGTGCTGACATCCCGCTGCATTTCTCACGCTACCATCCGGATCACAAGCTGAGCGAGCCGCCGACCCCCACGGACACGCTTCTCCGAGCGCGGGAGATCGGGCTGGAGAAGCTCCACTACGTCTACATCGGCAACGTGTGGGGAGGAAGCGGCGAGGATACGCGATGTCCCAGCTGCGGCAAGACGGTGGTGGCGCGGCAGGGCTTCAGTGTGTCGCGGGTGAAGGTGAGCGGTGGCAGATGCAAGCACTGCGGGGCGGGTGTGAATATCGTCGGAGGTTAGCCCGGTCGAGGAATGGAGGAAGCACAGCATGAGCGAAGGAGCGAAGATCACTTCCTGGCGTGAGTTGTTCGACAGGATGGTTGAGCTCGGTCTGGGCGCGGCGCTGCTCACGAAGGAGTCGGCCACGAAGCTGGTGGACGAACTCGTCAAGAAGGGCCATGTCAGCCGCGAAGAGAGCAAGAAGCTCGTCTCCGAGATGCTGGACAAGGGGCGCGGGCAGAAGCAGAAGATGGACGACTTCGTGGTGGAGGCCGTCGAGCGCGCACTCGCGAAGGCTGATATCGCCCGGCGCTCCCAGATCGAGGAGCTCGAGCGCCGACTCGAAGAGCTTGAGAAGCGCTCCGGCAACCAGTAGCGGCTGCAGTTCGCAGGCCAAGCGCCCATGACCCTGGGAATCGGCCCCCCCAACCTAGGCCGGGTCCGTGAGATCCTCTCGGTACTGGTTCTCGACTATGGGTTCGGCTACGTGTTCGACCAGCTTGGGCTGTCGCGCCATCTGCCCATCGGGCGGAGGCGCCGCCCGTCGCGGGAGTATGCCGGCGTGTCCGGACCGCGGCGGCTTCGGCTTGCACTGGCCGAGCTGGGACCCACTTTCATCAAACTCGGCCAGGTGCTGGGAGCCCGAGGCGACCTCCTGCCGCGTCCAGTCGTCCAGGAGCTTCGGCGTCTCCAGGATGAAGGCCCGGTGGTCCCGTTCGCCGATGCTCGAGGCGTCATCGAGAGGGAACTCGGGCGACCGCTTGAGCGGTGCTTCCAAGAGGTGGATCCAGAGCCGATATCCTCCGCCTCGCTGGGCCAAGTGCACTCGGCGGCCTTGCCTGACGGTCGTCAAGTCGCGGTCAAGGTACTTCGACCGGGCGTGCGCCGGGTCGTGGAGGCCGACCTGCAGATCCTCTCTGACGCGGCCGCTCTTCTGACGCGACAGGTCCCGGCGCTCAGGCGGCACCGTCTCCCCGGCTTCGTGCGCCAGTTCGCCACTCAGATGGAAGACGAGATGTCGTACACCATCGAAGCCCACAACGCGGAGCGCCTCCGGGACGCTCTGACATCGGCCGGACTTCGGGTCCGCGTCCCCGAGGTCGTCTGGGATCTCACCGCGCGAGAGGTGCTCACGACCGAGCGGATCGCTGCCCGGCGCATCGACCAACTGGCGGACACCATATCGACCATCGACCGAAAGGCGGCTGCAGAGGAGATCGGTAGGGCCTTGCTCCATCAAGTATTCGTGGATGGGTTCTTCCACGGCGACCCTCACCACGGCAATCTACTGATGGATGATGCCGGCCGTCTCGTCCTTCTCGATTTCGGGATCGTCGGCTACCTCGATCCTCGCACGCGGCGTCTCCTCTGCGAGGCCGTGCGGCGCGTCTATGACCAAGACATAGAAGGGCTCGTGACTGCCATGTCGGAGCTTGGCACGCTCGGGGCCGATACCGATCTTCAGTCGCTCAGGGAGGAACTGGCGCGGATCGTGAGCCGGTTCATGCTCCTTCCTCAGCGCGAGTTCCCCATGGGCGAAGTGCTGACGCGAACGTTGCACGCCCTGTGGCTCAACAGCGTGAGAGTCCCAGCGGATATCCCCTTGGCCGCGAAGTCGCTCCTGATGGCAGAGGGGGTGGCGATGGATCTGAATCCGGACTTCGACCTCCGGGAAGTGGCCGCGCCCGTGCTCCGCGAGGCGCGGGCGAGGGAGCTGTCGGCGGAGGAGTTGGTGGACAGGTCGACGCGCGCCATAGAGAGGACCTTCCGCCGTCTCGGCCGGCTGCCTGGCAGGCTCGATAGAGTGCTCTCTCTCATGGAGCACGGCGGGCTGCGTGTCCGCGTGGAGGATCTCGACATCGACACTCGCTGGGGACGCCTGAGCAGAGCCCTGAACCGGTTGGCATTGGGCGCCGTCACCATGGGGCTGCTCGTGGGAGGCGCCGTGCTCCTGGTGCTCGGGCAGCAGGCCACTCATGTGGCCCTGGGTGGCATCGCACTCGGGGGCGCTTTTCTGAGCGGCCTCGTCGTCGTCCTTCGAACCGTGCGGCCCGGGCAGCTGTGAGCAGGCTCGTACTGGCTTCCCAGTCCCCCAGGCGCCAGCAGCTCCTCCGTGCCGCTGGCATCGAGTTCCGCGTGGTCATCCCGGGAGTGGAGGAGCCGCGCCTCGTGGGGCGGCGCTATGCGGACCATGCTCGCGCGTTGGCCCTGGCCAAGGCGGTGGCAGTTTCGCAGAAGGCTGAGGGGCTGATACTGGCAGCGGACACGATCGTCGTGTGTGCAGGCCGGGTCCTTGGCAAGCCGTCGAGCGCCGACGAAGCCCGACGTGCTCTTCGGAGCCTGAGCGGCCGCTGGCACTCGGTCTATACGGGTCTGGCGCTGGTGGAGAAGGAGAGGCGCCTGGTCGACTATGAGCGCACGGAGGTGGCCTTCCGATCCCTGTCGAACGAAGAGATAGGCCGGTACCTCGCAGCCGGCGAGCCCATGGACAAGGCCGGCTCCTATGCCATCCAAGGGGAAGGCGCGGCCTTGATCCGCGCTATTCGGGGCTGCTACACGAACGTGATCGGACTTCCGCTTCCGAAGTTGCTGGCGATGCTTGTGGGATTCCAGCGTCGCGGAGGACCCCCACGTCGGCCTAGGACGAGCGGCGGCCGATGATCTGGCGACGCGCGCTGTCTCGGTACTCCCGAGATATGGGGATTGACCTCGGCACGGCGAACACCCTCGTCTACGTTCGAGGCCGGGGCGTTGTGCTCAATGAGGCCTCTGTGGTCGCGATCGACCAGACTGACGGCCAGATCCTCTGGGTCGGCTCGGAGGCGAAGCGGCTGCTGGGGCGAACTCCGGCCAACATCGAGGTGGTGCGGCCGCTGAAGGACGGCGTGATCGCGGATTTCGACGTGGCCGAGGTCATGCTGCGGTACTTCATCCGCCAGGTACACGGAAGGCGAGCGCTCGTTCACCCGCGAGTGGTGATGGGCATCCCATCGGGGGTGACGGAGGTCGAACGCCGCGCCATGCGAGAGGCCATCATCCGGGCCGGCGCAGGCGAAGCCTACCTGATCGAGGAGCCGATGGCATCGGCGATCGGAGCGGGACTGCCGGTCTGGGAGGCTGCCGGCAACATGGTGCTGGATATCGGCGGTGGCACGTCTGAGGTCGCGGTGATAGCGCTCAGTCGAGTCGTCACCGGGCGCTCGATGCGCATAGCTGGCGACGAGGTCGACGAGGCGATTGTGACGTTTCTCCAACATGAACACGGCCTGGCAATCGGCCTGCCGACAGCCGAGAGACTCAAGCTTCAGATAGGGTCCGCCTCCGCCTTCGATGGGGATGATCAGTTCGTTGCCGTCGCAGCCGGCAGGGACCTCGCCACGGGCCTCCCGCGGTCGGTGGAGGTGGGTGCGCCGGAGATCCGTGAGGCGATCGTGGGCGCAGTTGCGGGGATATCAGAGTCGATCAGACTGACGTTGGAGAGCACTCCCACGGAGCTGGCATCGGAGCTCATGGATCGCGGGCTAGTGCTCACGGGCGGCGGTGCGCTGTTGAGGGGAATCGACATGTTGCTCGCGCAGGACACAGGCCTGCCGGTGCGCGTCGCCGAGCACCCTCTGACTTGCGTGGTGGAGGGTGCCGGGCGTACGCTTGAGGATCCGGAGAGCCTGGGGGACGTGTTCGCTCCTTCCTGAGGGTCCAGCATGATAACGAGACTGCGCAGCGAGAGAGGCCGTACGACGACGTTGTTTGCCGGGCTGACCGTGCTTGCCCTCGTGCTCAACGTCTGGCAGGGTGCCGCCGGGAGAAGCGGCGGAGCGATGTGGCTGGACGCCGTCGTGTGCGCGGCCTCGCGCCCTCTGCAGCAAGTGCTGACCGCCTCGGCCGACTTCGTGGAAAGAGAATGGCTCGCGACGGTGCATGCACGGGACCTGATCGATGAGAACGCGGCGCTATCCGCGCGGGTCGCTACGCTGGAGGCGATCCTGTCGCGAAGTGATGAGGAACGCACGCAGGCCGGTCGTGAGGCCGCCCTGAGATCGGCCTACCCCGGCGTGGACAGGGATCGCCTGGCTCACGTAATTGCCGTGGGTGAAGGAGGCTGGTTCAATGACTTCACCTTGGACCGAGGCAGCGCGCACGGCGTGCGGGTGCGCGCCGTGGGCGTCACCCCGGAAGGTCTCGTGGGCCAGGTCTCGGCGGTCGCCACCCGCACCTGTCGGCTGGTCCCGCTGACCGAGCCTGCGAGCTCTATTGCCGTCCGGCTGCAGCGTTCCCGCGATACGGGAGTGCTCGAGGGCCTGGGGGGCTGGCGGTGTGAGGTCCGCTACCTGTCTCCGGACGCAGACGTGCAGCCTGGGGACGTGGTCGTCACCTCGGGCCTCGGCGGGGTCTTTCTCGCGGGACTGCGCGTGGGTACCGTGACGTCCATCAGCTCCGAGCGGGCGATACCGGGCAAAAACGCGGAGGTGCGGCCCGCGGCACGACTCCGGAAGGTGGAGGACGTGCTGCTTCTGCCAGCGCGTCCAGAGGTGTGGGCCGGTCCGTGATCTAGGGCCCGTATACGATGACGTAGCCGGCCGCGGCGCTGTCGGACTGACGCACAATGAACTCGCCGGTTCGCGGCCGGCCGCTGCGCCGCCATACTTCGTAGCTGATGCGCAGATCGCCCGACTCCGGAAGCTCCTCCGGGTCCCCGACGGAGACTTTCACCGGCGGATCGTCTCCGAACATCTCCCTGAGGTGGAGGGCAGCCTGTCGTCGCGAACCGTAGGTGTCCACCAGGGCCGGGTAGTACACGGTTGCCCCCTCGTAGTGCCCGTGAGCCATCGTCTCCCAGAACCCCTTGACGGCCGCCTGCGGAGTTGCCGCCGGCGGAGGAAGGGGCTCCGGGCGCAGCAGGATGACGGCGGCCGCTATCAACGCGGCCCCAACGACTCCAAGCGCGATCCACCGCGCTGGGCCGGCACGGGCCCGGCGGGGAAACCGCTCCGCCACCTGACGCTCGCGCAGCGCCTCAACCGCGACGCCGACTTCTTGCCGCGACTTCTCGCGCTCGGCCTCCTGCGCCTCCCGCGCGCGGCGCCGCGCCGAATCCTCCTCAGCGGCATCCTCTCCGGCGGCGGGCCTAGGCGCCTCCGGCCGCTCCTTCTGCTGCTGCTCCAGTTGGCGCAGAGCTTCCGCGAGGTCGTCCTGGGAGTCATCCTCGCCTAGGTCTATTCGTGCCATCGTCGGCCCCCACGCTTCCTATGGCGGACTTCTTCAAGGTCTGAGAGCTTCCTGCCTTTGTTGACTGGTAGGCCTCATGTTGTTAGACTCGGAGCGGCGGCAGGAAGTTCGCTTGCCCCCGTAGCTCAGGTGGATAGAGCAAGGCCCTCCTAAGGCCTGTGCCGCGCGTTCGAGTCGCGCCGGGGGCTCCAGTTGTCCTCCACAATGCGCCTGCGAAGGTCTCGACTCCCGGCTCGCCGAATCCATCGCCTACCGTGAAGATCATCGTCGGCTTGGGCAATCCCGGTCTCAAGTATCGCAAGACCCGGCACAACTTGGGTTTCATGGCGGTTGGCGCGCTTGCCGATCTTCGCCAGATGCGCTTCCGCCGGGGCCGCTTTCGCTCCACGCAGGCGCGGGGCCGGATCGGCAAGGAACACGTCGTGCTGGTCCGCCCGATGACTTTCATGAACCTCAGCGGCGAGAGTGTGGCCGGTGTGCTCAAGCAGTTCTCCCGGCCGTTGGAGGACCTCCTCATCGTCTCCGATGATGTGAACCTGGATCTGGGGCGGATGCGCTTGCGCCGCTCGGGCAGCGCGGGCGGACACAGGGGACTGGAGTCCATCATCCAGCAGTTGGGCTCTCGGGATTTCGCGCGCTTGAGACTCGGCATCGGCGCTCCGCCAGAGGCCCTCGAAAAGATGGAGTACGTGTTGCGGCGTTTTCGCCGCGATGAATGGCCGGTCGTACGGGAGGTCCTCGCGGGAGCCACCCAGGCGATGGAGACCTGGGCCTATCACGGCATCGACGAAGCGATGAACCGCTTCAACTAGGACGGCTGGGACGACGTTGACAAGCCGAGAGTGGTTCGGCCATAATAGAGTTTCTTGGTGTGAAGCTGTGTCACCCCCATAACGTAGGAGGTAACGACCCTTGGGCGAGAAGCAACTGCTTATGATCCCCGGCCCCACCGCCGTGCCGCAGTCGATCCTGCTGGCTGGTGCGCGCCCGATGATCAACCACCGCGGCCCTGAGTTCAAGGCCGCGCTGGAGGAATGCACGGAAGGGCTCAAGCGGGTCTTCCAGACCTCGCATGACATGTACATCCTGACCGCCTCCGGGACCGGCGGGCTCGAGGCGGCCGTCGTCAACATGCTATCCCCCGGCGATTTGGTGCTGTCTGTGAGCATCGGCGTCTTTGGCGATCGCTTCGCCGACATCGCCGAGACGTACGGCGCGCGCGTCGAGAAGATGGACGTCGAGATGGGGCAGGCGGCGGATGCCGAGCGGATCCGGGCGCGTCTCGCGGAGGACGACCGGAGGGAGATCAGGGCCGTTCTGATGACGCAGAACGAGACCTCCACCGGCGTCACGAACGACCTGGCCACGATCGGGCCGATTGTCAGAGAGCACGGCGCGCTGCTGCTCGTGGACGGCATCAGCTCACTGGTTGCGATGGACTGCCAGATGGACGCCTGGCAGATGGACGTGCTTGTGGCGGGCTCCCAGAAAGCCTTTATGATCCCTCCCGGGCTGTGCTTCGTTGCCATCAACGATCGGGCGGCGGCCGCGATGGAGCAGGCCAAGATGCCGACGTTCTACTTCGACCTCCGCAAGGCACAGAGCTACCTGAAGCAGGGGCAGACCCCATGGACGCCGGCCGTGCCGCAGGTCTTCCAGCTCCAGGCGGCCCTGAAGCTGCTGGAGAAGGAGGGGCTGAAGGAGTGCTTCGCGCGGCACGCCCGCCTGGCGAAGGCGACTCGTGAAGGGGTGAAGGCCCTCGGTCTGAAGCTGCTTGCCGACGAGGCGTGCGCGAGCAATGCGGTGACAGCGGTGCGGCGGCCGGAGGGCGTGGCCGTCGCCGACTTGCGCAAGCTGATGACAGAGAAGTACGGCGTCGTGCTCGCCGGCGGGCAGCGAAGTCTCAAAGATGAGATCTTCAGGATCGGCCATCTGGGCTATGTGGGGGAGGCCGATATCATCGCCACGCTCGGACTGCTGGGGCTCGGCCTGAAGGAATTGGGAGTGGGCGTCGATCCCGCGGCCGGTGTGCAGGCGGCAGTCAACTCCCTCGGAGGCTGAGCCGTGACCACTCCGCCCCAGTGGCGTATCTTGGTGAGCGACAAGCTGGCGGAGGACGGCCTTTCCCTACTGCGTGAGAATCCGGCCGTCGAGCTTGTTGTGAAGACGGGGATGACGCCCGAAGAGATGAAGGACGCCATCAGCGGCGCCGACGCTCTGCTGGTGCGCAGTGCTACGAAGGTCACGGCTGATGTCATCGCGGCCGCGCCCAAGCTGGTTGCCATCGGGCGTGCCGGCGTCGGTGTCGACAACATCGACGTGGCGGCCGCCACCCAGCGCGGCATCGTGGTGTGCAACTCGCCGGAGGGCAACACGGTGGCGGCGGCCGAGCACACGCTCGCGATGATGCTCGCGATGGCGCGCAACATCCCCGGCGCCGACGCCTCGGTTTCGGCCGGAGAGTGGAAGCGAAGCTCCTTCCTCGGGGTCGAGCTGTTCAACAAGACGCTCGGGGTCATCGGTCTCGGGAAGATCGGGAGCGAGGTAGCGAAGAGGGCAGCCGTCTTCGGGATGAGAGTGATAGGCCAAGACCCGTTCATCGCGGCGGACCACGCGGAGCGGCTGGGGGTGGCGATCGTCGAACTCCCCGAACTGCTGGAACGCGCGGACTTCATTACCGTCCACGTGCCGCTCACAAAAGACACCCGACATCTGATCGGACGCGAGAGTCTGGCGAAGGTGAAGCCTGGGGTGCGGATCATCAACTGCTCGCGCGGCGGTGTCGTGGACGAGGCCGCGCTGGCCGACGCGATCCGGGAGGGACGCGTGGCCGGCGCAGGGCTCGATGTGTTCGAGCAGGAGCCTCCCGCGGAGAGCCCTCTGGTGGGCCTGGACAGGGTCGTCCTGACGCCACACCTTGGCGCCTCCACGGCCGAAGCGCAGATCAAGGTGGCCGTGGATGTCGCCCAGCAGGTTCTGGACGTTCTGGAGGGGAAGCCGGCGCGGAGCGCCGTCAATGTGATTCCGGTGAGCCCGGAGGCGCTTCGGGCGCTGGAGGCCTATCTGCCGCTGGCGGAGAAGATGGGAAGCCTGCAGGGGCAGCTCGCGGAGGAACCACTCCGCTCGGTCGAGCTGACGTATGCGGGACAACTTGCCGATGAAGACCCCCGGCTACTGACGCGCTCCTTCTTGAAGGGCCTGCTCTCACCGATAATCGACGAGCCTGTCAACCTTGTGAATGCCAGCATCGTGGCCGAGGCGCGGGGATTCCGAGTGGTCGAGTCGCGCAGTCGAGAGCCGGAGGACTACGTGAGCCTCATAACCGCTCGCGTGGCCGTCGACGGCGCGGATCGAATCATCGCTGGCACACTATTCGGTCGCAGCGACCCGCGGATCGTCCGCATCGATGAATACCGGGTCGACTTCGCGCCGAGCGGGCACATGCTTGTATCCATGCACATCGACCGCCCAGGCATGATCGGGCGCGTGGGCAGCATTCTCGGGGAGCACCAGATCAACATCGCAGGCATGCACGTCGGCCGGAGTCAGCCGGGCCCGGGCGGCCTCTCCGTCATGATCCTCGCACTCGACGGCCCGGTGCCCTCCGATGTGATGGAGCAGCTTCGGCAGGTGGACGGCATAGAGACAGCCCAGCTCGTGGAGTTGTGAGCGGCCTGGATGACGATCCTCATCACCAACGACGACGGCATCCATGCCGCGGGGCTGTTGGCGCTCTACTCGGCACTGAGGCAGCTCGGCACGGTTACCGCCATCGCGCCCGAGCGTCCGCGCAGCGCCTGCGGGCATGCCATAACTCTGCACAAGCCCCTCCGGCTCCGCCCACTGCAGATGCCGGATGGCCAGACCGGATACGCCACCAACGGCACTCCTGCCGACTGCGTGGCCTTGGGCGTAAGCGATCACGTGGGCGGGATTCCTGACCTCGTTGTGTCCGGCATCAACCTCGGCCCAAACCTGGGGGTCGACATGACCTACTCGGGCACCGTCGCGGCCGCCATGGAGGCGGCCATCTGTGGCATCCCCAGCTTCGCCATAAGCGTGGCATCCCACGAGAAGGCCGAGTTCGGTCCGGCGGCAGACTTCGCCTGTTACCTTGCCGACGAGATCGCCGAACACGGGCTCCGGAAGGCCAGCTTCCTCAACGTGAACGTCCCCCCGGTGCCCTGTGGTGAGATCGAAGGGGTGAGCGTGACCCGCCAGGGGAGGATGCGCTACAGCAACCGGATCGAGAAGCGCACTGATCCACGGGGAGGGGTGTACTACTGGCTCACCGGCGAACGAGTGGACCATTCAAGGCAACCCGGGGGTGACGCGGACGCTATCGCCGGCAGGAGAGTGTCCGTGACCCCGGTTCGGCTTGACCTCACCGATGAGGACCTCCTCGAGGAGCTATCTGCTTGGGGGCTCGACTGGTCGGGGTAGGCCGAGCAGCGCAGCCGCGGTCGGCTGCTGGCGGGCATTTCGACTGTGTGCTGGGGCTCCTTGCCTCCTGGGGGTGAACCATGACGCAGGAATCACATGGTCCTAGCTACGCTCGCCTGGCGGAGTCCGCTCTGGGAGATCGGGCGGCAGCTCTGCGGGAGATGATGCGAGGCTGTCGGCTCTGTCCCCGCCACTGTGATGTCGATCGCCTCGCCGACGAGCTGGGAGCATGCCGCACCGCGACCGACCCGATCGTGTCGAGCTACGGGCCTCACTTCGGCGAAGAGAGGCCGCTGGTCGGGCGCATGGGGTCGGGAACCATCTTCCTGACGAACTGCAATCTGCGTTGCGTATTCTGCCAGAACTGCGAGATATCCCAGCTCGGCGAAGGCCGTCCGGTGAGCGTCGAGCGACTGGCAGAGATGATGTTGGAGCTCCAGCGCCGCGGCTGTCACAACATCAACTGGGTGACGCCGACCCACCAGGTCCCCATGCTCGTTGAGGCCACGAGGATCGCCGCAACAGATGGGCTGCGCGTGCCCATCGTCTACAACTGCGGCGGCTACGAGTCACTGGAGTGCCTTCGACTGCTGGATGGCATCATCGATATCTATATGCCGGACGCGAAGTACGGGGACAACACCGGCGGGGAGCAGCTCTCCGGTGTTCCCGACTACTGGGATCGGTGCAAGGAGGCGTTGGCAGAGATGCACCGCCAGGTCGGCGACCTCGAGCTTGATGAGCAAGGCGTGGCCACGCGCGGTCTGCTGGTCCGGCATCTCGTGCTCCCCGGAGACATGGCACGTACCTCCGCTGTCGTGCGGTACTTGGCGTCGCTTAGTACGGACACCTACATCAACGTGATGGCTCAGTATCGCCCGGAGCACCGGGCGAGAAAGGTGTCCGCAATCGCCCGGCCGCCCACGCGGAGAGAGTTCCAGGCCGCCGTGCGGGCGGCGGTCGAAGCTGGCTTGCACCGGCTGGACGAGCGCCGCCTGGTCGTATGACCACTGCATCTCCCGCCATTCCTCCCCCTACGCGCCGGCAGCTGGTCGGCCTCTTGCTTGTCCTCCTGTGGCTGACCTGCGGATGTGCTGCCATCTTGAGTCACGTGCTCGGCCTGGTATGGCGGGGCGCGCTGTGGCAGGCTTTGGCATGTGTGGCGGTCGCCGGGCCGCTGCTGGTGGCAGTCATCCGTGCGGTAAGCCTTCCCAAGGGACTGGTCGGTGTGTCGCGGGGCGGGTACCGCGTCGCGTCAGTGGCCGCGGAGCCCTTGCAGTATGCCATTCCCTGGCTTGGCTGGTCGGTTCTTGTCTGGGGGATGAATGCCGGGCGTGTCTCGATCGCGAGTGCTCTTCTGGCGGGGGGTGCCGTGGCCGCCTTCTCCTTCCTCAGCGG
Source organism: Candidatus Hebobacteria bacterium (assembly GCA_029821885.1). Lineage (GTDB taxonomy): Bacteria > Armatimonadota > Hebobacteria > Hebobacterales > Hebobacteraceae > Hebobacterum. The sequence continues at coordinate 14,585 of JALGXV010000044.1, forward strand.
CTTCGCGGTGATGCTTGTGCTCCGTCCGCAGGAGCAGGATGTGCAGTTGAACTGCATGGAGGTCATCCTTGACGGCCTGCCGCCCGCCTTCGACGGGTACCAGATCCTGCACGTGTCAGACCTGCACGGGGGAAGTCGCCTGTCACGGGTACCTGTCCTCGACCGGCTGGCCAAGGTGGAGTCCTTGGGTCCCGACTTAGTGACCTTCACCGGAGATCTGGCGGCCTCGGAGGCGGCGGTGGGGGAGGCAGCCGCTGCCCTGGCCGGCATGAAGGCGCGTGACGGCGTTCTAGCAGTGCTCGGGAATCACGACCACTGGGTGGGGGAGAAGCGAGTAACCGACGCCCTGACCAGAGGCGGGGTCGAGGTGCTCGGCAACGACCACGTGAGATTGGACCGCAACGGCGACACCCTCTACATCGTCGGTGTGAAGGATGCCTCCTACGTCAAGCGGGACGACCTCCCGAGGGCGTTCGCCGGGGTTCCCGAGGGCGCGTCGGTCGTCCTGCTTACGCATTCACCGGACGTCGTCTACAAGCCACTCTCTGAGCGCGCGTCGCTCATCCTGGCCGGCCATACCCACGGAGGCCAGGTCGTGTTTCCGTGGATTGGGCCGCTGTACGTCCCCACCCGGCTCGGTCGGCACCGGATGTCAGGGCTGTTGCGCTTCGAGGGGCGACTCCTATTCGTGAACCGCGGACTGGGCGAGATCTTCCCTCCCATGCGGCTCAACTGCCCGCCGGAGATCGCGCTGCTGACGCTCCGTCGCCCCGGCGCATCGGTTTGACAGCCAACAGGCGACATCCTATACTCGATGTTGGAGAGATGGCCGAGTTGGTCGATGGCGCACGACTCGAAATCGTGTAGGCGCGCAAGCGTCTCGTGGGTTCGAATCCCACTCTCTCCGCTGAGCGAGAGGTGAGCTGAGGGGCTCTGAGAGCATCGCCTCTACACGGGCAGGAATCGCGTGACGTAACCGCAGGCTCACTACCCCACACGATTCGCGCGCAAAGCGCGTTCCGCTACTGCCACACGATTCGCCGTCTTGTACATGACCTCAAGGAGGCAGAGGAATGGACAGGCAGGCGAGACTTCGAGTAGTGGAAGCGCCATCCCCACAGGAGGCGATGCAGGAGGCTGTGGAGTCCTTTCTGCAACGCGGACAGGCGCGCAACCTCTCTCACCACACGCTGAGGTACTACCGCGTACGGCTGGACGCGTTCACTCAGTACCTAGAAGCCAACAGACTCCGCGTCTCACCCGAGCAGGTGACGCCAGCGCTGGTGCGCGAGTTATTGGCGGCCGAGGCAGAGCGAGTGAGCGCGCTGACGGCGAGTCACAGCTTCATCAGCCTTCGCGCTCTCTTCCGATTCCTCGTTCGCGAGGAGGCGGTCGAGTCGAATCCGATGGAGCGAGTCGAGAAGGTGCGGGTGCCCAGGAAGGTGATTCAGACCTTCTCGTACGAGCAGATAGAGCAGATGCTCGCAACGTGCAATGGCCGGAGCTTCAACGGCCTACGCCTTCGGGCCATCATCCTCACACTGCTCGACTGTGGCCTGCGGGTGTCCGAGCTGTGCGGGCTCACCGTCGAAGACGTGTCCTGGGATGAGGGGACGCTGCGCGTCATGGGCAAGGGAAGCAAGGAACGCGTGGTCCCCTTCGGGGAGGCGACGCGGCAGACGCTTCTAGCATACGTCGCTCGGCGGGGAGAACTGCCAGGGCAGTCGGCGTTGTTCGTGACCTGCTACGGCGACCGGATGAACCGGCAGGAGGTCCACCGGATACTTCGCGACTGCGGCAAGCGGGCCGGCGTGACCGGCGTCCGCTGCTCAGCCCATACCTTCCGCCACACCTGCGCGGTCATGTACCTGCGGAATGGCGGTGACGCGTTCAGCTTGCAGAAGCTACTGGGGCATTCCGACCTCGCTATGACTCGGCGCTATTGCGAACTCTCACAGACGGACGCGCTGCAGAAGCACCGGCAATGCTCGCCGGGCGACAGGTTCCTGTCCGCAGTGCGGCCAACGCGCGGGAGGAAGCGACTGCGGTGAGTCGCTTGTCTCCGCTGTACGCTTCCGGTACAATGGCAGCGA
>JALGXV010000269.1 GCA_029821885.1 Candidatus Hebobacteria bacterium
GCGCTCGCGGACTTGCTCTGCCTATGCAGGTTGCTGGGCAAGGAGCTGTCGCTCTCAGCCAGGCGGCACGCCATGGTGTCCGTGAAGACCTCCCGAGGCGATGGCATGGTCATCGCGGAATCCGGGCGCGATCTGTTCGAGGTGGACAACGACCGAGGCTGGGTGCGCGTGCGACCATCGACCGGAGCGCGTGCAGGGCCGGGGTCCGGCGATGTTGGCGCGCAGATCCCCGCCGACTGGCCCGTGCACGCCTCGGCGGGTCGCTGCGTCGCCCAGATCTGTCCGCCCGCGGTAGCGGCTTACGTCTGCTCGAAGGGAGGCCAAGCGGGACTGGACAAAGTATTCGCCGGAGAACAGGACTCGCCGGTGTGGGTCCCATATGGTGATCCCGGCGAAGGGCTTGCGCGCCGAATCCAGCACGTCATCGCACGCCACGAAGCTGCACACGGCTGGAAGCCGAGCGCCTTCCTCATAGAGAAGCGGGGGCTGCTGGCGTCGGCTGGCACGCCGAGACGTCTGCTCTCGTCAGTCCGCCGCCTCATCTCAGCGTGTGAGGCGGGCCTGCCCGAACCTGACGGGGCGCCCATCTCGCCTTCCCGTGCCGCCGTGGCGGAGGCGAAGCTGGCCCTTCGCCGCGCCGTGTTCCGTTCGCTGGGAGAGCACTCTCTCATCGAGCACTCGGCTAGCCCGACGGTGGCCTGGTATCTGCGGCGTAGAGATGCCAGGGAACTCGTCCGCCCAGCCGCGGTGAACGAGATCGAGCTGGTGTATGCCGCCGGGGGCCCCATCTGGCTCGAGAAGGCCGATGGGAAGTCGATAGAGGCGACGCTGAAGCGCGCCAAGGAACGGAGCGAGAGGCCCGCGAAGTGCTTCCTGGTCAAGGGACTTGGGCTGTTCATCGCCGGTCAGGAAAGTGACCTCGCAGCGGCTCGAGACGCGACCGAGATGGGTCTTCTGGCGCGCGCTCACGCCGCGGGCCTCGGCGGAATCGCCCCGCTCACCCCGCGCCAGCGCAGCGTTTCTGCCGCGACACGGCCTCGCGGACGGGCCGGCCCTCTGGCGGAGTTGGCCGGCCGCATTGCCGTAGTCACTGGGGCCGGCAGCGGCCTCGGGCGCAGCATCGCCGTCGGCCTCGCCAAGGCGGGCGCCGCGGTGGCTCTTCTCGATCTGGACTTGCGATCGGCGCGGAAGAGCGATGAGCTCATTCGACAGCGAGTGCCGGGTGCGGCGGTTCGAGCCATCCAGTGTGACGTGACCGATGAGCGAGAGGTGGAACGGGCTTGCGATTCAATGCTCGATGCCTGGGGCGGCCTGGACATCCTGGTCAATGCCGCTGGCATCGCTCCCTCCTACCCGCTTGTCGACTTATCGCCAGACAAGTGGCGGGCGGCGCTAGAGGTCAACCTGACAGGCTACTTCCTCATGGCTCAGGCCGCCGCGCGCATTATGATACGACAGGGCATTGGCGGCAGCATCATCAACCTGAGCTCGAAGTCCGGAGTCGATGCGAGCAAGGACAACACGGCCTACAACGCGACGAAGGCGGGCGAGATCCACATGGCCCGGGGCTGGGCGCTGGAGCTCGGCGACCACGGCATCAGGGTCAACTCGGTGGCGCCGGGTAACGTGTTCGAGGGATCGAGGATCTGGAATCCCGAGTACATCCGGTCGTGCGCGAAGAAGTACGGGATCAAGCCCGATGAGGTCATCCCCTACTACATCGATAAGACGGCGCTCAAGCGCGACATCAAGGGCTCAGATGTGGCCGACGCAGTCGTTTTCCTCTGCTCGGACAGGGCTCGCACGATCACGGGCCAGACACTGGTCGTAGACAGCGGCCAGGTGATGGTCCGCTAAGAGAGCGGGCGGACGACTGCTGACCATGGCTGAGGGCAAACTGATTGTCACACGAGAGAGGATCGCACACGATCTATCTGCGATCGGACTGCAGCAAGGAGACGTGGTCTTCTTCCACAGCTCACTGAAGAGTCTCGGATGGGTCGAAGGCGGTCCCGACGCAGTGATAGGCGCGTTCCTCGATGTTGTGGGAGCGGATGGCCTGGTCGTGGTCCCAACGCTGACCTTCACGTTCGCCGAGCACGCGCGCGCCCACGCCTTCGACCCGAAGGAAACGCCGTCCCGCGTCGGCGCGATCGCCGATCGGCTCTGGCGAAGGCCGAATGCCCACCGGAGCGCCCATCCGACACACTGCGTAGCGGCCATCGGGAGGCGAGCGGCCGAGCTGGTCGAGGGCCACGAGAGGACCTCGACCTTCGGCAAGGACGGCCCCTATGGGCGATACGTCGCCTGGGGTGCGAAGATACTCTTCCTGGGCGTCACCAATCGAAGCAACACCACGCTCCACGCGGTGGAAGATTGGCTCGACATGCCCTACCTCCAGACGGACCAGGCGTTGGTGAAGGGCCCTGAGGGCAGGACCCGCATCGTCGAGGTGACGAAGTCCCCGATCGGCGACCGGGACTTCTACTCGAAGGGCTCAAAGGTCGAGCGCCTGCTGGAGCGGAGTGGGATCATCCGCCGGGGGAAGGTGGGCGCGGCCGATAGCCTGTGGATGCCCTCGCAGGAGATGGTTGACGTGGTGGTGAAGGGCATCTACCAGGAGCCGACGCTGCTGCTGTGCGACGATGAAGGCTGCGCCTTCTGTAGCAAGTACCGCCAGCCGACCATCGACCACATCAGAAACAATCGGCCCCAGATCTGAACCCGGGAGATAGTTTCTGATGTCCGTTCTCGACCTCTTCCGACTCGATGGCCGCGTCGCGCTTGTGACCGGTGGCAATCGCGGCCTGGGCCGCGCGATTGCGCAGGCCTTTGCCGAGGCCGGCGCGTCGGTCGCAGTCACAAGCCGCGATCCCGAGCGCGCCCGATCCGCAGCAGGGGAGATAGAGAAGGAGACGGGAGCGAAGTCCCTCGGCTTTGCCCTCGACGTGCGCGACGGTCCCCAAGTGGAGGCCGCCATCCAGCAAACGCTCACCGATCTCGGCGGACTCCATATCCTCGTGAACAATGCCGGCATCAACATCCGCGAGAGCATTCTCGAGCTGAAGGACGAGAGCTGGGAGACGGTCGTCGAGACCAACCTCGTGGGCGCCATGAGATGCAGCCGGGCCGTGGCCGGCCACATGAAAGATCAGGGCTGGGGCCGGATCATAAACATGGGGTCCATCCTCAGCTTCGTGGGGATACCCGAGCGGGCCGCCTACGCCTCGTCGAAGGCCGGGCTTCTGGGGCTGACCCGAGCAATGGCCCTCGACCTGGCGCCCCATGGCGTGACCGTGAACGCGCTCTGCCCCGGGGTCTTCAAGACCGAGATCAACCGGCCCATCCTGAACGACCCGGACTACCTCGCCCGCTTCCTCCAGCAAGTTCCACTTGGCCAACTCGGTGAGCCGGCCCAGCTCAAAGGGGCCGCGCTGTTCCTCGCCTCCGAGGCGAGCTCCTACGTGACCGGGGCGGCGCTGATGGTGGACGGCGGGTGGACCGTGAAGTAAGGCGGCGAGGCCGGCTACTGCTCGTACAACTTGTCGATCTGCCGCTCCGCCCGCGCCAGCGCGTCTTCTGCAGAGATGTCCTCGTCCAGGTACTTCTGGAACTCGATTCCGACGATGTCGCGGACCCGGTTCCACCTCAAGGGATCCGGGACGCAGTAGCCGAGCTCGAGTGTGGGCCGCAGCGACAGCATCCAGTCGGGAACGCGGTAGGAGGGATCGACCAGCGTGCGCAGTTCTGCGATTGCCGACGGGGCCGGCTCCGGCAGGTAGGCGGTCATCTGACGATCGTAGATATGCTTGATGGTCGACATCTTCCCCGCCTTGACGATTCCAGGCTGCAGATCGAAGCAGATCGCCTCAAGCAGCACCTGCGCGGCCTCTCGGGGGACTGGCGAGGCCTTCGGGATTACGCCAATGTAGTGCGCGATGAGAGAGCCGACCCTCGTGCTTCCCGGGCACGGCCCGATTCCTATGTGCTTCTCGCCCTCCGGCATCCCCTTGATCGCCCAGAACCCGCGGGACTGCCAGTTCGGGAACAGCACCGCGATCTTGGCCCGGAAGTCGTCGGCCGCCTGATACGGTGTGAGCGCACCGGCCGGCATCAGGCCCTCTTCATACCAACGCTTCAGCGTTTCGAAGGTCGCCACCGCCTCGACGCTTGAGACATCGAGCCGGCCGTTCTCGTCCTCGATGGTCCCCGCCTTGGAGCGCAGCAGCGGAACATACGCGTTCTGGGTGAAGAAGTTCATCGAGAGATCGAAGGTCATGCCGTACTGCTGCGCGGCCGGGTCGCGAAGC
>JALGXV010000270.1 GCA_029821885.1 Candidatus Hebobacteria bacterium
CGGAATACGGCCGGACGGTATGCTTCGGGATGTATTGGATTCGGGCGTCATTCATGCCGACAAAGAAATCGCCATCGGAGGCAGTCCAGCACCCTGTGGCGCCCCGGGAATCGACCGGTATTCCATTCACATACAGAGTCAAATGCCCACCACCGAGAACCGCCGCCACATGGGACCATTCGTGTAGACCCAGTGACCCCTCAGACGCCACAGCCACTGGCTCGCCATCCACAACAGCCTGAAAACCAGCATGCCCGAACTCATCAATGCCAAGGAAGTATCCATCGACGATCTTCTCACCCAACTGGCGCGCACCCCAATAGATCCCGTCATAGTGGAAGCGCTCATTTACCAACGGCTCCCACGTAGACTGAAGGATGATGCCCGACCACTTGCTAACCGAATAGGCCCCCGGCGCCACCCACGCTTCGACCGTCAATGCGTCATCCGGCGTCGGTGCTTCGTCATGAGGCAGCACCACCTTCGATGCATAACCATCAAAGCCCAAAGCCGTCCCCGAAACGCCCCGCTTCCACAGGGCCTTGTTACCGTGGACGGATGCCACCGCGCCCGACATCGCATCGCGCGCAACGTCTCCACCAGGATCCAATCCCTCGTCAAAGCTGAAGTGCAAGATTGGTGCTTCGATGGCGCCAGCTCTCACCGGTGCACCTTCGATGGGCGCTGCCGACGCACGGGACAACTGAGCCTCCTTGAAACCCGTCTCCTCAATGCCGTCTGCGGAGAGCTGCAGATTCTGAACTGAAACATTGCTTACATCGTTGAAATCGTCGAAACGCTGTCGGCCCCGGCGGATGGCGCGGGTTACCGCGCCGTCCGGCGTGATGGTGAAGATTTCATGGACAACGCCGTCGAAGCCTACATCGCCGAAGTCAGGCCGGGTCACCGATAAGTCTGGTTCAGGGTCGAAGTTTGCCATGTACCGCCAGTGGATGACCACTTTCTCGGGCGTATTCTCAATGATACGCACATAACTGTACTGATTAATGCGATCCGGCCGCTCCTCGGGCCCATCACCGCCGCGGGCCACTATCTCGTCGAGATACCACATGCCGTTTGCCCCCTTCCAAAAGGGCAGGTAGCTCGATGCCCGCCAGAAAACAAGCTTACCGGCGTCCCCCAATCGCACCACCACATCGGCGTGATCCCCCGTGAGCGAGTATTGCTCCCACTCCTCTCCCGAATCGATCTTGGTGTAGTAGGCGTAGAAGTCATCAGCGTGAGCGGTCGGCGCGAAGACAGTCAACTGCACTGCGAAAGCGGCCAGTATCGGGACGGTCCACGGAAACCATTTCATAGCGGCCTATCTCCTCAGTACTTGAGCCACCCGGCCCTTGTTAGGCATTCGTGAGACCGGTGTGGCGGCCCGTGAGTATGTCAGATAGCGATGGGACACCGCTGGAAGACGTCAGGACGACCGGACTGGTGTTGCCAGTTCAGATGCCCCTGCTAGGCATCACACAGCTGTTCGTGGATCCGAAACGCTCCTTCTGTAGACACGATGAAAGCACGTGCGTCAGGCACCACCGCGCACCGCACGTGGTCCCGTACTCGCTGCCGGGGCGTCTTCGGTCGGCGTTCACCAGTCGTCGGAGCTAGCCGTCGATGTGAAGTCCTCCGAACACCTCAAGGCCCTTCGCCAGCTTCGCGAGCTCCTGAGCAGTCAGCTTCGCCTGGTACAGCTCGTGGAATCGCCTCCCCTCTTCGGAGTGCACCAGCCTCTCAAGCAACATGCTCTCGTTGGTTACCATCTGGGGATAGAACTGGTTCATGATGGCCCTGTACTCATCGGGCGAGAGTTTCTCGACCTGAACCACCTGCCGCCGTGAGTCATACGAGCGAACTGTTTGGTCATGAATGTCGTACGAAGACAGGTATCCGTGCACATTCTGCAGTCGGCGGTCAGTAAGGAAGATCTGCTCCTCCCGAGTGTACAGCCCGAGCACTGCCTTGCAGCAATCCAGCAGGTCGAAGCCCAGTTGAGAAAGCGGCCCGCAGTCGAGTTCTCGTCTCTCGACCTCTCTGCACAGCTTGTGAAGATCGCCTTCCCGTCGGACATAGTCTAGCAGCGTTGGCAGCCACACACAGAACGCCTTCCGCTGGAGGTTCGGCCAAGGGGCAAGCTCCGGGTTTGCGAACACGCAACCCCACTGTCCGTACGGCAGCGCGCCCTGGGCAACGCGGGAGAGCAGCTCACACTTCAGGCGTTTGTCGGACCAGTCGTGATACTGCTGCATGTTGGCACATCCTACCGCGGGCCAGCAATCGTATCACGGCAATAGGTACAAGTCGAGTGATGCGACCGACTGACGCATGGGCGCCGTTCCTCGTTCAGTGTGGAGCCGCTGTGTTCTGCGCGGCTGATCCCAGCAGATCGCTGAGCTTCCCAACCGCAGCCTGCTTCGTCCGCGTATCCGAGTGCAGGTAGCGCGCGGTCGTCTGGATGTCGGAGTGGCCGAGCAGCTCCTGCACCGTTCTGATGTCAGTGCCGTTGCGTATCAGAAGAGTGGCGAAGGTGTGGCGCAGGGCGTGTGGGGTAATGCCTCTGCCCTTCAGCCCAGCTTTCTCGACCACACGGTTCAGGATGCGGTTCACGATGCGCCCTTGAATTGGCTCTCCGGTCTGGCTCACGAACAGCCGCTGGCAACTGGTCTTCTTGCGGTGCTTGAGGTAGTGGCGGATGGCCTCTGTCGCCTCCTGGGTCAAGGGCACCGTTCGCTCCTTCGATCCCTTGCCATGCACGAGCAGCTGCCCGTTGTCCAGGTCGATGTCCTCCAGTGTGATGGCGACGGCCTCGCTTCGTCGCATCCCAGTTGTCAGCAACAGGATCACCAGGCATCGGGTCCAAGGGCGGTCGGCCGCCGCGACTAGCTGTTGGGCCTCCTCCTCGCTGAGGGTGACCGGCACCAACTGCTCTGTCTTGGGCAGCGGCAGTCGACGCGCGGGGTTGCCTTGGATGTAGCCCATATCCTGCAGGAAGCCGAAGAACGACGAGAGACAGGCCAGCTTCCTCCGCACGCTGAGCGGAGCCATTCCTGACAGGCTCACCCCGAACTGGATGACCTGTTGACGCGTGATCTCTCCGGGATCTGGCAGGTGGCCGTTGCCCGCACTCAGGAACTCACGCAGCAGCTGCAGATCGCGACGGTAGGCACCCACTGTCGATGGAGAGTAGCTGCGGTAGGATGCGACGTAGTCCACGAACTTCGGCACGGCCTCGTCGAAGGTGATGGGGGCTTCGTCGGCTTCCACAGCAGGTGTTGCAGGGATGGGATCGGCAGTGCTTCCAGCCATGATGTGACGCCTCCTTTACAGTGAGTTCAGGCGTCGCATTCATCACTTGAAAGCCCAAGGAAGTCCAGTGCACAAAGTCCCCTATTCTAGGGACCTAGGCACGTATGTACGGTTATGCGCCCACGCGATTTGGCGCCTAGATTCCACGACGTTGGCCAAGAAGAGAGGAGTGGGCCTATAAGCCGAGTTGTCGGTCCAGCGGTAGCGAAATGGTAGCGGTTCAGTAGCGGATTTCGGGGGGTTGCGCGGGATTCCCGCGCACTTTCGTCCGGGCGGCTATCGTCAGCGAAGGGCGATTCATCCTCATAAGTGCTGGACAAATCGGCCCCGCAGGACTCGCGATGTAGGATCGAGACGACCCCGATTGGGGTAGCGGTTCGGTAGCGGTTTGGTGGCGGATCGGTAGCGGCCCGACCCTATCTGGAGTAGCGCTTTGGTGGCGGCCGAGTAGCGGCCGCACCAGTCGAATGGCCCCGAATGGCCCCCTTCTCAAGTTTGCGAGCATTGGCACACCCGCTTGCCACAGCGGCCGACTGTGGAGCCAGATTCGAGTACCTCTGCGCATGGGTCCTGCGGGGCAGAGAAGCGAGGTGACTCCGATCGCTGCTCTCGCGCGTGGCCGCCAAACACGCGCCAGATCGTGCCCGGTCTAAGCAAGATCCTGCCGGACAACGACATGATGTTGCTTTGTAGTCATCGCTTTCGACCCGCTGCAGGAGAACAGGAGTTCGTGGGCACACAACGGCGCATATCGAGCCGCTGACGCAGGCGAGAAGGCATCCCACCAGTCTCTCGTTGCCGTTCGGCAACGACATCGTGCTTGCAGGACAGGGCCGATGGTACCGTTCTGAGAGCACTTCACAGCCCGGATGAGTATTTGGACTATCATAAGACGGTCTCCTCCTGCTAAGTGTTGAAGAGGTGCTCGAAGCACAAACACTAGCGCGAGGAGGAGACCAAGATGCTTTGGGTTGGACTGGACGTACACAAGCCGAGGATGGGAAGTTTCGATCCTGCCACCGGAGATCTTCAAGATCTGGGTGAGGTGAGCAATGACCGAGAGGAGCTTCAGGTGCGACTGGAGCAAGTAGCCTCCCCGAAGACGGTGGTGTTGGAGGCGGGGCGAAGCAGCTACCACATGGCTGGACTACTGGAGTCACTGGCCGACGAGGTGTGGATCGTCAATCCCACGGAGTTGAGACGCCTCCAGCACCGGGTAGCGAAGACAGATCGCCGGGATGCCGCAGCCTTGGCCTGGTGGGCAGCCAAGGGGGCCTTGAGGCCACTATGGAGGCCGGACCGCCCGGTGCTGGAGCTCCGCGAACTGACCCGAGGTCGGACGGCGCTGACCCGTATTGCCACCCAGCTGCGCAACCTGATCCGCTCTTTGCTGGCCCGCCATGGCTACGAGTGTCCTCACCGGGACCTGCTCTGCGCGCGGGGAAGAGCCTGGCTGGATACGGTAGGGCTGGAGGGATACGCCGGGGAGATGCTCGCCGCGTTCAGAGCGCTCCTTTCCCTGATCCAGGAGAAAGCCGATGGTTTCGAACAGGAGGTAGAAGCGGCTGCGGCGGACTGCCCCACCGCCCAGCGCCTCCGCACTATCCCTGGCATCGGCCCCGTGCTGGGCTTGAGCCTGGCGGTGGAGATTGGCGACATCAGTCGTTTCCCCTCCCCAGGCCACTTGCGGGGTTACTCTGGACTCACTCCCGCGGTCTTTCAAAGCGGAGAGAAGGAGGCGCGGGGTCCGATCACCAAGCGCGGCAATAAGTGGCTCCGTCATACGGCTGTGCTCGCCGCTCAACGAATGAGTCAGATGCATCATCCCGATCCCAGCATCAAGCGGACCTTCCTCTCCGTCGCCTTCCGACACGGACGCAATCCGGGGAAAGTCGCCGCCGCCCGCCGTCTGCTTGATCTCAGCTATCATCTCCTCAAGAAGGAGGTGGACTACCAGGCGCCTCGCGCCCGTACTGCATCTGCAAGATGAATTCGGAGGCACTCTCCAGTAGCTGTCCTGGCCGACGTCAGCGCCCCTTCTGGACCTGAGAGGCCTCCAGATCCGACGATAGCATGCGCGTTGTCAGCGCCCATAGAGACGTGTCTGAATAGACCAATCATAGGATCTGGCCGTCTCCAACGCTTACAGGGGGTCTTGACCGCCCGTCTTATAGAGACAGCACGGACCCTGTACGAGTGCGCCCCATGTCGGCTGGGACGCATTCATGGCACACTCAAGGCCATGCCTAGGTCTTGATCCAGTGGGCCTCTGAGGAACCGCATGCAGTGCACGCCGGCATGGCTTCGCCCTTCTTCACTGTCACGTGCTCGGGCTTCCCGGCCTTCTCACACTCCACGCACTTGTAGGTGCCATCCTCCGGGGCTGCCTTCTTCGAAGTGAGACATCCGCATGTTGCACACACCTTGACCTCACCTCCTCT
>JALGXV010000271.1 GCA_029821885.1 Candidatus Hebobacteria bacterium
TCGCCGGGCGAACGAGGGCATGGCGTCCCCCGGTCCCGCTAAGCCGATCACAACCAGAGTAGCCATTACGAAGACCGCGAACACGCCGCTACATCGTGCACTCATTCCGCTTCCTTTCCGGTGCTCCCGCCGTTTAAGGAGGAGAACCCTTGTCGTGAGGCTTTCCGCCGCATAACCTGGGCGTTCGCCAGGTCGCGCCATTGCTTCGCCTGGGTCTCACGTGTCGCCCCCTCACCTACCGTTTGCAGGCGACACATGCTTGTCAGTTAGCCCTCGCCCCTTCTACATCTCCACCAATGCTGACGGTTTTGTGTCGCGATCGCGCCATATGTCCATGCAAGTCGGGTCGGAGATACCCAGGAGGGCGCCAACAGCAGTCGTTGTTAGCCGGCGTGCAATAATGACCCACTTCTGGGGGTAATCGGCATGGGGCCTTGACCCACTCGCCGCGATGGCAGAACGTCTGAGAAGGGCCTTGAGGGGCAACCTCGGACTCATTTCCCCGATCCCGGCTGGGTCAGGAATGGACGCCGATGGTGGGTCAGTTTTCGATGCCGGTTGACACACCGACCGCCCGGCCCCCGGGCTCCCGTCCACATCCCATCGCCTCCCAGCAGTTCTGTCGGCTCATGTCGCCACCTCCACGTAGCAGCTCGACTCAGCGCGGAGACAGTGCGAGGACTTCACGGATGCTGCCAACCCCCCTCTGTCCTGCAAGGATACAGGGCATTGCTGCCTTTGTCCAGTCGGGCCCTTGTTCCTTCCCCCCGTCTGCTGCCGCCACGGCGCGAAGTGGGCAAAGCGGTGGGTATTGGCACCTTTCGGAGAACTGTCAGCTGCATTCATCTGCTATCCCACGCTACCACTGTTCGATGCTGGCGGCAGGCATCGTCGCGGCCAGCACGAAGCATCCGATCTAGTTGGCTGAGATTACCGCGTCGGGGCTGGGGGATCTGCATCAGTACGGCTTCTGGGGCTCCGGCTGGAATCGAGTTGTGGATGAGAGTTGGCGACCGCGTGAAGTCTTGTGTCGAGCTGGCCGGAAGACCGTCTGGTACCGTAGGCAGAGTTACGGAGGTGGATCCCCTCTTCGTTGCCGTCCGCTTCGAGGATGGCCGCATGGGATACTACCGGCCGCAGCAACTCAGCAGATCCGAAAGAGAAGATACCCGGTCATAGATCCCGGATGACTTCGCGTCGATCCAGGCAGGGCCGAGCCACTTCGCATGAGTGGGTACGACTCCCCCTGAGCACATCCCACGAGACTGCGACCGCCGTGGGAGGGTCCCGGCATCGTCCGGACCGGCTCGCTCCCGTATCCTCTGCGACTGGTCGACCGCATATCGCTGCGGTGGACCCTCAGTTCACGAGCCCCCGCCTTCGCTCCCATCCCCACCGGCGCCATCTGGCATCGCTTCCCAACCGAGAGGCCATCAAGTCGGCAGAGAAATGGTCCGTCAGCCACCATCGAGAGTCTGTTGTACATCAGGCGCGACAGGCGGCGCGGAAGTGCACAGACCCGATGAGTTCGCTCCGATGACACGTAGATGACAGATAGTATCTTCACTGCAACAGCTCGATCAGGGTGAATGCCTCGCCGCCGCATGCAGGCAGAGGGCCGCGGAGCACACATTCATCGCCCCGCGGCCCTGCCCGTGACTGCTGCCCCGCAGCACCTCCGCCGGGGTCTCCCTGTGTGTCATCACGGGACCTCAAGCAGCTGCCTCTCTTCGCTCAGCCCCACGGGCTTCGACTGGGAATCGCCGAACCAGAAACCACTCGGCGCCCGGGCTGTCGGCTTCACCGCACATGCACACGCAGAGGCGACGACGGCCCCTCGGTTAGGCGCAGGGATGGCGACCGGAGGTGCGAAGCAGACAGCTACAGGAGGTTCGAATGCCATGTGTGCTACTTGCGGATGTCTGACCAGTGGCGATCCCGCACCCGAGGAGGGCACGTACGATTGCGTCGAGTGTGACAAGGTCGGCAAGTCGGAACGGGTGACACTGAAGGAGGGCGAGAAGCTGCCGTCCTGCAGCACTTGCCTGGGAACGAAGGTGCACTGGGTCAAGGTCTGATCCGGGCCAAGGCATCCGCCTTGGCGGCAGATCACACTGACCGGGCTGCCATCTGATCGGCACAGTTGGAACTGCCCTGGCGGGGAGCTTTTGCCATCGTCAGCATTGTGATCCCGACCCTGAACGAGGAGTGCCTCCTTCCGTCCTGCTTGGCATCTGTCGAGGGGCAGGGGGCCGGTGAGGTGATCGTTGTCGATGGCGGAAGCAAAGATCGCACGGCGGCACTTGCCAGGGAGGCGGGGGCCTTCGTGCTTTCGGTCGTGCCGGCTCAGCGCGCTGCTCAGGCCAATGCGGGGGCGCATCGGGCCACGGGTGATGTGATTCTCTTCGTGGACGCGGACTGCAGGTTGCCCCACGATGCGGTCCCGAGCATCGAGCGGTTGCTAGCACATTCTCCCAATGTAGTAGGCGGCTGCTTTGCCATGAAGCTGCATCGTAGGTCCGGGTTCTACCGGTTGATAACGCGCGGTGGCGACCTGTACTGTCGGATGACTCGCACGCTCTTCTCCGACCGAGGTCTGTTTGTGCGGCGTCACGCCTTCGAGGCGCTCGGAGGCTTCCGTTCTCTTCCGATCATGGAGGATGTTGATCTGGGACGGCGGCTGCGCAGGCTTGGGCAACTGCACATGCTGCCAGGACCGGTTGTTGCGAGCGCGCGGCGATTTCAGCGCGACGGGCCGGTTTTGACGGCTGCGAGAATCGCTATTGCTTGCCTGTTGTTCCAGTGCGGATTTCGGCCGGAGCGTATCGCAGACCTTTACCAGCGGACCGGGAGCGGTACTTAGGCCTCGCCGGCTCGGCGCGTGAAGAGTCTGATAAGCCAACTCCGCCAAGGGGTGGCTGTGTAGTCGCCGACCCAGTGGTCTGCAGCCCGTTGGATAGCCAAGCCAAGCGTCGGGTATATGTTGACCGTTAGGGCGAGGTCAAACAGGCTGGCCCCCTTCTTCTGGCCGAGGATGACCTGGTTCATTAGGTCGCCCGCGCGGTGCCCCAGAATGTGCGCCCCCAGCAGCCGCCCGCGCGGAGTGCCAAGCAGCTTCACCAATCCTGAGGCCCTCAGATCAGTCCGAGCGCGGTCATCCTGACTGAATCTCCAACGATATGCCCTGTACCTGACCCCTTTCTTCTGTAGCTCTGCCTCAGTTGGGCCCAGATGCGCAAGCTCGGGATCGGAGAACGTGCACCAGGGCATCCACCGGTAGTCCGCCCGAGTGCGGAGCGGGAAGAAGGCGTTCTGGACCGCCACGCGTGCCTCGTATTCGGCGGCGTGGGAGAACTGATCGTGCCCCAGCACGTCACCGACGGCGAAGAGCCAAGGTTGCCGAGTGCGCAGCGCGGGCGTAACCGCGATTCCTCCGGGATCGACGGCCACGCCCACGTTCTCAAGGCCGATCGCGTCAACATTCGCCTGACGGCCCACTGCCACAAGGAGTCGTTCAGCCTCCAGCTCGCGTCGCTGACCTCCCTGCGAGAAGAGCAGCCGTATCGAGTGTCCATTCCTCTCCGCTCGGTCAGCTCGGACGCCATACTCGAGCTCCACTCCCTCGGAGGTGAGCTGATCGGCGAGCAGGGCACTCAGCTCGATGTCGTCCTTGGGTAAGATGCTCTCCAAATCAGTCAGGAGAGTGACGGCGGTACCAAGGCGGCGGAATGCCTGCGCCATCTCCACTCCGACTGGTCCGCCTCCGAGAACCATCAGGCTCTTCGGCGGGGCCTCGAGATCAAAGAGTTCCCTGTTGGTTAGGCAGCCTGCTGACGCCAGCCCCGAGATTGCTGGCACGCGGGGGGATGAGCCAGTCGCGAGAATCACTCGCCGCGCTCTCACGGTTACTCCATCGATCTCGACACGCCCAGCACCGGTTAACTCGGGACGGGCGTATACGACCTCAGCACCCAGCGACTGCAAAAACCCTTGACCATCGCTGTCACGCGCGATTCTTGAGGTGAGTTCGCGGGTATCGGCAAGCGCCGCGCGGCTGATCCGGTCGGCCTCTGCCGCTGCTCCCAGGCTCCGCAACTGGTGTGCCGTTGTGGCAGTGTGCAGCAGTGCCTTGCTAGGTATGCATCCCGTCCAGGAGCACTCTCCGCCCAGCCGCCCGGCGCTCTCAACCAGGAGGGTCTTGGCTCCGAGCCCGGCCGCCGCGGCAGTTGCTGATATGCCCCCGGCCCCCCCGCCGATCACGATCAAGTCGTAGCGCGAGTTGATGTTCACTGGTGATGTCCGCCAG
>JALGXV010000272.1 GCA_029821885.1 Candidatus Hebobacteria bacterium
CTACGCGCAGGCCGCCGAGCGGTTGCAGGCCGCTGTCGACCAGATGGGGGTAGGCTACGAGGAGGAGGTCGTCGAGGACAATCTGGACCAGATCGCCATCGCCCTCGAGATGTACACGATCGACCACGGAGATGTGCTGCCTCCCATGACGACGCAAGCGGAATGGGAAGAGGCGCTGAGCTGGTACGTGGCTGACTCATCGGTTTTCGTCGATCCGGCGACGGAAGAGCCATATCCCATCAATGCATCTCTGTCAGGTGTGGAGCTGGCCTCGATGGAGACGCCTGCGATGATCGTCGCCGTCTACGAAGCTCAGCTTCGTGACGACGGGACACGAAAGGTCGTCTTTGCTGACGGCTCCACTGGATATATCGCCGAGGACGCCTGGGCCGGGATGGGCGGGATGAAGTCTGCATCGGGCATTCGGTAGAGAGGCAGCTGCCTCGAGAGGGCCGCTCGAGTTCGCCTCTGCGCGTGAGCAAGGACCGGGATGGGACGCCTGCTGGTGTACAATCTGCTCTTCGTCCTGCTGGCCATGGCGTTGCTCTCATCCGCCACCCATGCCGCGCCCCCGGCATATTACGTCAAGCTGACGCTGTCGCCCGAGGGGCGGCCGCTGGCGTACGCAGAAATTCGGGGCAACGAGCTCCGCGTGGCCTCCACGATCGAGGGGCTGGCCGAGGCCACGTCCGTGCGGGCCAGCGACAGCGGCGTCAGTCGCGATGGCGGCACGACGTATCAGCACGCCACGTTCCCTTCGGTCGACCTGCCGGTGCGGATCCCCGAGATGACGAAGGTATCGGGGACCTTCTCCCTCTGGCGAGCGGTGAGCCGGAGTCGACGCTCGACGACCGACCATCTGAGCGTCGGCGCTGAGATATCGCTCTCCAAGCGTGCCCAGTCCGGCGTGCTCTTGACCTATGTGTTCGGCTCTTATGCCGATGCGGCGGCGGCCAAGGGGCCCTCACAGGCCGCCCACATAGCTATCCCCCGGGTTGAGAAGCTGCGCTTGGAGTTGGAGACCCAGGTGAAGGGGAGAGAGGCGCGCGTAGGGTTCCGAGTGAAGGCAGGCGATGTTGCCCTGAGGCAGGTGCTCCGCGACGGCAAGCCGGCTGTATGCACGCTGGAGATCGCAGACAGGCAGGGCAGTAGGATCCACGCCAGCAAGGGCGATCTTGACAAGTTCGGATTCACCTGAGGGGGCCCATGCTACTCCGTGAGAGTGGCCAAGCGAGGATCGTACCTGGCAAAGGGTACCGCGGATGTGATCGCGGATGGCCAGCCGCTGACGGCGGAGGCGAAGCTCTTCGTGCGCTGAGGCGAGCGAGCATCGGTCGACAGAGCGCCGCGTCCCAGTGTGGGCCGCGGCGCTTCTTTCATGGCCCACCGAGGTCGGCCAGCCAGCAGGCCAAGTGGGGCCTGGGCCGCCATCGATATGGCCGCGGTTCGAGCAACTGCCGGCCGGATCTGTGAGAGGAGAGCATGGCGCGGGACACGACCACCTGTCCGCAGGCATGTGAAGTCGCTGGGACGGCCACCGCGGGCAGAGGCGAGGGCGACCCAATGAGTTGGTTCGCCAGCATGCTGCCCAACTGCCTTGACTACGCGAAGGCGGCAAAGGCTGAGGGGCGGCCGATCGTCGGCATAACCTGTGAGTACACGCCGAGGGAGCTGATAATCGCCGCCGGAGGGATCCCCGTGTGCCTGTGCGGGGGCTCCGCGGACACCATACCTGCGGCGGAGCGCGAGCTGCCCGCCAACCTGTGTCCGCTCGTCAAGTCCACCTACGGCTACCACGCGACGAAGGGCAACCCGTTCCTTGAGATGGCCGACCTGCTCGTGGTCGAGACGACCTGCGACGGGAAGAAGAAGATGTATGAGCTGATGGCCGAGAGCCGGCCCGTTCACCTGCTCGAGCTGCCACAGAGGCAGGAGGGGTCGGCTGCTCTCGAGCAGTGGGTGGGCGAGCTTCGCGCCCTTGTCGCCGTGCTTGCCGAGAAGCTAGCTAGCTCGCCGTCCCAGGACGGCATCGAGGGCGCAATCCGCGCCATGAATCGCGAGCGGTCGCTGCGACGCGAGCTGGCCGCGCTGATGCAGTCGGCGGTGCCGCCCCTGACTGGAAGGGAACTGCTCGACTGCCGAAGCGTCATCTCCGGCGTGCCCATGATCCTGGAGCAGTACGAGCGGACGCTGGAAATGCTGCGGGCCCGGGAAGCGCGCGGCGAGACGCAGTCGCGGGTGCGCGTGTTGATGACAGGCGTGCCGATCGTTCGGGGAGCCGAGCGCGTTGTGGACATCATCGAAGGAGCCGGCGGCCTCGTCGTCTGCATGGAGAACTGCACCGGTCTCAAGCCGATTATCGACGATGTCGCAGAGGACACATCGGACCCGGTGCAGGCCATAGCCGAGAAGTACTTCGCTCTGCCCTGCTCGGTGATGACGCCGAATGAGCGACGGCGGACGACACTCCGGCAGCTGGCGGAGGAGTACCGCCCGCAGTGCGTGATCGAGCTCATCTGGCAGGCCTGCCTCACCTATGACGTTGAGTCGTTCTTCATCCGGCGTCTGGCGGAGGAGGAACTCGGGATACCGTATCTTCGAATCGAGACGGACTACTCGCCGTCTGACTCGGCGCGCATTGAGACGCGAGTGCAGGCTCTCTTCGAGACGGTGCGCGGGCGGTCTGTTGCTCAGACGAGGCCAGGGTGAGCCGTGATTCACGCTGGCATTGACGCTGGCTCCAGGACGACGAAGATCGCCTTGATGGGAGACGGCGACGAGGTGCTGCTCGCGTCGGCCGTGGGCGAGCCGGGTGCGTGCATGTCCGGTCAGGCGGAGGAGCTGTTCGAGAGGATAATCGCGCAGCACCAAGTGGACCGCAACCATATCGGGCGCGTCGTCGCAACGGGATATGGCCGCGCGGCACTACGGATGGCTGATACGACCATCACCGAGATCACGTGCCATGCTCGCGGCGTGAGATTCCTCATGCCGGACGCCGTTACCGTGGTCGAGATCGGCGGACAGGACAGCAAGATCATCCTGCTGGACCGGAGCGGCGGGGTCCGCGACTTCGTCATGAACGACCGGTGCGCCGCTGGCACAGGTCGATTCCTTGAGATGGTTGCGGAGCGCCTCGGCGTAGGGGTCGTGGAACTCGGTGAGCTGGCCGCCGCGAGTCGGAGACCGGCGATCATCAATCCCACGTGCGCCGTCTTTGCAGAGAGTGAGATCATCGGCCTGCTGTCGGCCGGGGCGAGGCCCGAGGATATCGCGGCCGGCGTGCAGGAAACCGTCGCCACCCGCATGGCGACTCTGGCCGCAGACAGGGCCGAGCGGCCCGTGGTGTTCGCCGGTGGCGTGGCACTCATACCGGGGATGGCCAGCGCGCTGAGCCGGGCTCTCACGTGCGAAGTGACCGTGGCGAGCGCGCCGCAGCTCACCGGAGCCATCGGCGCGGCGCTCATGGCCTGCCGGGAAGAGTGATCCCTTGGGGAGGTCGCGCGAGCGGCGTGTTGAGCACGGGCCGGATGGGTGCTATGATGAGCACTGCGGCCCCGTGGTGGGCCGTTGCCTCGAGCAACGCGGGAAAGGATGGTCATGACAGCAGGGAAGGCCGCCTTCTGGGTGTCGCTGGTCCCCGTGGAGGTCTTTCTGTTCTTCCTGGCACTCGGCCAGCCTGGCTGAGGGACGCCTTTCGGGAGCCTGGCAGGCTTCCTTCTACTTGGCGCCCTGGGCTCGGTCCCGGTGGCCTTTGGGCTGAGCATCAAAGCCCGAAGAGAGGGCATTGACACAGGCTACGCGACGGCAGGGCTGCTGATTAGCAGCATGATGGCAGCGTTCGTCCTTATGCTGCTCGGGTTCGGCTTCGTCATATCGGTGTGTCTCTGAGCCTGACGCGTTCCTGCCGATAGGGAGCAGACAGTGACACAGACATCAAAGCGGGCGCGCGTGATGAGTCGGTCCGCCCGCGTTGGGCACTGCATCTGCGATCCGAGGAAGCCGTGCCCCTGCGACGTCTTCCTGGAGCAAGACGTGTGCCTCTGTGCGGGCGAACGGCTGCCGAAGGACGGCAGTGCGGAAGAGTCCATCGCTCTCACCAAGCTGGTGAAGAACGCCGGCTGTGCCTCGAAGATTCCGCCGAGCTATCTGGCATCGGTCCTCTCCCGCCTGCCGAGAGTAGAGGAGCCGCGGCTGCTCGTCGGGAGTCACACAGCGGAGGACGCTGGGGTGTTCGAGGTCGCCCCTGACCTGCTCCTGGTGCAGACGGTCGACGTCTTTGCTCCCTGTGTCGATGATCCAT
>JALGXV010000273.1 GCA_029821885.1 Candidatus Hebobacteria bacterium
CCTAAGCACCTTCGAATCAGCCAGTCCCTCGAGCCGACACCCGTCTGCGAAGACAGCAGCCGCTGCCACCACGGGCCCCGCTATCGGACCTCGGCCGGCCTCGTCGACTCCTGCGACACGAAGGAATCCCTTCCCCCGAAGCTCCCGCTCCGTCCTCCACAGGCCCCTCACTGGTGATCTCCGACGGCATACAGATACCGCGCAAACCGGGTCGAGCTAGCGGACAGCGCCCTGCGCGGCCGCGTAGCCGAGGGTCCCACTCTCCGTGTCCTTCCCAAGCTGTACTTGCCTGTTGTCGCCCGCGAGCCGTATCCTGGCGGGCGGCCAGAATATCACCATCGCCTTGCCGATGATCTTCTCTGTCTGCAGCTCCGGCCGAGACCACCTGTGGCTGTCGTTGCTCTCATTACGGTTGTCCCCGAGCACGAAGCAGCAGCCATCGGGCACGCGGTACGGCTCGCCAGCAGTCATACCATACTCGTCCACGGGCCAGTCGTAGTCCGGGCGAGGGATCTCACGTGGCTCCTTCAGGCGGCTCCCATTGACATAGACGCCGTCGCCTCGCTTGATCCTTATGGTGTCCCCGGGCAGCCCGATCAGCCGCTTTACGAAATCCTTTCGGCCGTCCCCATAGAGCGCGTGGCGCGGCGCGTCGAACACGATGATATCGCCCCGCTGGGGCTCGTTGAGTCGGTAAACGAACTTGTTCACGAGTATCCGGTCCGCCTCGACCAGGGTCGGCGCCATTGATCGAGATGGGATGTAGAAGGCTTGCACCACGAAGGGCCTGATGAGAAGGAACACCAGCACAAAGGCGATCAGCCCCGAGTCAAGGAGTTCCGTCATGAAGGCCCGACCAGGGGCCTGGCGCCAGATGCCCCAGACAATACGGAGGAACACCAGCAACCCGATGACGGTTCCGATTTTCCAGGGCTGATCGAGATTGAAGTTCATCTAGCGGCGACGATCCTCTCGGATGCGGGCCGCGCGCCCGACTCGCTCGCGCAGGTAGAAGAGCTTGGCTCTCCGGACGCGGCCCCGACGCAAGACTTCTATCTTCTCGACCCTGGGCGAATGAAGCAGGAACGTACGCTCGACGCCCACCCCATGGGTCACGCGGCGGACACTGAAGGTCTGCTTCAGGCTCGTGCCCCTGCGCGCGATCACGACGCCCTGAAACGGCTGGGATCGCTCCCTGTCTGCCTCGACCACCCGCACCGTGACCCTCACCGTGTCACCAGGTTGGAAGTCGGGCACTTGCTGGCGCAGTTGCGCCTTCTCTATGCTGTCAATCACGGACATCTGCTTTCACTCCCGGGAGAAGAGCCCTGGCGCGCGTCGCCCCAGAGGCATGGATCATAGGGTCAACCTGACGAGTATAGCACACGGGCGGAGCGCAAGACAAGCCCCGCCAGTCCGACTCCCCCAAAGGGCGCCGGCCCGGCGAGCATCGCCGGGCCGGCCACAGTTCGCCTTATGGCAAGCTCAGTGAATGAGTCGCTGCCCTGTCACTTCGTTGAGATCTGTCACGCCGGGGCCCTGATGAGGAATCCTCACCAGCAGGTGCTGATCGCTCAGATTGGCGACGAAGAACAGCACGCCCTTGCGGGTTCCCAGGATTGGCTCAACAAGGTCACTGTCCACTTTCAGCTTGAAGAAGATTGGCAGAATCGATGGACGGAAGATTCCCAGCATCGTGGGCCCTTCTTCTTCGGATCCATAGCGACGCCAGTGATAGACGAAGGTGTCCTCAGGCTTGAACACCCCATCCCAGCCGTAGATCACCATCATGCTGATCTCGTGTGTGTCGGCCGTCTCCGGGCCCAACGCCATCTCATGCAGGCGCGTGGCGAGCTCCAGGCCATCGTCGGTGCCAATGAACTCGTACCGGAAGCCTGAGCCGACAGCACCGGAGAACTCCTCGGGGAGGTCGCGGAACTCGTAGTAGCAACCGCGCTCCGACAACACCACCCGCACCAAGTCGTTCCTGTATTCCGACCCCTCTCCGACTTGGTCCTTGATGTAGTCGATCATGACCTGGTATTCAGGTCGCCCGGATTGTCCCAACAACGGTAGCTCGCGCTCTCTCCAGTTCATGGCTAGTCCCTCTCCGGGAACCCCTACGAACCACTTCTATCGTACCCATCTAAGTCTGCAAGCTACCCCCCGTTTCATGCGTTCCGGTGGCTATATACCACGATTCATGTGCCGGAAGAGCACAAATCCGCACCGCCTTGTGCTGCTTCGTTTGCCTGCGCTCCTGTATGGTATACTCCCAGAGGTCCAGCTAGATGCGAACCATCTTTTCGCGGCTTCTGCTCCTGGCCATCGCGGCACTCGCGTGCTGTCTTGCCGCCGTGGCCGAGGAGCCAGCCGTCGAGCCAGCGGAAGAGACCGACCTCTCGGTGGTGGTCATCTCGGGGAAGCCTGAGGAGGATCTGACCGAGGAGGAGAAGGCCGACGCGGATATCGGCCGATCGGCGGCCGAGGAGATTGGGGGGAGATTCAAACCGGTGGAGGACACCTCGGCCCTCCTCCGGCTCGGCAAGGTAGTGGAGAGGCTGCGGCCGGCGACCCAGAAGCCGCTCCAGAAGTACGAGATACGGATCATCGACAGCAAGGCGCTCAACGCCTTCTCTCTGCCGGGGGGTTACCTTTACTTCATGCAAGGCGTGCTCGACGCCGTCGAATCGGAAGATGAACTGGCGGCCATTGCCGCCCACGAGATGGCGCACGTATGCCTCATGCACTCCCGGCGGCTGATGAGCAAGGACGAGAAGTATCAGAAGCTACTCGGCTCCCTGCTCGTGGTCTCCATCCTGAGCAATGCGGAGGGCGTCGACCCCGGTGCCATCGCCGCAGTCGGCAGCCTGGTGGTGCAGGACGCGCTGAACCACTATGGGCGGGAAGCTGAGCTCGAGGCCGACCGGGAGGCCGTCCTCTATCTCCGCGGCAACGGCAGCTACAACCCGGTGGCCGTGCTGACCGTCGTGGAGGGGCTAGCTCGCATGGAGGCATCCGTGGGGAACCCCGAGCTCGGCGTCTACCAGACACACCCCTACGGAAAAGAGCGCGTCAAGGCCGTCGAGAGGCAACTCACTTCGCTCGGCGTGCCCATCGAGCGCCGCCGCGTCACGAACTCGCTCGTGGCAGACTACGGCCCGGTTACCCAGGACGACGTCGAGATAGCTGAGCTGCGCCTCAACGGACGCGTCGTGTTCCGACCCGCCGCGGACCGCGACGGCCTCTCGCCACTTGCCCGCGCCGAGCGCAGCACCGACGCGTTCAACCGCCTCCTGAGAGAGAACTTGCAGCTGCTGGAGTTACGCATGGTCGGGGAGGGCGACTCCGTTGCCGTCCGGGCGAGGGGCGAAGCGATTCTCGTCATCACTGCCGGCGACGCGGCCTTCCACGGCTCGACCTCGGGGGCGCTGGCGCAGAAGGCGATGGGCGCCATACGCCTGGGGTTCAGCGAGGAGAAGGTGACGCGCGCCTACTGAGGCCTACTGAGGGGAGCGGCCACTCCCCTCATCTCTCTTCCGCGGTCGCGCGCAATCGCTCAGCGCGAGTAGCCGGAGGATGCATCGCAAGCCGTTGCCAGCAGTCCGGCCGGCAGGCCCGGAGCCATGTCGAGGTAGAGTCCCGTCCCCACGACCACGCACGTCAACGGCTCCTCCGCGACGCGCACAGGCAGCTCGGTCTGATCCGCGATTACTCGGTCCAGACCCCGCAGCAGCGCACCGCCGCCGGTCATTGTGACCCCGAGCTCCATGATGTCGGCGGCCAGTTCCGGAGGGGCGCGCTCCAGCACGCGCCGCAGGCACTCAGCGATCGCCGCGACCGGTTCGCTCAGAGCGTCTCTGATCTCCTCCGAGCCGACCTCGAGGGCCTTGGGCAGGCCGGACACGACGTCTCGGCCTGTCACCTCCATCGCCATCTCCTCTTCTCCCGGGTAGGCCGACCCGATCTGGATCTTCACCTCCTCTGCGGTCAGTTCCCCGACGATCACGCTATGGCGTTGCTTCATGTGGCGCATGATGATCGCGTCCATCTCGGAGCCCCCGAGACGGATGGATTCGCTGACTGCGATACCGCCCAACGACATGATGGCGACGTCCGTCGTTCCCGCGCCGATGTCGGCGACGAGATGGCCCTTGGGGCTGGTCATGTCGAGCCCCGCGCCAATCCCAGCGGCGATCGGCTCTTCCACCGGCAGCGCCCGGCCGGCGCCGGCCGCCCGGGCCGCCTCCACGATCGCTCGCTTCTCCACGGCCGTCGC
>JALGXV010000274.1 GCA_029821885.1 Candidatus Hebobacteria bacterium
TACAAGATCATGGCCTGCGGTCGCAACGATCCCCGCGCCGCCTTCGATTACTCTGTACGCCACATGCGGCCCGGCGACGCGGTCTGCGTCGGCATCTATACGAAGCCCCGGCCCGACGAGCTCGAAGAGGACGTGAGGCTGTTCGAAGAGAGCCTGACGCAGGTGCGTCAGACCGCCTCCTGACGCGGCCGTCCACAGGAAGACGGGCTTCGGACAGATGTCTGAGACGTAGTGATGCCGGTGCCGTCGTGCCCTTTGCCTCGCCTCTGTGCGGGGCCGGCACACATATCAGTACGTGGGCTTTTGGCACTGCGGGCAGAAGTACCCCGAGCGGCCGACCACGACGATCTTCGTTACCTCTCCTCCACAACGGGGGCAAGGGGCGCCCTTCTCGCGGCTCGGCAGGAAGTAGCCCCTCGGGAACTTGCCGAGGTCTCCGCCCTTTCCGGCCGCCACGCGCAGCACGCGTCGCATGACCCGGTAGAGCTTCTGGATGTCGTCGGCCGAGAGGTCGGATGCGTCCGTCTGCGGGTGAAGACGGGCCTGAAAGAGGATCTCGTCGCTGTAGATGTTGCCGACTCCGGCGATGAGAGATTGGTCCATGAGCCGGGCCTTGATCGGGCCGGAGCGGCCGGCAAGAAGCTTGGCGAATCTCCCACCGGTCAGATCGCCGGCGAGGACGTCCAGGCCGAGGCCCTGGCGGTCGATATAACCGTCCATGTCGTGGATGAAGCCGACCTTGCCGAGAATGCGCTTGTTGATATAGGCGAGGTGAGCATCGTTCTCGAAGTCGAAGATCACCTGAGCGTAGTCGGGGTCGGTGCCGGGACCCTTCCAGTAGTGGAGGTCGCCGGTCATGCCGAAGTGGAGGAGAAGCCAGCCCTCACCAGCGCGGGCGAAGAGGTACTTGCCGTGGCGAGTGGTGCCTTCGAGCCGCCTCCCTTTCAGGCATCGGGCGAGCCGGCCGGCGGTGACGTCCTCGAGCAGGCGGCCGTCGTTGACGCGCGTCTTCGCCACCCTCTGATGAAGCGAGGTCGCCTCCAGGTAGCGCTGGAAGCCGACCACGTCCGGCAGCTCAGGCATCGCTGTTCGCTCTACTCAGCGGGCGCGCAATGGAGGTATCAGACCGAACCGCTCCGGGCACGACTTGGCTCTCGAGTGTCCTCGCTCCGCGGGACACAGCCTGCCTTGCATGGGTGGCCGGCACAGACACCGATGCGGGGACACCGGAGCGACACGAGATGCCGCTCACCTAGTCACCTTCCTCTTTGCGCCGCCGCTTCACATCGAGGAGTCGCTCGGTCGTGCTCTTCTCCGGTTCGGCCGGGGGCGCCGGCTCCACCGACCCCTCTTGCTCGCGCGTGTCACTCTCCTTCGGCACCACCACCGGTGCCCCGGGTGTCACCGGGGGTGGCTGTGGCCGGCGCGCGCCGGTTGTGGGTGGAGCAGGGGACGGTTGATCCTCTGTCCGCGCGCGCGCTTCTTTCTTCCGGGCAAGCAGTCGGCCCATGTGCTCTGCCCTGGCGACCTCCCGCGCGGCGCGTTGCCTCCGTATGCGCGCGAGCGCGCTGACCACCGGGGCTGTGAACAGCTCGAGATCCTCCCGGCGCACCACAAGGCGTCGGACGGCCACGTCCAACGGCAGCAGGACTGCCGCTATCCACAGTAGGGCGCGCCAGATGTCGCGGGGCACGCGGGGCGTTGTCGTGGGGGGGAGGAAGACTTCGGACGGGTCACTGAGGACCCTCCCGCCGGTCTGCGCGGCTATGCCCTGGAGGAAGGCCTCCGCTGGCTGCGTCTCCGCGAAGTCTGGCGGGTAGCCGACCTCGAACCCGAAGGTCTGCTGCGCGCTGAAGCCAGCCGGCCCGTCCGCCGACAGCCCGAGGATGTAGGCGCCGCTTTCCGCCGCCTGCACGATGGCCTCATAGCGCCCCGGCGCGACCTGCGAAAGCACGAGCTCCTCGCGGCTCGCATTGGGCCCGTTGAGGGCGCCCTTCATCGTCAGGCCGTTGAGGAGGGAGCCGTCGGAGGCGACGGCATCCACCACGACTCGGGCCCGGTCGCCCTCGCGCTCCACCTTCGGGTAGAGCACGTCCGACGTTAGATTGCGCAGGCTCCACCGAACAGTCTGCCCCCAGAACTGGGAGAAGCCGTCCCAGCCGAGCCAGTGCGCCGCCCAGTGCGGCTTGGCGTCCGAGGTGAAGGCGACGCTCCGGCCCAGGCCGTACTGCCAGTGAGCAAACACCGGGTCTTGCTTATGCGAGATGAGCGGCACCCGGGCCAGCGGCTTCGGCATGGTGGCCACATAGCCGAGAAGTGGCGGCGCCGCCGACCAGTCGAGGCCTGACGCCGGGGCCGTGCTGTCGGCCAGGGCCGGGCGGAAGGCCTCCTCCACCAGCACCGACTTCGCTATCGTCAAGGTCTCCCGGGTGAAGATCTTCTTCAGGTCCCGTGCCATCTCGGTCAGGTAGAATTGCCCCTGCCCGGCGGCCGCGACCTCCTTGAGGAATGGCACATGCGGCCCGTCGCCGAAGGCGACCGCCGTCACGGTGATCCGCTCTCTCGCCATCTGATCGACGAGAGGCACGCACCCGGCCTGCTCGTCGCAGTCGCTCCCGTCGGCCAGCAGGATGATGTGGCGGATGGGCGACTTGACCGTCCGCATCCTCTCGTAGGCCGCACTCAGCGACGGGTAGCAGGCAATCCCGCCGCCTCCGGCCCGCACGGACCGGATGTCGCGCTTCACCGAGTTCTTGTTGTCGAGTCGCCGCAGCTCGCACACGGAGGTGGGGCGGGGATCGCTGGCGATCAGGCCGGCCGAATCCATAGGCTGGAGCAGGTCCACCACCGCGCAGGCGGCCTCGGCGGCAAGCTCGATCTTCTCGCGGCCGTCCTCGATTGCACCCATACTGCCGGAGGTGTCCATCACCATGAGCACGGCCGAGCCAGGGAAGACGCGGTTCTTGGTGACATCCATATCGACCGGAAGAGCTTCCTCCACCGCGGTGCGGTAGTACCCGCCGGCGCCGAATGAGAACTCGCCTCCGATCATGCCCAGCCCGATGCCCCGATCGCGAGTCGCGTCCCTCAGCATCTCCATCTGATCGTTGGTCATGGTGTAGGCCGGGACATTCGAGAGGAAGACTGCGTCGTAGCGCTCGAGGTCGGCCGCGTTGATCGGTATGCCGGCCGCGCCCGCGCTGTCCACCGCTATGTCCTGAGTCTCCAGACGGCTGGCGAGGACCTCTGCGTCCGGCGGGTGCGCGTCCACGAGCAGCAGCCGAGGATCACCCTTAATCCGAACGAAGCCGGCCCCGCGGTCATTCTCTGCGCAGGCCTGGCCTTGACTTTCGAGCAGCACTTCTATCTCGTGGAAGCCCGACTCCGGGAGCGAAACCGGCACCCGTAGCGCAGACACACCTGCGGCGAGAGTCACCGGGCGCGTGGCCACCGGCTCGTCATTCACGAGGATGGTGACTATTGCCTCCGCCGGTTCGGTCGCCTCGAGTGCTATGCTGAGGGGGAATGGCTCATCGCGCCGAGCCTGCGGGGGCACCCGGACCTCTCGCACGAGGACGTCCCTTGCTCGCCGCGTGGTGAGGGGCACGATGTCGACCGGCACGTGGTTGGCGCGGGCGAGCAGCACTTCGGGCAGCGCGGACCCGACGTTCTCATTGCCGTCCGAGAGCAGGACGATTCGACCTGCAGCCTCCGGCGGCACAAGCCCGAGAGAGAGGCGAAGGCCGGCCGAGATATCGGTATGTCCGGGCGCCGGCCGCGAGGCTATCTGGGCTCCCTCCTCCGGCCGGAGGTTCTCGGACTCCACGGCGGCATCCCGGCCGAAGACCACGAGGGCCGCGCGGTCCGATGACCGGCGCTCGCCCAGAGAGGAGCGGACGAAGTCAAGTGCCCGGGCTCGTTCTTCGATGGGAATGCTGAAGGACTCGTCCAGCGCGAAGACTACCACGAGTTCCTTGCTCCGCTTCACGAACTGCGCTCCGGCCAGAGCGAATACGAGCGCTATCACGATCACTGACCGAAACGCCCATGCGAGCCACTTGCGGGCCCCGCCCAGGTCGGCAAAGCTCGCGCGGGCGGACCACCAGAGGAGAACGCCGGCGACCGGCAGGAGCAGCAAGTATAGCGGTCTGGAGAACGATAGCCACATGGCTCAATAGCGCCGATGGTAGATGTGCCACTCCCCAAGCAACAGGAGGAGGGCGAGGCCGGCCAGCAGCGGCCAGACGTGCTGCTCGACTTTTGGCGGACCGTCAGACTCGGCCGGGCTGCGAAGGTCCACTGCCCAGCGCCACCTGCGCTCGCCGGCCTTGAGTTCATAGGCGCCGACCTCGCTCGTGCCAGCGAAGGTGAACTGGCCTTCGACGGCGGACACGGTTTCGGTTCTGCCATCGGGGAGCCGGACACTCGCCTGCTCTGCATCGAGCGGCGCGGGGAAGTGCAAGATGTTCCCGGGGCTGACTCGCCTCCCGGACGACCGCCCCGCGCTCTGCGAGAGCCATTGCACGGTGTTGCTCAACAGCACCGGGAAGCTCACCCGCAGCGGGAGGTCGGAGTCCATGAAGTCCCACCCGAAGGCGACCGCGCGCGCGCCGGCCCACTCCGTTGCCACGACCACCGGGGCTTCCCCGGCCCGCGCCAGGACGGTGGCGCCGGGCCCCGGTTTCAGCTCACGCGCCTGGGCGATCTGAATCGCCCCCAGGTTCACGTAGCGGAGGACCGGATGCTGGTCGTCCCAGCTTGTGATGGTCGGCGTTGGCGCTTCAAGGCCGAGCCCGACCGCGCCCTCCATACCGGTCGCGATGAGCATCACTGCTCCGGACTGAGGCGGCTTAGGCGCGGGGACGCGGTCGAAGATGACGACATCGTAGTCTCGGTAGGCGGCCTCCGTGTCGGCCGCGCTCAGCGCGGCCGTCCTGAACACCTCCACCTCGGGCAGCACCAGCAGCGCCTGCTCGAGGAAGAGATTGCCGGGTGTCACGAGCAGCACGGAGACGGCCGACGGCGGCTCGGCGAAAGCATAGCATGTGTTGTCCGAGGCGAAGTCGTCCTCGACCTCGAGCTCCGCCTTCAGCAGCCCCGCCTCCGCCAGTTCGAGTCGATAGGTCTCGCT
>JALGXV010000275.1 GCA_029821885.1 Candidatus Hebobacteria bacterium
CGTATCGGTTCTATCGCCACTTCCAGTACCAGGTCGTTCTGAAGCCCTCCCCGGACGACGTGCAGGAGCAGTATCTCGACAGCCTGCGCGCGCTCGGGTTCGAGCCGAAGGAGCACGACATCCGCTTCATGGAGGATGACTGGGAGGCTCCCACCCTCGGAGCTTCAGGCGTCGGTTGGCAGGTGTGGCTGGACGGCCTCGAGATTACGCAGTTCACCTACTTCCAGCAAGCAGGTGGTATCGAACTCTCCCCGGTCTCGGTCGAGCTCACCTATGGCCTGGAGCGAATCACCATGGCCATCCAGGGTGTCGACCATTTCAAGGATATCGTGTGGGGCGGGGCGGGCGTGACCTATGGCGAGATCTACCAGATGGCGGAGGCGGAGTGGTCGCGGTACAACTACCAGTCGGCCGATGTGGAGACGGTCAGGACGACTTTCGACATGTGCGAGCGAGAGGCTCAACGTCTGATCGACCTCAGCCGGGCGACGGGTGACGAAGAGACAGAGCCGCCCGTTCTCACGAAGAGCTGCATCATCCCGGCCTACGAGCTGGTGCTGCGATGCTCGGGGGCCTTCAACGTCTTGAAGGCGCGAGGAGCGCTCAGCGTACAGGAACGGGCCGCCTATGTCGGGCGCGTGCGCAACCTGGCGCGGCAAGTTGCACGGGCCTACCTCGCCCAGCGGGAGGCGCTCGGATATCCGCTGCTGAAGGAGGGAGTGAAGGCCTGAACGGGTGGCGTCGGGCCATAGTGTGTCGGAGCGGGGCGGCGCGCTGTGCAGCGCCGCTTTCTGCTGATGTCGTCCCCTCAGGAACACAGCACGTATGAGAGAGACACCCAAATGGATCAGAGACTTCGCTGGCCCGCGCTTCTAGCGATCGGGCTGGCCCTGTTCTGCCCGCGCGCTGAGGGAGCTAGCACGCTCATCTTCAAGGCGGTGGCAGTCGATGCCGGTACCGGCGCCGGACCAGTGGGCCGCATCTACGCCGGCCCCCACGGCGTGATGACCCTGGCCGGCCGCGGACCGAGATCCGTAACCGACGCCGCGGAGGTCGCCAGGCGCCTCAACGAGCTGGCGGAGGCAGGCCTTGCGGCCGAGCGCATCGCGGTTCGCAGAGAGCGGAGCAGCTATGTGGTGGTCGCAGGAGACCGGCGCATCGTGCTCGTCGACCGGACTCTGGCGAAGTTCCACAACACCACGCCCAAGCGCCTTGCACACATGTGGACCGACAACGTCTCCGACGCATTCAGCGGCCCCTATCTGTCCATGCGACCGATCGTCGTGCCCTTTGGCGAAACTCGCAGCGTGCAGCTAAAGGGCAACGCAGTGGGTACGGTCACGGCGAGCGCCGAAACGCCCGCCGTCAGCGCGGCCTACGAGACGCGTGCCAGGTCTGTGCGGGTCCTCGGAGTTGCAGTCGGGCGCACGGCCTTGGTTGTGGCGGACGAGCGCAACAGACTCCGTGTGCCGATTCGCTGCGCGAAGTGGGCCGCCCAGCTGGCCGATCCGGTCATTGCCAGCGTCACCGGGAATCCGCCCACGACTGAGGCGACCTACCAGGCCGTGTACGCGGCGGTTGCCGGCAGCTTGTCGCTGGAGCCGGGCGCGTGGGCTAGCATCACACCGTGGGTAGGCGAGGCCACCGCGCCGCACCCGGGCGGATCCGCCCAAGTGCCTGTCCGTGTCAGCGCCGCCGGCCCGGACTACCTCCGCTACAGGAACCGTTCGGTAGTAACTGTCCGCAACGAGAGCGTCGCGACCGAAGAGGTAGACATCCTCATGGTCAGCAACTCTCCCGAGCGCCTGCAAGCTCATGGGTTGTGGTTCGAGGGCGCACTAGGTGAGTTCGGCTCCGCGCGGCTCCTATACCATCACGTCAACGGGACCGGCGACCCGGCCGACCTGATTGTCGAGCTCGTGAATCTAGGAGAGGCCAAGGCCCGCGTCCACGTCGTCGCCGGCAAGGGCGGCCCGAGCAGAGACGAGTCATGGGCCGGCCACCGGGCGGCACGTGATTTCCTTCGCAGCCGTTTGCACGGAGTGGGGTGGGTTGCCCCGGTTGCGCCCGGCACGGCGGCGCCCGTCCTGGTGCAGAGGGTCACGCCTGGCTCGACTGCCAGCGGAGTGCTAGAGCTGCGAGCGCTGGGGCCAGCGGATCTCCGCCTCCGCTGCCATCTGGCCCCGGCCCGCTCCTCCTGGCTGCCGTACCCAGTGCGCTCCTATCGGCCGTCACCCATTCTCGGGAGATGGAACTTCCAGACGGCACGGGAGGAGATCTCGGCCAAGTACGAGGTGGGCCGAGACTGGGCCTTCGTCACCATCGGGGATAAGCCCCTGTCGGGGACGCTCGAGGGGGACAGACTCGCCGGCAGCTACGGTGTGATCCACGACATCAGGCTCGACCTCAGCAACCCCACCCAGGAGGTGGCCCGAGTGGAGGTAACGCTGGAACCCGGCGGGGGAGCCGCGCGTGGGACTCTGATCGTGGATGGGCAGCTCACCGAGGCGGCCATGCTCACACAACGCTCGGAGTCCCGCATCGCTCTCTACACGATGGCGCCGGGAGAGGAGCGGACGGTGAACATACAGACCATGCCAGAAGGCGGGTCGAGCTATCCCGTCAGGTTGGTCGCACGTTCGCTCTGACACGCCATGAGAGGCCTATCCAGGAAGATGGCCTTGGCTCTCGCGCTGGCGCTGCTAGCGCAGCAAGCGCCGGGCGCGCAGTGGCCCGAGTCCGATCGCCTTCAGCTTCTCGCGGAGAGCCAGTATGCGAGAGTGATAGGCGTCCCCAGCGCGCGCGCGACAGCGCGCAACGTGGCGGCTTTGATCGACGAGGCCGTGCCGCGCATTGCCTCCATCGTCGGCACAGAGGACCTCCGGCCCGTGGCGGCGGTGGTCTACCTCGACCGAGGGGACTTCGTCGAGGCGACGGGCATCCCCGCCCGGGCCCGCGTCGTCGGCCTGGCTACCTTCCCGGCCGGTCTGGTACATGTGGATGGCACCGGCCTGCTAACCGCCATCGAGAGGGTCGTGCCACACGAAGTGGGCCACGTGATGGTAGCGCGTGCCCTCGGTCCTGCTCTGCCTGACTTGCCGGCCTGGCTGAACGAGGGGATCGCCGAATACCTCGCGGGCGAGCGGGCCGCGCAGGTGGATCCGGTATCGGTCCGGGCTCTTGGCCGAGGCACAGCGCTCGAGCTGGGAGATCTCGACACGGCGATCGATGAGCGCGGCGAGACTGCAGGCCTTGCCTACGCGGAGGCAGCCTCCATCGTTCACTTCCTGGTGGCTCAGCAGGGGGAAGGCGTGATTGCGGACCTGCTACGCTCATTCGCGCGGACACGCGACCTCGAGATCAGCTTGAAAGAGGTCACCGGCTGGCGCAGCGCCGAGCTGGAATCTGCGTGGCGCAGCTCAGTGGTTCGTCGATGGCGCTGGCCCTTGCTCCTCCAGTCGCCCACCCTCATCTATGGTGTGATGGTTCTGCTCTTCCTCGTCGGGCTTGCTCGCTACTTGAGGGATCGCAGGCGCCGGCAGGAGATGCTCGACGAAGACTGGTACCGTTCAACCGATCGATGGGGGGGTGAGGTGTGAGCGCGGGCTCGTGGGACGGGAGAGAGGAAGCCGGCCAAGTCCCTTGGTCATGCCGCCGGCCTAAGCAGGCGGCGGCGGTCTATGTCGTGGGATACGTCTTAGTCGCTGCGCTGGGCGGCTGGCTCGTAGCTGCGCTCGGAGCCGTCCTCGCGCCGTACCTGGCGGAGCCGGCAAGCGCCGCTGCGGCGCTGGGGCTGGGCCTGCTCGTGACGGTCATTGCCGCCGCCGTGCTGGCGCTCTCCCTGCTCCTCGTTCTCAGCATCTGCCGGATACCGATGCGCGCGAGTGAGGAGATCGCCGCCGTCCTCTGCCTATCAGCTCTCTTCTCACTGGCTCGCCCCTCCGTGTTCGCCTTCCTGGGTAGGGGGCTCGGGATGCCGGAGGCCGGGGCTCGTCTGGCGGAAGCACTCTCCGTGCTGCCCGGCCAGCTGCTCATCGGCAACACGGTGCTGATCGTCTGGGCGGCATTCCTGGGCAAACTCGTCTCACGCATCATCAGGGAGGCTAACCTCATACTCCCCGTGGCCATCGTCGCCGCTGTCGTAGATGTCATCACCGTCTTCTGGGGAGTGGTCAAGCACGTCACTGAAGCCGCTCCCGAGGTGGCGGAGGCGTTCAGCGCGGCCGCGCCGATTGAGGCGCCCGAGGGCGTCTACGCGCCCAT
>JALGXV010000276.1 GCA_029821885.1 Candidatus Hebobacteria bacterium
CCAGGCCGAACCCATATGGTCAGGACGTCTCCGGCCCTGCTATCGACATTCTACGAGAGCGGCGCCTGCCGGTCATTGGACGGCCCGCCGAGAGTGTTGTACAATCGTCTGAATGGAACACCATCCGCCAGTCTCAGGTTTCGGCGTCGCCGCCGACGCGCCAGCCCTACGGGTAGACTACGGACTGTCGCGCGAGTCTCCTCTCTACGCCGACAGCAATTTGTTCGAGGAGGAGATGCCGCTGGAGGTGCACGTCCACGAGGGCATAGAGTTCGGCATACTCCTGTCGGGGAGGCACGAGCGGCGGTTCGAAGGCCTGGTCTACGAAATTGGGCCGGGAGATGTGTGGCTTTCGGCAACGTGGGAGCCCCACGGATTCCGCATCACTGAGCCGGGAAGCGCGGATGTCGTGGTCATGTTCCTGCCGGAGTTCCTCGGCGAGGAACGACTCGGAGGACTCTCGTGGCTCGCCCCGTTCGCCGCCTCCCCCGCTGACCGACCGCGAGTCACGGATGAGGGAACACGTCAGAGGATGCTCGCGGTTGCCCGCGAGATGCAGCGCGAGATCGCCGCGAGGCAGCCGGGCTGGGAAACGGCAGTGCGACTCGAACTGCTGAAGGCCTTGCTGACGCTCGGCCGAGCCTGGACACGGCCACGCCATTCCCACACCCACTCTCAGGCCAGGGCGAGTAATCTCCCTCGGATCATGCCCGCCCTCGTGCTCGTCCACTCTGAGCGAGGGCGGCGCGTCAGTGTGGCGGAAGCGGCCGGCAAGTGCGCGCTGGGGCGAGCCCAGTTCTCCCTGATCTTCCGCCATACGATGGGCATGAGCTTCGGCCGGTTCTGCCTCAGGTCACGGCTCGGCTTTGTGGCCGAGCTGCTCCTCTCGACAGCTCTGCCTATACAGGCGATTGCACAGCGCGCGGGCTTCGTGGACGGCAGCCATATGCATCGAGCTTTCGTCGCCCGTTATGGGTGCAGGCCCGGCCAATATCGGACAGACAACCGACCTGAGCGCCAGCCCATACCTCAGGCCACTGCTCTCCCCCGACGCGATAGCACCTCCCGGTAGGTCGTCAGATCGACGCCGCTCCGGGCGACCGCACCCGCGACCTCTGAGCTGGCCAGCGCAGCCAGCTCCTGCTCCCAACGGTAATCCCATCCGAGGCCGCGGTCGACGGCATCGTCCGCGCCGGGGTGGCAGCCAACCTCAGTAAGGCCGGGCCCCAGGCCCTCTATCGTGCTCACCAGAGCATCAACGTGCCACCGGCCCGCCTCCGCGAACCCTCGGAAGTCATCGGCCGTCAAGATGCCGTTCCCCCGCAGCGCACGTTTCCCGAGACGGCAGAGAGAACGCAGCGCGGCCAGTTGGAGCCGTCGTCCGACCCCGTCGATCACGCCCTTGCCCGTACCAGCAGCGCTCGACTGCCGGGGACAACGAATGGCCGCCATACCGTACTCACTGGCAAGTCGGATGACTACCGGCAGGATGCGGGGCAGCATGTGCAGGTGCTGGTGGCTATCGAGATGGGAGAACGGCAGGCCGGTGCTGAGCGACCGTTCGATCTGAGCGCGAAGCTCGACCTCGACCTCCTGCGGGCGGACCCTGCCTGCTGCATAGCGCCTCAGGAAGCCGGCCCAAGTCGGCGAGAAACGGCCCTGCGTGTCCACAAGGCTCGGGATACGGTCGCGGGGCGCGACCGGTCTGCCCTCAGTCAGAACGAGGTGTACTCCCAAGTCGAGGGCCGGACGCGCGCGGGCGAGCGCCACCGCGTGTTCGAAGCTCTCGCCCGCGGCCACCAAGCTGGCACTGGTCACGATGCCGCGATCGAAGGCCTCGGCTACGCCCAGATCGATCTCCCTCCTCAAGCCGAAATCATCCGCGTTCACGATCAGGCGGGCCGGCCCCGAGCAACCGGGAGCCCGGCGTCGCCAGTAGCGCGACATCTCCCGGAAGATGTGCAGCACGACACGGCTGCTTGCCGCCGTGGACACCCCGGCCGTCCGCGGATGGTACTGAAGGCCCACCTCTCGTACCCGCGCGCCCAGGCGAGCCGCTTCCAGCAGGAGTTCCGCATCGATGAAGGAACCTTCACTCCGCAGCCCCATCTGGGTGAGCAGCGACCGACGGACCAGTTTGAAGGCGAAGTTGACGTCCCTGACCTTGAGCCCGAAAGCCAATCGGATGAGCCGATTGTAGGTCCACGACATGATCTCCCTACGCGGCCCTTCGGCCCGGCCGAGACGATAGCCGATCAGCAGATCGATGTCGTCGGAGAACGCGCCGATGGCGTCGCGCGCGGCCTCAACGCTGACGGGGAAATCGGAGTCCATGTAGAGAACCAGGTCCTTGGTCGCGCTGGACAGGCCGGTGCGAATCGCGGCGCCCAGCCCGCGGTTCCGCGCGTGGTGAACTGGCACGACGCATGGGTGCTCATCGGCCAGCCGGTCTATGAACTGCCCGCTGCCATCGGTGCTCCCGTCGTCGACGAGCACCACTTCGAGATCAGTGGCGAGGCCCTCGGCGATCCGCCGTGTCTCGGGCAGCAAGCGAGGAAGATTCTCGATCTCGTTGTATAGTGGATAGACGAACGAGAGGCTCATCCCGCCTGCCATGAGCGCAATATGGACGCCAAAACCGGACGGTCCTGGCGAGCGTGATCGGCGAGACGTGTGGTACCCGCTGCTCCTGCTCGCGCTGTGCGCCGTGCTCTTATTCTGGCGACTCGGTGTAACACCGCTCGACGACTTCGATGAAGCCTACTACGCAGAGGGCGCCCGCGAAATGCTGGAGCGCGGCGACCTCGGCACACCTTACTTCAACGGAAAGCCGTTCCTGCTGAAGCCAATCCTCATCTACTGGCTCATCGCAGCCGCCTTCCGCTTCTTCGGCATCACCGAGTTCGCCGCTCGGTCGGTGTCCGCCTTTTTCGCGACAGTAATTGTCCTGACTACATACTGGTTCGCGACGCGCGCACTGAGCCGGAGCGCCGGCCTCCTGGCGGGGCTGATGCTCGCACTCTGCTATCTGTGGGTCGACACGGGCCGAGAGGCCATGATCGACATGCCCCTGACCGCGGCGCTCGCGGGCGCCATGTTCCTCTTCTTCATCGCCACCCGAGCCGAGCAGGACCGCAGGGCTTCGCTCTACCTCACGGCATACGCGCTGCTCGGAGTCGCCTTGCTGGCGAAAGGCCCTGCCGCCACGGGCGTCGCCGTCCTCGGGCTCATCGCCTACCTGCTGCACGCAGGACGCCTGCGGCAGACACTGGTGGAATCGCGCGCGCTCCTGGGAATCGCTCTCATGCTTGTCGTCGCCGCCCCCTGGTATGTCTACGAAGGCCTCCGGCAGCCTGGCTTCGTCCACACCTTCCTCATATCCGAGCACTTCGGTCATTTGCAGGGCGAGCTGGCCCGGGATGAGCCCTGGTGGGGACACCTGAGGAACCTGCTCGCAGGCTTCTATCCGTGGGTGGCGTTCGTGCCTGCGGCGATGGCGCACGCCTTCCGCCAGCCCCGCGACCACGTGCTCAGGTTCGCCGCCTGGTGGGCACTCACCGCGATCGTGGCCTTCTCCTTCGCGGGAGCGAAGCTGCCCCACTACCTCGTACCTGCCTTTCCCGCCCTGGCGATCCTGACGGCGGCGTGGTCGGTGGCCTGGATGCAGGGCCGACCGGTCAGCAGGCCGCTCACAGCTGTGGCGTTCGCCTTCCTCGGCCTCACAGCAGCGGTACTCGCACTGGCGTTCGGTCTTGCAGTGGTGATGCCACCGGCGATCAGCGAGAGGCTGACGGCCCGGTATGGATCCTGGACGCCCGGGCCGGCCGCGATCGTGATCCTGGGCGCCCTCGCCGTGGGGTCAGCCGCCGCGGCCGCGTCGGCGGCGCTCGGGCATCGGCGCGCGGTCTTCGCTCTCCTCGCGGCAGCCGTGGGCGCGGCCGCCTTGGCCCACATCGGCTGGTTCAAGCTCCGGCTCGCGCAGATACAGGCACAGCCCCGGAAGGAACTCGCCCAGTTCGCGGCCGGCGCGCTTCCCGAGTATGAGCCACTCGGCGTCTACTACGCGAAGCGCAACGCCACCATCTTCTACGCCCGCCGGCCGATCGTGGATCTTGGCGAATCGGAAGTAGCGGAGCTGATCCACTTCATCTCCTCGCCATCCCCGGCCACGGCGCTAACGCACGCCAAGTTCGTCCCCGTCCTAGTCCAGGAGGTTCCCGAGCTGCACGTGTGGACGCG
>JALGXV010000277.1 GCA_029821885.1 Candidatus Hebobacteria bacterium
TACGCGGGTCGGCCGGGACGTAATCGGCGAGGCCGTCTTCGCCAGTTGGGTCGCAGATGGAACGGGCGACATAGACGGCCATCTGGTCGCGGGTGACCTGGTACTCAGGATGGTAAGTGCCGTCCTGATAGCCGCCGACAACGTTCTGAGAGACCGCGTACTCCACGTACTTCAGCGCCCAGAATCCAATCGGAACATCGGGGAAGGTTGGGGTGCCGGCGAACTCCGGCACGTTCTCATCCCCACCGGCCAGGGCGCGGGCGATGTAGACGGCCATCTGATCGCGGGTGACGGGAGTGCCGGGCTGATACGTTCCGTCACCGTAGCCCGACACGATGCCCGCGTTGACACAGGCGTTGATGGGGCCAAAGGCCCAGTTCTCGCTGTCCACGTCCTCGAAGCACTCGACGATCGCCAGCATGAAGTGCGACAGGGCGGTGGCGTAGCCGGTGACAATCTCGTGGAGGGTATCGAGGCCGGTTGTGATGTCCACCCACTCCTCCGCCACCCAGCCCAGCAGACGTACGGCCGGTTCCAGCTCCGGGGCGACGCCCGCGTCCCAGTAGGCCAGCTCCACTGTGACCCCGCTCGCGGCCCCGTCAATGAGCAGCGTCCAGCAGTCGCCCACCAGCTCGTAGCCTTCCGGCGCGGGGCCCGGCGCCTCCGGCACGATGCACACCGAAGCGCTGCCCCCCACGGCCACGTCCGCGAAGGTGATGATCGCGTTTCCCTTGGTGATGGCGACGTCGCTGCCGTCCGGCATGTTGGGCGCCCACCAGGCCGGGGCCCAGGGGTGGGAGTAGTCATAGGTGAGCCGGGTCGGGGGGCCGACGCCATCGGCGTCGATGAGCCACATCTCCACGCCCGACTCGAACTTGCCCAGCTCCCAGTCCGGATCGAAGGGGAGGTGGTGGCCCGAGTGAAACACGATCGACTCCCCGTCCGGCGACCAGGTCCCGAAGAAGGCCGAGGCACAGCAGACGAAGCCCATGGGGTCGAGCCAGATCGGCGTGATCTCTCCCCCCTCAATCGGGATGACGCCGATGCCGGAGATGTCGGGACCTTCGAAGGGCGTCGCGCCGAACTGCACGCCCAGTTGCTTCGCGTCCGGCGACCACTTGGGGGCTCCGCCCATGTAGGTGATCGTCACGTCCATGTGCCCGGCCACCGAGGTGGGGACAACGGCGTGGTCGTCGGTGCCGTCGGGACGAACCAGCCACACCTCGTTCCCGCTGGGATCGTCGCGGCTTTCGTAGGCAATCCACTTGCCGTCGGGGGACCAGTGTGGCTGCCACGCCCGCTGGCCCCGGGCTCGCACTACGAGCGTGCGCGTCGGCTCGAAGAGCTTCTGGATGAACACGTGCTGCGGCGACGAGCCCTGCCACTCACCGTCCGAGTAGGTTAGGGAGGTGGCGTCCGGGGAGAAGTCCGCGTTGTTCCAGGCCCAGTTTCCGAACAGCCGCACCGAGTCGCTTCCGTCGGCATTAGCGACGCGGATGCCCCAATCGGAGACACGGTAGGCGATCTTCGTGCCGTCCCAGGAGTAGCTCGGCGTGTGGGAGGCATCGGGGCCGACCCACGTCCGCTCCGAGGGAGTGGTGCCGTACTGCAAGATCGCCTCCAGGTTGTAGGGCAGCCACCCTCCGAACATATTGTGCTCGTAGGCGAGCTTGCCCGGCAGCGAGGGCAGGGCCGGCCAGGTGGTGTCCACGGTGAAGCGGTGTCGCGCGGTCTGCTCGTTCCAGACTTCCACCCGCGGGTCGGTCACGCGGTTGTCCACGGCCGTCCAGTCGCTCACCTCCCAAAAGTACGTCCGGCCGGGATCGAGGGCCGGGCCCGAGGCGTCGAAGTTGTAGACGACGGAAGACAGCCCGGTGACGTCGGCCCGCCAGATCTCGGCCGCGTCATCCACCTCCGGCCACGGCCCGGTGTAGTTGAGCGCGCCCTCCGCCCGCACCTGGAGCATGGTCTTCGAACCCGAGGTCCCGCTCCACACGAAGGTGGGAGTGGTGGTGCTGACGACGCCCTCGGCCGCCGGCGCAGTGAGCGCGGGAACGGCGGCGGGCACGGCCGGGAGTTCCGCGGTGGTGAGGGAGGTCTGGCTGCCGCCGGTGCCTATGACGGTGATCGTGTAGGAGCCGTCCGGGATTGGATTCGCTTGCCGTGCTTCATACCAAACGTACGTGTAGGTGTCGTCCGGACCGGCCGTAACGCGGGCATCCTCCCAGGAGCCACCGGGATTCGTGCCCGCGGGGTCGTACCAGTGGCTGCCGTCGGTCTGGATGACTTGACGGCAGCCCTGCATGTCTTCGAGCCACAGCTGGGCCGGCTGCTCGTCGGCGCTGGCTTGCACCTGCACCACATAGCGCGTGTGCCACGTCGACCAGTCCCACCAATCCGCGTCGCGGCCCCGGTCGATCACGACATCCTGGATCTCAGGAGGCGCCGCCAGGGCTGCCACCGCCCCCGCCGCCAGGGCGAGGAGCACCGCGGCCAGGGTCAGCAATACGGCCGTCGGCCGTCGAGCTGTCACAGCGACATCCTCCTCGGGGGCGGAGTGTGAGGCCGAGTGTGGATCCCCCCAGACGCGAGTAGCGTTGACCAACCCATTATAGCACAGGCCCGACGCAGGATGCTTCCCGTCGACACGCCAACCGCCAGCTACCACCCCACCCGCTCTTTCGTGCGCGCTGGGTTGCGGCCGAGCGCGCCCCCTTACCCCAGTAGCCCAAACGCCCGCGCCACATACACCGCCATCTGGTCGCGGGTGACGACGATTTCGGGATGGTAGTAGCCGTCCTCGTATCCCTGCACCACGCCGTTCTCGACACAGTACTCGATGTGCGTGTAGGCCCAGAAGTCGGAGGCAACATCGGGGAAGTCCCGCGGATCGGCGGGGACGTAATCGGCTAGCGCGGCCTCGCCGGTGGGCGCGACCAAAGCGCGGGCGATGTACACCGCCATCTGGTCGCGGGTCACTTCATACTCGGGATGGTAGGTGCCGTCTTCATATCCCTCGACCACTCCGTTCTCGACGCAGTACTCGATATGGGTGTAGGCCCAGAAGTCGGAGGGCACGTCGGGGAAGGTCGGGCTCTCCGGCGGCTCGTAGTCGGCCAGCCCGGCTTCCCCGGTGGGAGTGACCATCGACCGCGCGATGGAGACCGCCACCTGATCGCGGGTGATCTCCCAGTCGGGCCGGTAGAGGCCATCCGGGTAGCCCACCACGATGCCAGCGAAAGTGCAGGCCAGCACCTCGCTGCAGGCCCAGTGCTCGGAGGGCACGTCACTGAATGTGACCGTGATCAGGTCCTCGCGCACGAGGGTGCTCCCGCCGCCCCCCTCGCTGACCGCCGTGAGGCTCACGGTGTACTTGCCCGGGTTGACGTAGACATGGGCCGGGTGCTGTTGGGCGGAGATGGACCCGTCCCCGAAGTCCCAGCGCCAGGAGGCGGGGGCACCGGTAGACATATCCCGGAACACCACCGTCAGGGGCGCCGTTCCCCTCGAGGGCCAGTAGGCGAATCCGATCGTCGGCGCCTCTAGCACCGAGATGTAGTCCGGCTTCGTCTCGGTGTCCGATCCGGTAGGCCCGCTCACGGTGAGGGTCACCGTGTAGAGCCCCAACTCCGCGTACTCGTGGCTCGGGTGCTGCTCGTCGGAGGTGCCGCCATCGCCGAAGTTCCACAACCAGGAGGTCAGCGCACCGGTCGAGAGATCGGTGAACTCCACCGTCATGGGCGCTCCCCAGATGGTCGGATGTCCGAGGAAATCGGCCACCGGCATAGGACCCACCGTGATGTAGTCGGGCTTCGTCTCTGTGTCGGCGCCGTCGGGGCCGGTTGCCGTGAGGCTGACGCTGTAGCTGCCGGAGGCCGTGTACGTATGGCTCGGGTGCTGCTGGGTGGAGGCGCCGCCATCGCCGAAGTCCCACGACCAGGAGGTGAAGCCGCGGGTGGAGAGATCGAAGAAGTCCACTGCGAGCGGCGCTTGGCCGCCCGTGGGCGCTGCGATGAATGCGGCCCCGGGACCGATGGGCGGAATCAGCGCCAGGTGAACCACGTGGCTGTGCTCCCCGTCCACCACCCAGCAGGAGCCATCACCGTGGTCGACGGCGACGGCCCTCAGGTAGCCAAACCACCCTCCCCGCCACAGCTCCACCCCCTCGGCCGACAGGTGGACGAGCTGGTCGTTGCCGGAGTCCGCCACCCAGCACGAGCCGTCGGTGGGGTTCGAATCCCTCTCCCCGCCACAGTTCCTCCCCCTCGGCCGAGAGGTGGACGACTTGGTCGCTGATCCTGCAGGCCACCCAGCA
Source organism: Candidatus Hebobacteria bacterium (assembly GCA_029821885.1). Taxonomy (GTDB): domain Bacteria; phylum Armatimonadota; class Hebobacteria; order Hebobacterales; family Hebobacteraceae; genus Hebobacterum. Next base: position 4,316 of record JALGXV010000277.1, read on the forward strand.
GGAGCCGTCGGTGGGGTCGACCGAGATACCCTCGGGCCACCGGAATCCATCTTGCCGCCACAGTTCCTCCCCCTCGGCCGAGAGGTGCACCACTTCGTCGTTCTCGAGCACAGTCACCCAACAGGAGCCATCGGTCCAGTTGACCGAGATATCCCTGGGGTATGGGTAGTCCCCTCCCCGCCACAGTTCATCCCCCTCGGCCGAGAGGTGCACGACCTGATCGGTGCCGGAGTCCGCCACCCAGCAGGAGCCGTCGGCCCAGTTGACCGAGACATGTTGGGGACTGTCGAATTCTCCTCCCCGCCACAGCTCCTCCCCCTCGGCCGAAAGGTGTACCACCTGGTCGGTGCCCCCGTCTGCCACCCAGCAGGAGCCATCTGCAGGGTTGACAGAGACAGAGCCGGGATAGATGAAGCCAGCCGGCGACCACAGCTCGGTCCCATCCTCGGCCAGATGGACCAACTGGAATTCGGGGTCCTCCCAGACCACCCAGCAGGAGCCGTCGTTGGGATCGACCGAGATGCCGGCGACACACCAGTCGCCGCTCCGCCGCCATAGCTCGGTGCCGTCCTCGGCGAAATGGGCGACGGCGCGTTCAATACCGCCACCCGTCCAGCAGGACCCGTCGGTGGGGTTAACGCCGACATACAAGATGCACTCGCCCCCACGCCACAGCACCGTCCCGTCTTCGGCCAGGTGCAGAAGGGCGCCGCCTTCCGCCACCCAGCCTAGCGCCACCCAGCAGGAGCCGTCGGTCGGATTGACCGAAAGGGACTCGACGCCGTCCAGACCGCTGACCCGAGTCAGCTCAGTGCCGTCCGCGGCGAGGTGCACGACCTCCCCGCGCGTTGCCAGCATGGAGCGCTCTGATATGGCGACACCATCATCGTAAGACGTCTGCCCCACCCAGCAGGAGCCGTCGGTCGGATTGACCGAGAGGTCGAGGTAGTCCATGGATCCCTCGCCGAACCCTCCCACGCGCAGCAGCTCGACGCCAGTCTCGCCCAGATGGATCACCTCG
>JALGXV010000278.1 GCA_029821885.1 Candidatus Hebobacteria bacterium
CTTCGACGTCGACGACGAGGTGGCCCTGCCTCCGACGACCGGCACGCGCGGGCGTAGGTATGACTCCTGCCAGTTCCTCGACTTCGCATTGGTGGCCGGCGGACATAACTTCCGCGGCGAGCGCGTCGACCGCGTCCGACACCGCTGGTTCCGCAAGTTCGTCTATCTCCTGAGGGAGCACGGCGTGCCTTTCTGCGTTGGCTGCGGCCGATGCAGCAAGTTCTGCACGGCAGGCATCGGTCTCGTCGATGTGCTGAACTCGGTGCTGGCCGAAGCGAAGGAGGAAGCAGTCCCATGACGACCGTGGAGAGGCGGTTCCCCGAACAGAGGCCCGACGCGCTCTTCGTGCCGGAGATGGCGACGATAAAGGGTGCCGCGAACTTGACGGCTCAGGACAGGCTGTTCGACATAGAACTGCCGGGTGGCAAGAACCTGGGACACAAGCCCGGGCAGTTCGTTGAAGTGAGCATGTATGGCTTCGGCGAGGCCCCCATTTCCGTGAGCTCCTCCCCCGCGCAGGACGGAAGCTTCGAGCTCTGCGTACGCAAGCTGGGCGGGCTAACCGGCAAGCTCCACACCCTTGGTGAGGGAGACGCGGTTGGCATTCGCGGCCCCTTCGGCAACGGGTTCCCCATGGAGGACTTCGAGGGGACCGACTGTCTGATCGTGGCCGGTGGCATTGGGATGGCGCCGCTGCGGTCCGTTGTCAACACAATCTTGGCCGATCGCGATAAGTACGGGCGTATGATGCTTCTCTACGGGAACAGGAACCCGGACGACATCCTCTTCAAGGACGAGCTGAAGGCCTGGGCCGAAGATGACCGGAACCAGATTCTCGTCACCATCGACCGGCCGGCAGAGGGTTGGGCGGGGAACGTCGGGGTGGTGACGACCCTGTTCGAGCAGATAGCGCTCGACCCGTCGCGCAGAGTGGTCGCGGCTGTGGTCGGGCCGCCGGTCATGTACCGGTTCGTCTACGCAGAGCTGACCATGAAGCACATCCCCGACGATCACATCTACTTCTCCCTCGAACGGCGGATGAAGTGCGGCGTTGGGAAATGCGGCCACTGCCAGATTGAGGGAAAGTATGTCTGCATCGACGGCCCGGTCTTCACGGGCGCGGAACTGGGCCAGTTCCGTGAGAGCATCTAGCTTCGATGTGCAGTGCAAACATGAAGTGCGGAGCTGCGAGACGTGAGTAACAAGCCGAGAGTCGCATTCTTCGATTTCGCCTGCTGTGAAGGCTGCCAGCTGACCGTGCTCAGCATCGGCGAGCCGCTGATCGAAGTTCTCAAGCACGTGGATATAGTCACCTGGCGGGAGGCGATGTCAGAGAAGAGCGATGAGTTCGACATCGCCTTCATCGAGGGGTCAATCACCCGCGACTCTGATGTCCCGCGCCTCAAGCGCATTCGAGAGAAGGCCAGGCTGGTGGTGGCGCTGGGGTCCTGCGCCGCGCTCGGCGGCCCCCACGTCTCGGCCAATCGGTTCGAGACTTCGGAGCTGCTCGAGCTGGCCTACGGAAACAAGGCCGAGCAGTACGAGGCCGGCGAGGTGCGGCCCATCAGTGCCGAGATCGAAGTGGACGTGCCGATCTACGGCTGCCCGATAAACGCCAGCGAGTTCGTCTTGGTGCTAAAGCACCTGCTCCTCGGCCGGCCGTATCGCGTGCCCAACGAGGCCGTGTGCTACGAGTGCAAGCTGAACGGCTATGAGTGCGTTTTCGACAAGGGCATGATCTGCCTGGGCCCGGTCACGCGCTGCGGGTGCAACGCCATCTGCACGAGCCGGGGCCATCGCTGCTTCGGCTGTCGCGGCCTCGTCGATGATCCCAACGTGGACGCGGCGCGCGACGTCCTCGAAGAGCACGACTACTCGCTCGACGAAATCATCGGCATGTTCCAGATCTACTCACACCGTGCACCGAGAGTCCAGCAGTTGGCCGAGGCCGCCGCTGAGCCTCAGAAGAAGAGGAGCAAGGGTTCCGAGCCATGGAGATTCGGGTCGACCACGTAACACGGGTTGAAGGACACGGAAACGTCCTCGCCTCGATTAAGAACGGCGAGGTGCAGAAGGCCATCTTCGAGGTCGTGGAGGCGAACCGCTTCTTCGAGGCCTTCATGCGCGAGCGCAGCCATGAGGAAGTGGCCCACATCGCCAGCCGTATCTGCGGCATCTGCGCCTTGAGTCACAACTCCGCATCGGTGCAGGCCACCGAGAAGGCACTGGGCATCGAGGTATCCGAACAGACTGCACTGATGCGGCGTCTGATAATGGACGCGGAGATGGTGTCGAGCCACGCGCTTCACGTCTACTTCCTCGTGGCACCGGATCTCCTCGGACTGAAGAGCGTGGTCCCACTGGTGGAGACGGATCCGGACACCGTGAATCTCGCCTTCCGCGTGAAGACCACGGCCTACGACCTTGCGGAAGTCTTGGTGGGGCGGCACACGCATCCGGTGGCCGTCGTGCCAGGGGGTTATACGTCCATGCCCGACGCGACCGCGCTCGCACAGATGCGCGAGCGGTTTGTCGGACTCCGCGAAGACATGAGGACGACGGTCGAGCTGCTCAAGCAGTTGGAGCTTCCGGCCTTCGAGCGAGAGACGGAGTACGTTTCTCTCCAGCAGCCCGACCACTACAGCTTCTACGCCGGCGATATCGTGTCGACCGATGGCGGACAGGTAGCGGCGGATGACTATCTCGATGCGTTCAGCGAGTTCCTTGTCGACCACTCCACTGCCAAGCACTGCAGGTGGAATCGAGATAGCTACATGGTGGGCGCGCTCGCCCGAGTGAACAACAACTGGAAGCAGCTCCACCCCGAGGCGCAGAAGGTGATGGAGGAGCTCGGCTTCAAGCCGCCCGTATGCAGCACGTTCATGAACAACATCGCTCAGTTCGTCGAGACGGTCCACTCGATCGAGGACGCCATCGCCCTCATGGACCAGCTCCTCGCCCGCGGCCTCAAGGAGGAGGATATCCCGCCCGTGACCAAGCACGGCCGGGGAGTCGGAGTGGTCGAGGCGCCGCGAGGATTGCTCATCCACGACTATACCTATGATGAACGAGCGCGGCTGGTCGAGGCGAACTGCATCATCCCCACAAACCAGAACTACGCGAACCTGGACCGCGATCTCGAGGCCTTTGCCAAGCAGATCGCCGACCAGCCGAAGGACGACGTCGAGCTGAAGCTCGAAATGCTCGTGCGCGCCTACGACCCGTGCATTAGCTGTTCCGTGCACTAGAGCCAGACGCTACCGCAGGTCTCCGCGAAGGGCAGGAGCGCTCGCTCCTGCGCCTCGGCTTGGCCCTGGCGGCTTGGCACGTGCGCCGTGTGGCTACTGCTGCACTGCGACGAAGCGGAGGAGAAGGGCCAAGTCCGGCTCACCGGCGACCCACCCGACTCGGCCTGCGTGGTTCCATTCGTGTCTCTCTCTTGACCCAGGTCAAGGCGCCGTGAGTTGCGAATGAGTAGGCTACCCCGGGGTATGCCGATGGCATCGAAGGGGCACGAGCAGATCGCTAGAGCGGAGCGAGCTAGAGGGAAAGGGAGTCGCTGCCACAGGCGCTAACTAGTGGGACGACCGGCCCCGCGCGGAGAGCAGGATGGCGAGGGCCTCTACTCAGGAGGATGCAATCTGATGGTGACGCTCAAAGACAAGTTCCGCGGCTGCATCGCGGCGTCGTGGATCGGCTCGGCCATGGGAGCGGCCGTTGAGGGGTGGTCGCCGGAACAGATCAGGGAGCGGCACGGCGTGCTCGACAAGCTCGTGTCGTACGCCCACTACACCGGGGATGTGAAGTGGGATCGCCTCCCAGGCACCACAGAGGACGGCATCGAGAGACAGAAGCTCATCGCCACGGCCATCATCGAGAAGCAGGATCGAGTGCTCGCCCAGGATGTCTCCGCTGTCTGGGTGCGAGACATCGATCCCGAGAAGATCGTCTACAAGCAGGAGCCCTTCGACAAGTTCTTGCTGGAGATGACGAGGGCAGGCCTCCCGGCAGTCGAAGCTGGGCAGCTCGTCCTCTATCCGAACATCGTCTCGCTGGCGCGCTCATCGCATGCCCTCGGTTTGATCAATGCCGGAGACCCGCGGGGCGCCGCTGACGACGCGTTCGAGATCGGGAAGCTGTACGCCCGCGAGGCGGCCTACGCCATTCGCTGGGCCGCGCTATACGACGCCGCCATCGCCGAGGCATGCAAGCCAGATGCAACTGTGCAAT
>JALGXV010000279.1 GCA_029821885.1 Candidatus Hebobacteria bacterium
CGCGGACAGCAGCTCCTCGTCGTCGAGGACCGACGGGGCCGGGCTGTGGAGCTGGTAGATGTCGATGTAGTCCGTGCGCAGCCGCCGCAGGCTCTCCTCCAGCGACCTCCGCATATGCCCCACGCTGAAGTCCTTGCCCTTGCCGGGAATGGTCCCGAACTTGGTCGCGATGATCACCTTGGCGCGATGGGGCGCGAGCACCTTGCCGAGCCATTCCTCGCTGCGGTAGCTGCTGTAGAAGTCGGCCGAGTCGAAGAAGTTGATGCCGACCTCCAGCGCGCGATTGAGCAGCGGCGCGTAGTCGCCGTTCGGATCGATGCCCAACGGACCGCATCCCAGCCCGATCTCCGATACCCGCAGTCCCGTGTTTCCGAAGTCGCGGTACTCCATATCGGCCCTCTCTCGCCGTCTTGGTCGGAGCTAGTCTTGGCCGCGCGGGCTCCACCTCCTTGCACCGCGGCAGAGCGGTGAAGGGGATTGCCCTGAGGATGAGAAGTAGACTGCCAGCTTACTGGGGAGAACCGCGATGAAGATCGGCGCAATGACGACGTCGTTTCGCAAGCCCTTCGACGAATCGCTGGAGGCGTCCGCCGCGCTGAAGGTCGACGGCGTGCAGATCTGGGCGACCAACATCACCTACTACGACCCCGACCATCCGGTCGGAGAGCTCGATCCCGACCTGACCACCGAAGAGCAGAAGAAAGCCTTGCTCGCCAAGCTCGAGGACCTCGGCATGGAGATATCCGCGCTCTGCGGCGACCTCGGGCGCGGCTTCGTCACGCCGGACCACATCGAGGAGGACGTCGCCAAGACGAAGCGCATGATGGACATGGCGGCCTCCATGGGCGTGAAGGTCTTCACATCGCACATTGGCCGCATTCCTGAGGACCCGAGTGATCCCGCCTACGCGACCGCGGCGGAGGCGTTGGAGGAGATCGGCTCACACGGCGACAAGATCGGCGTGTTCTTCGCAAGCGAGACCGGGCCTGAGTCGGGAGCGGTCCTGGCATCCTTCCTGCGGGGACTGAGAGCGAAGTCGATTCGGGCAAACTACGACCCGGCCAACATGGTGATGAGGGGCTTCGATCCCGTACAGGGGGTCTACGATCTCGGCGACCTGATCGTCCACACGCACGCCAAAGATGGGATCGGGCCAGGCCCGAACCGCGGCGAGGTGCCGCTGGGAGAGGGAGAGGTCGATTGGCCGAGGTACCTCCGCGCGCTGAAGGAGATCGGGTACGACGGCTTCCTCACCATCGAGCGCGAGGTCGGCGAAGACCCCGCGGCCGACATCGTGATAGCCGCCAAGTTCCTGCGCGAGCAGCTCGCGAAGCTCTGACCTTGCACCCGCGTTGCTCTTCGGTCAAGTATTCATGACTAGCTACGAGATCGTCAGGCGGGCGGTTGAGTTCGAGCGCCCGGAGCGGATTCCCATCCGCTTCGCCGCGCTCGACGTCGATGACACCCATTGGGCCGGTGTCGGGCCCGCGGCCGGCTGGCAGGCATCCCAGCCCAACGCCGATGAGTGGGGCTGTGTCTGGGAGACGCCGCCGGAGGGCAGCGGCATCGTCAACATGGGCCAGCCTACAGGCCACCCACTCTCCTCCCTCGACCGGATGGACGAGATTCGCTGGCCGGACCCGGCCGATGATGCGCGCTACGAGCTGGCCGCCCACGACCTCGAGGGCGCTGGCGACAAGTACGTGGTGGCCGGCTGCGGCTTCACCTTCTTCGAGCGGATGCACTTCCTCCACGGCATGCCGGAACTCTTCGTGGACATGCACGAGCGGCGGGCCGATGTACACGAGTTCGCGGACCGCGTGCTGGAGTATCCCATCGGTGTGGCCCGTGAGATCGGCAAGCGCTTCCGCGGTCGGGTGCACGGCTTCGGAATGACGGACGACTGGGGTACACAGCAGGCGGCTTTCCTCAGCCTCCCCATGTGGCGGGAGTTCTTCAAGGACCGCTACCGGCGTCTCTTCGACGCCATCCACGACGCGGGAATGCACGCCTGGATGCACTCCTGCGGGCATGTCAACGAGGTCATCGGCGAGTGGATCGACTGCGGCCTCGATGTCGTCAACCTCCAGCAGCCGCGCAACCTCGGCATCGAGGAGATCGGCCGGCGCTACCGCGGCCGCATCTGCTTCGAGAGCCTCTGCGACATCCAGGCCACCCTCCCCCGAGGTGACGCGCACGCGATTCGTGAGGAGGCCGCGCTGCTGCTGGACCGGTGGGGGACGCCCGACGGGGGGTTCGTGCTGAGCGACTACGGCGACGGCGCCGCCATCGGCGTTCCCGACGAGACGAAGCGCCTCATGCTCGACGCCTTCATCGAACTCGGCGCGCCCGGCCTGGGCGTCTAGACGGACGCGGACCCTAAGTCAGTAGCCTCCGAACTCGGCGGCCGCTTCCAGCATGGCGACGATGTTCTCGGGCGGCACTTCCGGCTGGATGTTGTGCACCTGACAGAAGACGAAGCCGCCGCCCGGCGCGAGGTCGCCCATGCGCCGCTTCACCTCCTCCCTCACCTTGGCCGGCGTGCCGCGGTTGAGCACGTGCTGGGTGTCACACCCCCCGCCCCAGAAGGTGATGTCGCGGCCGAAGTCGCGCTTCAGCCCAGCCGACTCCATCCCGGCCGCCGATACCTGAACGGGATTGAGCGCGTCGATGCCGACCTCGATCAAGTCCGGGATCGCCCACCGCACCGAGCCGCATGAATGCAGCAGCAGCGGACGGCCGCTGATCGACTTGAGATGGGAGAACAGCCGACGCTGGTGGGGCTTGATCCGCGCCCGGTACACCTCCGGCGACAACATGGGCCCGGCCTGGGTGCCGAGGTCGTCGTTCACCAGTATCACATCGACCAGGCCGTTCAGCGCGGGGAAGAGCGTGTTCGCCCCCTCGCAGTAGCCGTCCACCAGCTCCGTCAAGAGCGCCTCCGCCAGCTTCGCGTTGAGCAAGAGGTCGGACATGAAGTTCTCGAACCCGCGCAGGAGCTGCCCGGCCGCCAGAATGTGGGCCTGGAAGTTGAGAATGGCGGCGCGCTCGGAGGCCTCCCGCAGCTTGCGGGCGCGGGTGGCCAGCTCTTCCACGCTCTCGTCCGCGAAGGCGGGCGCGTCGAAGCTGTGGATCACATCCCGGTACTTCGGGATGTCGGCGACCGACTCCACATCGGCCATGGGCGGGTTGACCGGATCGAAGTGGAAGCCGCTCGCGGCCCGCCGGCCGATGACCCCGCCCGACGGATCGACGGCCTCTTCGGAGCCATCCGGCCGAATGACCGTCCGCCAACCCTCCGGCACCTCGCAGGGGCTGCCGTCGGGAAGGCGAGACGACCGCCATCGCCGCGGCTCGACGATCACGGGGTAGGTAGCAATGCCGAAGCGGTCCTTGACCTCGTCCTCGACCAGCGCGACGTGCTGGTAGGGCTCGAAGACGCGGCAGCCCTCGGCCAGGCCGAGGCGGCGCTTGAGCCTGTTGTAGGCGGGGGCCGTCAGGCCCGATGACTCCGTCCCGCCCAGGTCGATCGCGACCCGGTCGGGCTCCCTGTGAGCCAGCGCGGCGAGCACGCGCTCGCGGTCGGTCATGCCTCCTCCATCGGCGGGTGTGCTTCGGCTCGGCTCTCAGTCGGGCGACTCAAACTCGTCTGCAGCGGCGCCTCCGTGCCGCTCGAAGTCCTCGTAGACGACCCGTGCCCGGGCCAGATCCGAGCGGCTGACCAGGACCCTGATGGCGGCATCAAAGCCGCTCCCGATGGGCGATGGGAGCCTGGTAAGGCTGAATGGGCTGTCGAACGGCCACGGGCTCTGCACGCGGGAGCGAATGCCCTGCGAGGCCAGTGCGTTCTGGAGGAGCTTGGCATGCAGCTCACCCGTCACAACGCACAGCTCGACCTCTGCGAAGTCGCTCTGGGCCGCGGGCTCATCCGCCGGCAGGGAGTCGACGAGCTCGGCGCCGCAGTCGGGGCACCGCGAGACGCCGGCCGTGTACTCGAATCTGCACTGCGGGCAGAAGGGCATCGCACCCACCTCCCGCCGGATTCTAGCAAGGCTAGTCGGTGACGGCAAGACGCGTCGCCTCGGCTGCCGGCCGAGCGCCCGGTCGGCCCGGCCGCCCCAAGAGGAGGACGGCGGCCCCTCCCCGAATCGGGGCAGAACGACTCTGAGGAGGTGTCACGTGAAATGGACTCTGAACACCTATGAGGTGGCCCAGAAGTGGGA
>JALGXV010000045.1 GCA_029821885.1 Candidatus Hebobacteria bacterium
GCTGCGGAAGGGGGGGCTCCTCCATCCTGCGCAGGTCTCGGTGAACCCTACGGACGGCTCCTGCTGGATTACCCTCTGGGTGAGCGGCCTTGCAGTAGTCCACTTGGCAGCAGATGGGGCGGAACTGTCCCGAACAGATGGCTTCCACTACCCGTACGGGATAGCAGTCGACCCAGTGGACGGCTCGTGCTGGGTAGGCGACCACGGCAACGATCAGGTGGTGCACCTATCTGAAGCTGGCGCTGAACTGCTGCGCCTGTCGGGCTTCGACGAACCCAATAGCGTCTCTGTGGACCCCTCGGATGGCTCCTGCTGGGTGGCCGACAAGGACAACGGTGAGGTAGTGCACTTGGCGGCAGACGGCACCGAGCTGTGGCGCGGCCCAACCGTCAGCTACCCCCTGTCTGTGTCCGTGGATGAGGCGGACGGCTCATGCTGGGTGGCGGACTGGTCCGGCCACGTGGCTCACCTCTCGGAAGGCGGAGTGGCATTGTGGCAGGGCCCTGGCTTTGACGCTCCTCGTTCCGCTTCGGTGGATTCAACGAACGGCTGGTGTTGGGTCGCTGACACCGGGAACAACGAAGTGGTGCGGCTCTCAGTCGTGCCAGATGGCAAGGTGCTCTTCTCCGGCTGCATGCCCGGCGACCTGTACGGACCTGAGCTGCTCGTCGCAGATGCCGATTTCTCGAACGTGGTGCGCCTGACCAGATCTTCTGAGGGACCGGGCGCGCTTCCTGAGTGCCTCTGCCCCGGCTGCGACTTTGGGGAGTGGTCGCCAGACGGTAGCCAGATCGCTCTCGAACGCAACTACAGGCTGACCGTGATGGACCTAAGCGCCCTCATTGAGCATCCTGGTCAAGAGCCGAGTTGGCTTCTGGACGAGTATGATGAGCCGATCCTCGGGCGGTTGCCCACGTGGTCGCCAGACGGGCTGCGCATCGCTTACGTGGGTCACGGGTTCGTAGACCCACCATGGGGCCTCTGTGTCGTAGATGCTGATGGCACAGGTCAGCAGCTTCTTGTACCAGCCTGGGGAAACATGAATGAGCCTAAGTGGTCGCCCGACGGCTCCCGCATAGTCTTCCGCGAGGGCCCGGGGGGGAACGAGAGGTGCCATCTCTGGCTCGCGGAGGGGATAGATGACCCTGGCGGTCCCACTGTGCGCCAACTCACAAGCAATCCCGACTACATGGAGAGGCAGCCGTCCTGGTCGCCTGACGGAAGTCGAGTGGTCTTCACGCGAGGGATCTGGGATGAGCCCTACGGCGGTCCAGGGGTCGATGTCTGGACGATAGACGTGGATACCGGAGTCGAGACTCAGCTGACTGCGACCCCGGGCGTGGGGGAGCGTCCGATTGGGTGGTCGCCCTTGGACGGGCTCATATACTTCACAGAGAACCACGCGGCCGTTTGTCGCATTCTCCCGGATGGTTCCGGCCGCGAGACAGTTAGGTCCAGTCCGCCCTTCAGTGGTGCAACGTATGGGTCTTGGATGCCGACAGGAGTCTGGATCGACGGTCTGAATGCGCTGCCCGGCGAGAGTGTAACTCCCAAGATCGGCATCGTGGATGCAGAGAGCCTTGCCGGTTCCCAGGCGTGGGTCCGCTACACGGGATGCTGCGAGACGCTCTCCTTGGATTCAGTGCTCCTGGGTGATTCGATCTCCGATTGGGTAATGCTCGGGCCTTCCGTTGGTCCTGACGTAGCGTCATTCCTGGCCTACGCGCCTGACCCGGGGACTCAGAGTCTAACCGGGTCCGGTCATCTGTTCGACGTCGACGTCACCAATGATCCGGCTGCCCAACCGGGTGACACACAGTTGCTGACCTTCGACGACCTGCGGCTGTCCGATGACTGGGGTGATCCCCTTGAGCGGATCGCCCTCGGCGGCGGCGTCCGCACCATCCCCTTCGCTTCCCTGGAGATCTCGGCAGCTCCTGATCCCGTCTGCGCCGACCCGGATGACCCAATCCCGTTCCCCGTGACCATTACCGCTCGAGACCGCGTTGGCGCCGTCATGCTGGGCTGCGACGCTTCTCTCCAGCTCGACGCCCTCGACGCCTGGGCTCAATGGCCGATGCAGGCACTGCCCATCGTCTCGCCGACCAGCGTAGCATTGGTGGACGGCGTGTGGTCTGGTGACCTCACACTTACTGAGGCTCGGCCGGAACTCATACAGGTCCGCGCTCGCTGGGAAGAGATGGCCGCCTTCACCAACTGGGTCGGTAGTGTCGGCAAGGCCGATCCGAACATGGACTACACCACGGACATCTTCGATGTGGTCAAGATAGCGAACATGGCCATCGACCGTGGCACATGGGAGGACTGGCAGCTCTGGTCGGGCGACCTAAACGGCGATGATGTAGTGGACGTGCTCGACGTCACCGCCTGTGCGGAGGAGGCGATGGGGGCCATGGCCGCGGTGCCGACAGCAGCAAGAGCGGCGGCCGCGCCGGGCGAATCCGAGCCGGTCGTCGTCACCACTTCAACAGCCAGCACCAAGACAGAGACCACGCTGGCCGTGGAGCTGTCCGACTGCACCGGCCTTGCTGGCATCCAGGTTGAGCTTGCCTACGACGCCAGTACGCTGAGCTACGCTGGCATGTCCGCTGGAGAGCTGTTGACGGGTACGACCTCCTGGGCCCTCATGGACAACGACAAGGGCGGAGTCGTGAAGGCCATCGCCTACACGGCAATCGCTGAGACTCTGTCGGGAGACGAAGGGACGATACTGCTCTTCACCTTCGATAAGCTCGGGAAGAAGCCGGGCAAAGCCGAGCTCACCTCGGTTACGCTCTCTGCCCCCGCCGGAGTCGAGATCCTCTCCCAGATCGGCCGAGGCAAGGGCGGCGGCAAGGACAAGGACAAGAAGAAGTAGCCTGCACAGCACAGGGGCGTACTCAACAAGACGCGGCCCGCCTCCCAAGGGCGGGCCGCTCGCTTGTGGCGAGGAGCGCGAGTCCCCGCTCCTGCCCGCGCCCGTAGCGGCGGCGGGCGCTTTGTCGCCGCCAGAGACACCAGATCGCCCCCGGGCGGCTCTGAGACCCGTTGCCCATAACTAAGAGGGCCTGCGCCCCCGCCGGTCCAGGCAGGCCCAGACAGGCGCCGGAGCGGACCGCGTCGGCACACGTTTCCGGGCCGCGGGGCGGGTCGGAAATGCGGAATAGAGTGGAGCGGCGGCTTTCGCTGGAATGCGGTGTGAATGCGGCCGGTCAGGGAAGGGCGAGAACGATGTTCTTCTTCCTACCTATAGGCACAACGCGTCCGTGCTGGCGGGCGCCCTGGGTGACATATCTGCTGATACTGTTGAACATCGTGGTCTTCGGCATCCAGATTGCCCTGGGAGAGCGCATGCCGGAGGGATTCGTGCCGGCACACCCCAACCCGCTGATGTGGGTCCTCGCCACCTTCATGCACGGGGGACTTCTGCACCTCGCCGGCAACATGCTCTTCCTCTGGCTGTTCGCCACCATCGCCGAAGATGTGTTGGGACCCGGCGTGCTGCTGGGGTTCTACTTCGCCGCCAACTTCGGCGCTTCGCTCTTGCACGGACTGATGGGCGCGGTCGCCGCACCGGGCGAGCTCGAAGTCCCTGTCATCGGCGCCTCCGGCGCGATCGCCGGCATCATGGGCCTCGCTTCGGTGTGCTTCATGAAGACGAAGGTGAGAGTCTGGTACCTCGTGGGCCTGCTGTACATCTGGCGAACAGGCGTCGCGGAGATCGCTGCGCCTGTGTTCCTCGGGCTGTGGGCAGGGTGGGAGGTTATGCAGGGCCTCCTCCTCACTGCAATGCAGGCGCAGGCCGGTGCCGGGATCGGAGGGGTGGCACACTGGGCCCACGTCGGCGGCTTCGCGGTGGGGCTTGCGGGAGCACTCTTGCTGGGCCTGAACCGGCACGTGGCCCGCACCGATGCCGTCGAAGGAAGGAGCATAGCCTCGAGCGAGTTCGGTGTCTACGAGCAGAGAGGCGACCTGGAGCAGATGGTGCAGAAGACGCCGGACGATGCCGAGCTGTGGCACGCCCTGGCACAGGCACGCGAGCAGAGCGGCAGCCCGGAGGTCGCCAGACAGGCCTATGCCAAGTCGCTGGAGCTGTCCCTGCGGCAGGGCAATGCGGGCAGTGCCGTGGCGGCCTGGCGGTCGCTGACCGAAGAGGGGCAATCGCCCGATCTGCCTGTGGAGCTTCTCTTCCCGCTTGCCCGCGCGCTCGACGAATGCGGGCAGAAGGAGGAGGCGTTCCACATCTACCACGACCTGGCCTTGGACGGAGGCGCGGGTCCGCGCACCGAGACTTCCCTGGTGCGGGCGGGCGAGATCGCCCTCACCCTCCCGGCCTTCAAGGCGGAGGCGGCGACCTTCTTCCTGCGCCTGATGCGAGACTTCGCCTACGGGGCCTGGCGCGATCTCGCGCTGACCCGGCTGAGCGAGCTCGGGGTGGACCCGAACCAAGCGTCCGACGAGGCGGCGCAGCCCTCCGGCCCAGCTGAGGCAGCGGCGACGCAACAGGGGTCCGCCGATGACCCCCTCGATGAACTCGACGGGTACGACCCCTACGGGATGGGCGCCGCCACGGTGGGCGACGGCAAGCAAGAGCGCTAGCTCATCCCCAGGCCGTCTGCCGGGTCGGCTGCCCAGACGTCCACCCGATTATGTCCCCGCTCACGACCCGATGGCGGCCCACATTGCCAGGGCCCTTGGGTCGGCGCAGCGGGAGGCCGGCCACCGGCTCGTAGGGAACTCTTCCACTGCGTCGAAACCTCCTATAGTTCGCCTCGGGCGGGCCCGACCCCTCATGGGCTACCAGTCTCCAGCCGCCTCCGCGTTGCGGCTCGGGTCGGCGATGGCGTTTTCGAATACACTGATCAGCAGTGCGGAATGCGGAGGGCGTTAGTGCTCCTAGGAGGAAGCGGCTTTCGGCGGCCACTCGCTACAGCGATTGTCTTGCTCGCGAGCCTGGCTCCGGTGCAACACGCGGCGCACGGGGCGCAGCAAGAGGGTCTGACGCCTGACTCGGCCGGAGTGTCCACGCTGCGTCGATCGCTCGAGGATGGGAACGTTGCCATCATCGTCATGGACGCAGCCCGTGCAGACCATGTGGGCTGTTACGGCTATCCCAGAGACACGACACCGAGCATAGACCTCTTTGCCGCGGACTCCGTGCTATTCACCAACCATCACTGTCAGGCGCCCGACACGCGACCATCCACCTCATCGCTGTTCACCGGCCAGTTCCCCGATACTCACGGCATTATCCACAACATCACGGAGTCGCTCGAACCAGACTTCACCCTCGCCTCTGCTTTCCGGCGAGCGGGCTACAGGACTGCCCTGTTCAGCTCCAACCCCGTGGCGTCGCCCGACTTGCACGTGGGCACTCACTTCGAAGAGGCCTACTACCGGCCCGGGCCGATGGAGCAGCAGCGCCTCTCCTCCCGAGAGTTGCTGAAGCACCTCGAGAACTGGCTGAGCACCAACGGGAAGTCGCGGTTCCTCGTCTACGTCCATTTCCTGCCCCCCCATGCGCCGTATGAGCAGCCTGCCGAGTTCACCGATCTCTTCCGGGATAGTACTCCGCCCGGCTACAGCCCGGAGAACTACTCACCACTGGAGTTCGACTTCCCCATCGGAGATCAGCGCGTGGTCGAGGCGTATCCGCCGCTGCCCGGGTGGATCAACCTCTACGACGCGAACCTGCGCTATGCCGACTGGGCCGTCGGGGAAGTCCTCGATCTGCTCGCCCGCGTCGGCGTCCTCGACCGGACCCTCGTCATCGTGACATCGGACCACGGTGAAGCGTTCGGCGAACATGGCTACATCTGGCATCGGGACGCGGTACACGACGAAGCGAGCCACATCCCTCTCATCGTCCGGTTCCCCGGCAGACAGCTGGCGGGCAAGAGCGTTGGCTGCCTCACGCAGACTATCGACCTGCTGCCCACTCTCTGCGACCTTTTCGAGCTTCCGTTTCCGGCCGCAGACATCCAGGGCCCCTCTCTCCTCCCGGTCCTTGCCGGGTCTGCAGACAGCGCGGCGGACTATACGGTGGTCAAGTCCTTCAATCCGCCGAAGTACATGGTGCGCGACGACCACTCCGCCCTCCTCCTGTACAAGGACTGGAAGTGGTGGCAGCTCTACGACCTTCGCACCGACCCCGAGCAGAGTCAGAACATCATGCACTACCGGCCTGATCGGCGGCAGGAGGTCGACCGACTCCTGGACCTCTACCACGACTACGCCGACGGTCAGCGACACTCGCCGGAGGAGTTCCTCCGTGGGTCGCCTCAGCCTGCGTCGAAGACGGCCCCGGATGCCATACCCGCCGACGTGAGGAAGAAGCTCGAGGCCCTGGGTTACCTGAAGTGATGCTTCTAGACTGACGGTCTACAGAGCGTCACGCACTTTCAGCGCAGAAGGCCGAGAGACGCCGGCCGCCGGGAGGGCTGCCTCACCTTCTCGACACCGTGGCTAAACCCGTGGTTGGGCCGCGAATAGGGCCGGAGGCAGGCACTGCCAAAGGAAGAGGGACCGCCGATGATTGCGGCCCCTCTCGCTCCACCCTGAAGGTGGCGTCGCTGATTGAGCTGCGACTGTTAGACGCATGCCGGGGGCAATTGGTTCCAGGATGATGTACGAATTCGCTACATGGCCTGGGCGGCCCCGCGCACTGCAGCGCCCTCTCGCTACGCTGAGGACACCTCGTCCGCGATAGAGCCCAGTGCCCCTTGTCTCCTCACAGAACGACACGAACAAGGGGTTTTCTCACCACCGCCGGATCATGCCAGCTCAGGGCCGCCCTGCCAGTGTGAGGCAGCTGTGTGGAAGCGACAGCTGTCCATGACCGCGGAGGCAGTGGCGAGACAAACTCGGGATCCCTCAGGGGCGGCCGGTCAGCCCCCGGCCGCATCGCTCTGCTCTTCCGCGACCCGGTACAGGAACGTGAGCTTGCTGAAGTCGCTTCCGACGACGCGGACCACGGGCATAGCACCCTCCTCGAAGAAGAGGAAGATGTCCCATGCCTTATCCTGCCTTGCAAAGGGCCCGACGGCGATGACTGTGATCTGCTGCTTCTCAAGGTGATCCAGCCACTCGTTCCGGTCAAGGGACTTCAGTGGGATGTAGACAACTCTTCGGCTGAAGTCCCTGCCATACAGCAGGTAGCTCTGGGTGTTCATGAAGTGCCCGATCACCTCATCCGGCCTCACATGCTCGTCGACGTAGTGCTGTATTCCGCCATAGGCCTCTCTGCGCCGCCGATCCCTCTCCCGCCGCGCGGCGAACGCCCCGGCCGTGACGGCGACCAGGCCCACCACAGCGATTGCCACTGACAGTGCACGTCGACTGCGCGCACTCCGGATGCGCGCACGGGTCCAACCTGGCAGGCACGCCGTCACAATCCAGAACACCATGGTTAGGGCTAGGGGCAGCAGGTAGATCATTCGCAGTGCCAAGAAGCCGGTCGCTATGCCTGCGACTGCCAGTCCAGCAAGCGCCACGGGCCAGACCCCCAGCATGGTCGCTGCGACTGCTGCCGCAGCCGCCGTCATCGCCCAGAAGGGAAAGGCGAACCGAAGGGACTGGCCGATCCACCCAGCATTCACGAGCCATCGGTGGCATCCGTTGTCGCCGCTGTACGGCGTGATGATGTAGAGACACCACGTCGCTCCGGCAGAGACGACTAAGCCCAGCAACGGCCAAGGTGCTGCCTGCCGCCTGCGAAGAGGAAGAGACACCAGTGCGGCCAGCACCAGTAGGCAGAACACGAGCAGAGCAAAGCTGAACTGCTCCCAGATCTGTCCAAACAGGATCTTCCAGTCAACGTAGCTCCAGGGATGGAAGACGCTCAGCAGGGTGCTCCTTCGGAAGTGGTCCTGATCATAGGTGCCCGGCAGGTTGATCAGACCACCAAGCCTGATGGCTATCGGCCCGAACGGATTGCCTACCTCCAGCCAGTTGCGGAGATACCAGAACCCGCCAATGTAAAGGGCAAACCAGGCGCCGAGCACCGTCGCGGCTCTTTCAAACAGAGGTGCCGAGAGACGAGCATCTTGTGGAGCGCGGCGCGCAGCCCGAGCTGAAATGCGTCCCGCCGTGACGACGAGCATCAGCAGGGCTGCATAGGTGAGGCCGGAGGTCTTGACGCTCGCCGCCAGTCCCATCGCGGCCAGGAGCAGGCCCAGGTAGGCGCCCGACCCGAGCCGAACATAGCGCAGCCCCATGTAGAGCGCCGCGACTACGAAGGCTACAAGAGCGAGATCGACCTCCATCGTATTGACGTGCGGCCCGACAATCGGGGCGGTGAGTGCCAGAGAGGCCGCCGCCAGTCCGGCGGCCCTGCTCGCGCCAGAGTCGCGGCCAAGGCAGTAGATCGCCAGACCCAGCAGAGCCCAGGCCCCGAGGTTGGGCAGTGCAACAGGGAAGTCCTCCGCAAACGGGATCAGGAACAAGAAGGAGATGGTCTCCCAACCATAGGGGTAGTAGCTGAACAGCGTCCACTCAATGACCGGCATCTCCAAGGAGTGGCTCTGGTACCACGTCGCCATCGCCGGCATATGGTAGGCAAGCGAGTCTAAGTTTGTGATCGGATTGACGGCGGAGCGACAGAGAAGTGAGAGAAGAAGAGACAGGAGACCCACGGTCACCATGGCCTCATACCACTTCAGACGAGGATTCGGTCTGAAGGCGCGGTTCACACACGTGGCCAGGCCGGGATCGACTCGCAGCAGAACGGCAGCGCCGAGCCCCAGTACAGCGATTTCTGTGAGCCCGATACTCAGGCGAGTGAGATGATGGGCGATCCCCAGGCTGAGCACAATGGCGGCTTGCATGACAAACCAACTCAGCAGCAGCACCAGCGAGTTCCCCGCCACGCCGAGAGGGCGCCTCTCGCGCTGCAAGCCAACCACGATGGCAAGGCAGAGGGGTGCGGGCCCCAGCAGAATCAGCAGCAGGAACAGCACCCCGGCTACGTGTTGCCCTATGTTCACTCCGACCTCCGTGCAGTCGCGGGATCAAGCACGACGTGTCTCAGCAGGTTGGCACGCAACCGGTGCCGTGACCCCCTCGTATCGCCAGTTCGCTGGCACTTGCTCATGGGTTCTCCACCCACGCTCTCGTTCCCTCGGACCCGGCCAGGCGATGCGCGAGAGCGCGGCTCAGCCGTTCGTGCCGACTGAGCGCCGACAGAGGGACGTCTCATGGAAGCTGCATCCGGGTCCTCTGGAGGCGTTCCGATCTCTCCCATCGCTGCGCCATTGACTTCCATCGGTCGAACCGGTAGCATACACCTCGGATTCGCGCCGAGTGGGCACTTGCCTCTGGTGAGTAGGCAGGAGGGGCGGGCTCGCAGTTCGGCCGCGCCTGTAACGAGGCGGCTGAAGGCGGGCACACCAGATACAAGGAGGCTGCTCACGTGAGTTGCGAACGGCGTGTCGGACGCGCACGCTTCACCCTCACTGAAGTCCTGGTCCTAGCCCTCCTCGTAGTCCTACTCGCCTCTGTCCTGGCGCCGGCGTTCGGAAGGCCATGGCGCCCCCGGAGGAAGGGGGACAACTGCATCGGTAACATGAGGCAGATCGCCGTCGCCCTCCAGATGTACCTGACGGACACCGACGACAGGCTGCCGCCGAGCGAACACCGACCCGAGGTCCTGGCCTACTTCAACACCGCCCCGGGAGGCAACGGCTGGAGCCTCGAAGACTGTCCCCGGGCGCGACAGGCGAACCCCTATCTGCGGTGGCCGGTGATCCTCGATTCCTACCTGGGAGACCGGGACCTCTGGCGCTGTCCGGCGGCGCGGCTGGAGTCTTCGGCGGCCTTCATCATCGGCCCCGAGGACTGGCTATCGCATCTCCAACTGCATCAGGGCGTGTGGGGCAGCGGGATGGGCTTTGGCCCCTGCTACACGGCCTGGCCCGCCGGATGGGGCGGAGACGTGACGGACAGCGTGACCCAAGGGATGGCGGCCGAGACCGGGTTCGTTCAGTCGATCGGCGCCAACGTCGAGGCCTGCGACCTGGAGATGCGAGACGTCGATGATCCGAGATGGTACGTTGTGTTTGCGGATGCCGGCTATTGGGGAGAGGACTTTGGCACCGGCGTGCTGGCCTACCCCGACATATGTGCGCTGGAATGCGCCAACAGCGCCTGCGGCTGGGCCGATTGGGAGTACTGCACGTGGGCGGTGGACTGCGGGCTCTACGACTTCGCGCCGGCCGATGGGAGTTTCCTGCTGAACAGGAAGCTGCGCCTGCCCTACGCGCGACACGGCGGGGGTGTCAACCTCGGCTTCCTGGACGGACACGTCAAACACTTCCGGTCGGAGCAGCTGATCAAAGAATCGCCAAGCATGGGCGACCCCGAACGCGGGAAGTTGAGGGGCTATGGGCCATGGGCTCCGACCTCTGACTGTATCTTCGATCCCTCGATTCCGACTCTCTACTAGGGGGAGAGCGTGAGGGTAGACAAGGGGCAAACAAGGGGACAGTTACCTATCTACGGTGCCGTGAACAGGTAGCTGTCCCCGGTTTCCCGGTTGAGGCCGCCGGCGTTACTTGAGGTACCCCAGTTCGCGCAGATCATCCTTTACATCTTCGGACATGTCCGAAGCCCGCGCGGAGGGCAGAGGGGGTGCCGGCTTCTTTGGGAAGCTGGGGTCGAGGAAGTGCATCACGCCATGACGCTGGCCTTCCGCAAACACCCGAAAGGCCTCGACTAGTTCCTCTTCGCTCGCCGGTTTCTCGCCAATGACGTTGACCAGTTGCCTCGGATCTGCAGTTGAGTCATAGAGTGCTTTCCAACGCCCATTGCCGAACAGCAGAAGCGAATGGCGACGATCTCTGACCATGTACTTCCCGCCGTCGAACACGGCGCGGGTGAACGAGTAATCGTTCACGGCCTCGGCTTCCCCGGCCAGCAGTGGCAGAAGAGAGCGGCCTTGGATCGACTCTCCCGGGTAGGGCACGGCGAGCAGTTGGAGCAAGGTGGGGAGAAGGTCGATGCTCTGGGTCAGACCGGCGATCGAGCCGGTGCGACTGGCATCGGGAAGACGTATCAGGAGAGGGATCTTGGCCAGCTCGTCGTGGATTGCCGGCGCGTGAAGGACGAAGCCGTGCTCCCCGAACGCTTCGCCATGGTCCGACGTCATGACGAAGATCGTATCGTCGAATGCCCCGGCATCTCGCAGCATTCGGATGACCTGCCCGACGGCCCAATCACCGTAGCGAAGATTGGCGTCGTAGAGGTTTATCCAGTCCTGCACGGGAACATCGGGGGGCATCAGCGCTGGATTGTCAGCATGATTCTTGGTGCGGCGGATGGGAAAGCTGTACTGCTTGGGATGGTATCTCGCATCGTCCCAGTCCGGCGGCTCCTTTCCCCGGAACAGCGCGTCGATATCATCTGGCGCAGCATATGGCTTGTGCGGGGGAAGCAGATGGATGTAGGCGACGAACGGTGAGGTGCCTCGCTGCTCCAGCCAACTCTCGAATAGGCGGAGCAGTGGCTCCGGAGAACGCCGCGTCTCCGATCCCCGGACCACACCTGCCGCTTCGCTGGTTCCGAAGTTCTGCTGGAACGGATGGCACGCGCCCGTGGTCGGCGAGGCGAACGGGTTGGAGCTGAGAAGAACAGTCTCATATCCCGCATCTTCGAGGCCGCGCGCCATCGTGAATGCGGATTCCTCCAGGTCCCGTTTGAAGTCTGCGAGGTGAGCATCCGGATACTGAGCGGTGAACAGGGAGGCGGTAGAGGCCTTGGTGTAGGAGACCTGGCAGAAGTGGTTCTGGAAGACGAGCGATTCCTCTGCCAGTCGGTCAATGTTGGGAGTTGTCTCTCTTGGGTACCCGTAGCACCCGAGGTGATCAGAGCGCGCGGCGTCGAGAATGCAGATGGCGAGGTTGCGCCCGGCGGTGGCGCCCTCGAGCTTCTTGCCGGGCTCCAAGGGCCAGCGCACGTGCTGCGGCGAACCGGCGCAGCCACCCAGGAGCGAGAGCAAAGGTGTGCTGCAGGCCGCATAGGCGCCCGCGGCAAACATCTTCTTGAGCGTTCGCCGCTTCCCTGGATCCTTTGGCTCATCCGAGCCATGCATTCATCTGCTCTCCTGCCGGCTGCATGCGCGAGAGGTCGAGCACCGGATGCCTGGGGGTTCGGATGGTCTCTGGCGCCAATTGACTGACATCGCCGATGCTCTCGTGGGCGATCGGGACCGAGGTCGGCGCCGAGTGCTCGCTGGACTCTCCGACGAATCGCCCCGGCCCGTCGAGGTGTGACATGCACTGGCCGGATGACGAACAACTCAGCAGCACAACTCGGCGAGGAAACGCCCTGTGTTTCAGTCGATTCAGCGGCAAGAGCAAATCCCCTGCAGGCAAGGAGTGACCGCCAGCCGGGACCGGAGCTTCTGTTGGCAGGGAGTACGAGACGGCAAGTCCGTGCCAACCGCGAACTGAGGCCCGCCGCGGCCATCTCCTGCACCCGCGGCGGGCCCAAGTTGTCCCCGTCGCCAAGCGTGCGGCCGTGCCGGCGGCGCGCTCAGCAGGACGCGTCCATCCTCCATCGCTCACGCCAGACCGGCTCAGCTGAGCGCACTACAGGCCCTGCCTACCCCGGCAGCGTGCATTGGCAGCAGTGGAACTGCTCGACCTCGACCCACCATATGATGGGCGTGTTCTTGGCCTCGAACTTGATGGTGTGCTCTCCTGGGTTCCCCGCGCTCAGCCCGCCGGGGAACTGGAACTCCAGGGTCTTGCGGTCGGCGGCGTCGGTGTTCCCCTTCCACTGATACTGGCCGACCGGCCCGCTCTGGACGCCGAAGACATCATTGGGGGTGCTGCCGTCGATCTTCATCCAGAGCCTATCGTCCAAGCCCTGGCTGTTCTGGGTCTTGCTGTAGTTCTGGGCGGTCACCCGCACCTTGAGGCAGTAGCCGTACTCCTCTGCCACCGTACCAGTCTCGCAGAACTTGTAGATCTTGAACGTGTACCAGGTTCCGATCAGACCAGAGGACGTCCAGGGCGCGGTTCCTATCCTGATGGCTCCGCTCCCATCGCCGGGCGCCCTCTCGTTCGGATGCACCGACAGCGGCGTCGTGCTGAAGAAATTGGTGCTCGGCTGCGCTTGCGCCGCGCCCGGCGCCAGGACTCCCAGCACCACCACCGCCGCCACCACTACGAGCCCTCTCCACTGCACACACCTCCAGCTCATCTGGCTCCTCCTCTCGCCCACTCAGGGGCTGTGGTGTGGGACGAACAACTCCGCGTGATAGCTCAGCGAGGAACCGTCCCCTCTCCCAAGGGATTCAGCGGCAACGCGGCGTTCCCTGCAGGCAAGAAGTGATCGCCAGCCGGAGCACGATTGCGGCACGAGGAAACACGTAACTGCCCCCGGCCTAAGCCGGTTCACCCGCACACGCTGAGGCACACCGCGGCCACCACCTGGCTCCGGCAGGGATTCAACCTGCGGGAGGTGCAGAAGCTGCTCGGTCACTCCTCGCCAGTCACCACTGAGGTCTACACTCACGTGTACGACGAGGACCTCCACAGGAAGCAGGAGGCGCTGGAGCCGTTGGCGCTGTGAGGCCGGCCGGCATGCTGCGGCCCAAGGCACAAGCAGAGCGAGAGGCAGGAAGGGGTGTGGGAGGGCGAATCGTAACTATCAGCTGAGCAGGCCGGTTGGCCGGTGGAAACCGCGGCGAGGAAGCTACCTCGTGCCATTGGCGACAGTCGGCCGCTCTGATGGTTGTCGTCGCGACCTTCGGGGTACCCCGCCAGTCTCCGGGGGTCGTGGCGCGTCTGCGTTGGCCAGGTAACGCACTCCCGATGCTGGCGGCTGACAAACGGGCGCTGTTCTGGCATCTGACGATGTGCGCGGCCTCTGGGGTTCCCCCCTCTCCCAGGGGCTGTGCCGCGTGTGAGGGAAGGTAGCTGCCGGACCCCGTAACCCCCCCGACCCCCACCCCCTGTGTGCGGGGCAAGGGGCACATCTCACGTCCCCTCTGCGGCACTTGCGCGGTACCCCCTGTTCGTAACGCGTAACCTGGGGTATGCGTTCTGGCATCGCTGGTTGACGTATGCGCCTCACCCAAACTCTGGCCTGTTTTGGGATTGACTGGCGGGGGGTACACCGGAGCGCGTGGGTCCCATCGGGGGTAGGAGTCCCAAGACCCCTGACAATTCCGCGCTCGACGGGCGGACCTTGGGAGTGGTCTCGCGTGTGCGTTGTGCAACGGGGTGTTGGGTGCTCGGCACTGCGGAGGAGACTAGGAAGGCCAACTGCTGCACAGCAGGGGGAGGGATGGTTTGGGGGGAAGTCGTGGCGACGGGAGGGGAGGAACATGAAACTCGCTGGAACGGTGGTGGTCGTCTTGTTGGCGACGCTGTTCGTCATTGTGCTGCCGCTCGGTCTAGCGGCCCGCAAAGGGCTGACGACGGGAAAGGGCAGGGGGCGCGCGCTGGTCTGGACGGCTGGCGCTCTGGCGGGACTTGGCGGTGTGGTCGCCCGTCGGCACGGTGCCGGCCTTCTTGAGATGGCGATAGGCGTGGCGTTCGCGGTTGTCGTCTTGGTACTCGTCCTGCGGCCATTCTTCCACCCTGGAAGTTGGCTGCGTCGGAGAGCGACGAGCGAGGGAACCCACTCAGGGGGCGCGGACGGCGGCAGGGACGCGTAGCCTCAGGCCGCGTGTGCACTCGGCTGAGCAGAAGGTGCGACATCGCGGCCACAAGGTTGCAGGTTCGCGCACGGACGTGGTAGAAGGACGCGCGAAATCACACGCTGGGACGTGACAGACGAAGGGGCATATTAGTCAGGGATTACCTAGCAAAAAGCCCTCCTCCGAATCGCCAAAGAGGGACCTTGATTTCAAGTGGGCCGTGTGTGGCAGATATCATAACCCTCCCGCCTGTGCGAATTGCGGCAGAGGCAGTCGTCTCTAGAAGCCGGAGGGTGGTCGGGGATGACACGGAGTTGCCTGTTTCCAGCCTCGGATGAATAGGCAACTAGTCCCGGTTGTGGTAGTCAAGCAGACCTGAGACCGCGCCAGGCCAGGCCCATAGGTCGGATTCTCGACCTGTGTACCCATCACTCCGGGGCGCTCACCCTGGTCTCACGGTCGCTCGACAAAGACCATTGGAGACACCGGAGCAGTCTTGGTACACTAGGGGCAGGGGGCAGGAGCGGATCTGGTGGACAGGGGGATCGGGGCAGATCGCCCCCACAAGTGTCGACGGATGACGATCACCACTCCGGCAAAGCGCCCTTGGGAGGAATTGAGTGCTTGAGGACCTGAGACGAATTGCAGCCACAGTGGGTGAGCTCCGCGGCTGGGACTTCTCGCGCGTGGAGTCTGTGCGCGATCCTGTGCCCTGGGACTACACAGATCTAGCGCGTTGCTACCTCCGGCGCTCGGATCGGGTGCTTGACGTGGGCACCGGAGGGGGGGAAGTGTTTCTGTCCCTGGCTCCCGACTTCGCCACAGGCGTGGGCATCGACGATGATCCGTCCATGATCCGTGTGGCCCAGGAGAACACGCCTGCGGCGCTGAGGGACAGGGTGTCTTTCCAGATGATGCGCGCGGAAGACCTCGGCTTTGCCGACGAGTCCTTCGACATCGTCCTCAACCGGCACGCCAACGTGTTCGCCGACGAGGTCGCTCGTGTGCTTCGCCCGGGCGGCTTCTTTCTGCACCAGACGGTCGGCAGGGAAGACGCGCGAAACGTGCACAGGGCCTTTGGGTGGGGGCCTGACAGCTTTGAGGAAGGCTGGTTTCAGTCGATGTCCGCGGTGGCCGACGAGTTTCGGCAGAGCGGCTGCGCGCTCGTTGCCCGAGGGGAGTACGACGTCCGCCTATGGTACCGGAACGTCGAATCACTCGTCTTCTGGTTCAAGTCAGTCCCCATGCCAGAGGAGTTCGACATCGAAAGGCATGGCCCCAAACTCGAGGCCTACATCGCCGAGTGTCGGACGCCGAAGGGAATCGAGAGCAACGAGCACCGGGAGCTCCTGATCGTGCGGAAGCTGTAGCCAGTGCGCCCTCGACGGAGCGAATCACTCGCTTCGCTCGGCCTCTTCCTCGCCTCGCGCCACTCTGTGTCGCGCCGCCGGTGGCGGAGTTATGAGAATGGGCCGTGAGGGCTTCGAACCCCCGACCTTGGGATTAAGAGTTGGCTAGCCTTGCGGCTGCCACACCACAAGTCCTAGGACTCATGGAGTCACCTGCTCTGTCCCTTGCTAGTCTCCATCGGCTGAGGGCAGG
>JALGXV010000046.1 GCA_029821885.1 Candidatus Hebobacteria bacterium
GCAGCTCCTCGTGCGCTCGCCCCACGTCGCCGCTCTCCGCGGTGATGACGAGCATACCTTTCTCGACGCGGAACACGAGCTTGCTCGCCTCCGCCCGCGCCACAATCGCTGCCCTCTTGATTGCCGCCTGCAGATCCTCCCGGTTGAGTGCGACCGTGCGCTCCACCTCAGCTGGAATGACCCGCTCGTAGTTCGGAAACTGCCCCTCTATGAGTCGCGAGATGAGGATGTACGGCTCGACCTCGAATCGTATCTGCTCCTCCGCCACGGACACCTTAACCAGCGTCTCCTCCGCGGCCGGGTCGAGCATTCTGCTCAACTCTTGAAGGGCCCGCGCGGGCACGATCACCTGCCACTCACCTTGCCCGCTCTCGCTCTTCACCGCCTCGGCCAGCGCTGTCTTCACCGCCAGACGATAGCTGTCAGTAGCAACCATCTGGATGCCGGACTCGCTGCGCTTCAGGAGCACGCCCGTGAGAATGGCCCTCGTCTCATCGCTCGAGGCCGCGAAGATCGTCGTTCGTATCAGGTCGCGCATCCCGGCCTGCGTTACCTCAAAGGAGATATCGCCGGAGACCTCTGGCAGCGCAGGATACTCATCGGCCGGCAGACCGTTCATGGTGTACTCCGACCGGCCGCAGCTCAGACCCAGTATGCTGCGATCCTCGCTGTGCATCTCCACCGTCGCGTCCGGCAGACTCGCCACCACGTCCACCAGCATGCGCGCTGGCACCGTGATGGCCCCTTCCTCGCCTACCTCAATGGGCACGGCGCTCTGCGCACCTATCTCCATGTCGTACCCAATGATGCGAAGCCGATCCCCTTCCGCCTGGAGGAGAAGGTTGCTGAGGATCGGAAGGGTGGTTCGCCCTGAAACCACCCGGCTCACGTGCTGCAGGGCTTCGTGCAACACTCTGCGGTTGCAGGAGACCTTCACCGGCTCTTCCCCCTATAGCAAGAGCGATCACTAACTGGGACTTCGTTTCTGTCCGACTCCCGAAACACCTTTCGGGTCTCCTGTGGACGGACCACCGATGTTTCCGGCCCGTAGAAGTATCATACAAAGATTAATGATAATAACTCAATAGCCTGTGGAACTGCGGAAAAGCGTGAACTGACAGCCTGGGCCCTGGCCATCTTGTCACCGAGCAGACGATGCGGAAACGGGGATGCTTGTGTCTTCCTACATATACAGCGCCTTCTGGCAAGCTGTACCAGCGTTGGCAGGGGGCTTCCACAGGATTTCGACAGGGCTGTCTACACGTCCATCCGGAGACGGACCCCGAGTTCGCTGACAAGAGCGCGGACCGAGCTATCCGCCATCTCGCGCTTGATCTTCGCGCAGGCGTGGATCACGGTCGAGTGATCTTTGCCGCCGAAGGCCCGTGCGATGCTGGGGTAGGAGGCCTTGAGCACATCGCGGCAGAGATACATGGCGATCTGGCGCGCATGGACGACATCGCGCTGTCGCGTCCGCGCGGTCAGCTCAGGCACCGTGAAATTGAAGTGATCGGCGACGAGGTGCTGTATGCGGCCGATGCTCAGTGGCTGCTCGGCGTCGAGCGAATGATCGCGCAGCTGCTCCGCGGCCAGGGATAGGGTCACAGGGGTGTCGGTAAGCGAGGCGGCCGCGAGCAGCGTGATGAGAGCGCCCTCCAGGACGCGAATGTTGGACTTGACCCTTCGCGCCGTGAAGTGCAGCACCTCTTCCGGCACCTCGACATTCTCGGCCTCGGCCCGCCGCGCCAGGATCGCTATGCGCGTCTCGAGGTCCGGCGGCTTTATGTCGGCTGTGAGGCCCCACTCGAATCGGGAGCGCAGGCGGTCGTCCATCACCTGGAGTTCCTTGGGGGGCCGGTCGCTCGCGATGACGACTTGACGGCCGGTTTCATACAGGGTGTTGAAGACCTGGAAGAACTCCGCCTCTGTTCGCTCCTTGGCGGCGATGAACTGGATGTCGTCTACCAGCCAGACATCGACATCGTGGTACTTCCTCCGGAAGGAGCCAAAGCGATCCTCTCGGATCGACGAGACCACGTGATAGGTGAACGTGTCTCCGGAAACGTACTCGACGCGCAAATCGGGATGCTCCCGGGCGACCCCGTGGCCGATTGCCTGCATGAGATGCGTCTTGCCGAGCCCAACGCCCCCGAAGATGAACAGGGGGTTGTAGGCCTTGGCCGGCTTGCGAGAGACGGCGAGCGCCGCGGCTTGGGCGAACTGGTTGCTCTTGCCGACAACGAAGTTCTCGAACGTGTAGCGTGGGTTCAGCGGCGTGCTCTCGAGGCCTTCGGGCCCGTGGCGCGGCCCCCGACGATCAGAACGCCGCCGCCGGCTCCCCTCGCCGGCCTCCAGGTCCAGGCCTATCTGTCCGAGTTCGAAGGTAACCTTGAGCGGGCCATCGAGCACCTGCGCAAGTGCCGTTTCGATGGCTTTCCGGCCGCGTTTCTCGAGCCAATCTCGGGCGAACTCCGTGGCGACAATGAGCTCTAGTCGGTCGTCGCTGAGGGCCTTGGGCTTGACTTGCTTCAACGAACTCTGGAAGGAAGGCCGCGCCGCCTTCTTATCCAGCGCGGCGAGAACTTGCTGCCATACTTCCTGCGCCGACGACCGCGACTCTTTCATGCGGCTCCCCCTGCGAAGATAGCTTCCATTTCTTCGCGCCAGCGGCTGTTCCGCCCTCGCCCCTGAGCGCGCGCCACCTCGCCTGGCCGAACTGGAGTGTGCCTACAGCGAGAGGTGAGCCGGTACGTATCCCTGGTTGGGGACCGGGGTGTGGATAGCTAGAGCCGCGTCACCTTCAGGATGAAGAAAGTCTCGATAATTGCTGCGTTTCTTGACTATGTCTGCCTGGGATCGCGGTCCCGACATCTGCTCGAACGTAGCTTCCGGCGCCGAAAAACCCAGGCATTATGCGGACGCGTCAATCCACAGTGTTATCAACAACTGTGGATAACTTAGAAACCTTCCCGGTCCAACCGACCCCATTGAGCACACGCCTCAATCCGACGGGCGGCAGTATATCACAGTTGCCTCGCGCTGGCAAGAGAAATCTCATCACGCGGATCAATACCTTCTTGTCATTGCAGGCAGAAGACTCGCGCGCATGAAGAGACAACCATACACTCATTCGATCGACAAACATGCCGGCTAGCGCGCCATCTTTGCAACCAGCTCGGCCGTTCGTCTTCCAAAACGATGACACTCCTTCCGTGATCGCTCATCCGGCGCGCCGACCGCGATGGGGCCGTAGTGATCTCCCTCCGCGTCGCCTTGCACGATCATCCCATGGATCAACAGCGCCTTGACGATGTCGAGGACAGTCGTCTCGTTACCGCCACCCGGACCTCCCGAAGACGCAAAGGCGCCGCCGATCTTTCCTGTGAGCTTGCCGTGGTGCTCGACGCTTTTGTCGATCAGCTCCTTCACCTCGGCCGCCATCGTGCCGTAGTACACCGGCGAACCGATGACGATGCAGTCGAAGTCCAGTAAGGCGTCCGGCGACACCTCGCCGATCGGCCGAAGGTCCACGCTGACGGAAGCGACCTCGCGGGCTCCTGCGGCGACCTCCTCCGCCATCTTCTCGGTGTTCCCACTGCGCGAGTAGTAGCAGATGAGCATCGTGGCCATGGCTGACCTCCTCGCTCGCCGCGAGGTCGGCGAGTGCGAATCCCCGACGCTGCGCGGGCGGCAGTCCCTGGGCCATTCGCTTCGCAGGGGCCCCACTCCTGGCGGCGAGCAGGGCCGCGCGGCGTCCCCGCCCAGGCCGGCGTATGTGGCCGAACCGACATGCCCCTTGTCTGTGAGAGGCGCATTCGCGGCGGCAACTGCGAGGAGTGTGTCCGCCGCGGACGGCGAAGTTCTAGGTGGCAGGGAGTGAACATGCGAGTCGCACTAGGGGCCGATCATGCCGGGTTCGAGTTGAAACAGATGCTCTCCGAGCATCTGAGGTCGCTCGGCCACGATGTCCTGGACCTCGGCGCTAATAGCTCCGAGCCCAGCGACTATCCCGACTTCGCGGAGGCCGTTGGCAGGGCCGTTGTGGAAGGCCGAGCTGAGCGCGGTGTGCTCGTCTGCGGCAGCGGGGTGGGCGCCGCCGTCGCGGCGAACAAGCTTCCAGGAATCCGGGCCGGCCTGTGCCACGACACCTACTCGGCCTCCGGGCCGGCCTGTGCCACGACACCTACTCGGCCCACCAGGGTGTGGAGCACGACGACATGAATGTGCTCGTGCTCGGCTCCCGCGTCATCGGACCCGAGCTCGCCCGCGAACTCGTGCAGGTCTTCCTGAAGGCGACGTTCTCCGGCGAGGAGAGACACCGGCGGCGACTGGCGAAGGTGGCCGCATTAGAGGACCGCGCGGGGAGGCCGGAGGCGAACGAGAGGAGCAGAACATGAATCCGCTGTGCCAACTCCATCAGTTGGGCCAGTCGGTCTGGCTGGACTACATAGATCGAGATCTGCTGACAAGCGGAGAGCTGAGGCAGCTGATCGAGGAGGACGCCATCCGGGGCGTGACCAGCAATCCGACCATCTTCGACAAGGCCATCTCCGGCAGCGATGCCTACGATGCTCAGATCAAGGAGCTAACCGCGTCCGACCCCGGCGTGAGCGTTCAGGACCTGTACGAGAAACTCGCCATCTCGGACATCCAGCAGGCAACCGACACCCTTCGACCGGTCTACGACGAGAGCGAGGGCGGCGATGGGTATGTGAGTCTGGAGGCCTCGCCGCGGCTGGCCAATGACACCGACGGGACGCTGGCCGAGGTCAGGAGGCTGTGGAAGCTTGTCGATCGGCCGAACCTGATGGTCAAGGTCCCCGCCACGAAGGAGGGGATCCCGGCCATCGAGACCTTGCTGGGCGACGGATACAACATCAACATCACGCTCATGTTCTCCATGGACCACTACGAGGCCGTGGCCAATGCCTACCTCAAGGGCATCTCTCGCGCACCGGCCGCGCTCCGCCCGGCCTCCGTCGCCTCCTTCTTCGTGAGCCGGGTCGATGCGAAGGCGGATAAGGCTCTGGAGGAGATCGGCACGCCGGAGGCGCTGGCGCTCAGGGGCACGACCGCCGTCGCCAACTCCAAACTCGTGTACCGGCGCTTCAGGGAGATCTTCGATGGCGATGGCTTCGCCGACCTCCGCGCCAAGGGCGCCCGCGTGCAGAGGGTGCTCTGGGGCAGCACGAGCACGAAGAATCCCGACTACTCGGACGTGCTGTATGTCGAGCCCCTGATCGGCGCCGACACTGTCAACACGATGCCGCCCGCAACGATAGACGCCTTCCGAGATCATGGGAAGGCGATCGCCGCCGTCGAGGACGATATCGAGGAAGAAGAGGCGAGGCTGTCCCAGCTGAAGGCGCTCGGCGTCGACCTCGACCGGATCACCGAAGAGCTCCAGGAGGAGGGAGTCAAGGCCTTCGCCGACTCGTTCGAGCACTTGCTGAGTACGGTCGAGAGCAAGCGGAAGGCCTTGGCTTCGGGCTAGCCCGAGCCGGAATCTGATCCCTGGCAGTGGCTCGGCCGCCAGAGGAAACTCGCACAGTGAGTGGAGCGCGGCGCCGTTGGGCGCCGCGCTCTTTCAGTCTGCAGTGTGCGCTGGGCTGGTCAGAAGAACAGGAGCGGCAGGTACTCGGGCTCGTCGTCATAGGGCGCGGTTTCGCCGGTCGCCACTTCGTAGAGACGCCCGTGGCTCGCCAGGGCGGCCTCGCCTAGGAGTTCATAGGGTCGATTGCACACGTCGAGGAAGCCGATGTTCCAGTTCTCCCCGTCGAAGCGCCCGAGCGCGGATTCATCGTAGAGCGTGAACCAGTGCACGCCGACACACCACGGCTTCGCCGCCGCGTCCTCGAGGTAGACGCGGTAGGCCTGGCCTCTGGCCTTCTGATCCCGCACGTGTCCGATGCCGCTGGCCGGCAGCCCCACGTCGAGGGCGCCGAAGTGCCACTCACCGATCATAACCGGGCGCTGCACGTAGGCGCTCAACTCCTCTAGTTCAGGCCGAACGCGCTGCTGGTATCCATTCACGCTGAACACGTCGAAGGAGGTCATCCCGTCCAGCGCCCACCGCGGCGGAACGGTGTAGTAGCGGGCGCCGAGGTTGAGGTGATTCGGGTCCACCTTCCTGCAGGCCGCGCTGAGCGTGGAGAACAGCTTCTCGACCATCACCGTGCTGAATTCGGCGAGGTCGGTCTCGGCTGCTGGCGGGAGGTTCGTCTTCCATTCGCCCTCGGCCACTTCGGCCAGCTTCACATCCATGCCCCAGGCTCGGGCGAGGCCGGAGTCGGTCCCGTGTTTCTTCTTCAGGAACTCGGCCAGCGCCCGGCGCGTTTCGCAGGACGGAGTGTTGTAGAGCATCCCCACGGCGGGGATCTCCTTGGCGAAGCCCCAGGTCGGCTCGTTCATCAGGAAGTAGCCGATGAAGGCCGGGTCGTCCCGGGTCTCTTCGAGCTGCTTCGCGAAGTCGGCCGCCTCGGCTTCGAACTCGGGGTGGAAGACATCTGGGAAGTCTCGGAACACGCGAGGCGTGTCCCCGCGTCGGAGGTCGAGCGGGCGGACGTATGGGAAATCGGCATCTCGTGCGATTTGCCACTCCGACCAGTTGGCCACGGTGTTGAAGCCCAGCCGCCGCAGCTCGGCCAGCGCGATCTGGGCCCACTTCTCGTGCCAGCGCTCGCCGAAGGCACGGATGAAGTTTGCCGCGAGGTAGTTGATGTGCCGCTGCCTCCCGAAGCCGTGCGTGTGTGCCTCCCGGTACTCGCCCTCGGGCTCCGGCAGCCACTCCAGAGCGGTCTCGAGTCCGCCGCAGACGGCATCGGTGTCCACGCGCACGCAGTCCATACCGGCCGACCAGAAGGCACAGCCGTCCGGGTCCACCAGCCACCAGCGGCCGCCGTCCTGGTCGGTGCGGAAGAAGCCCGTCGCCTCGAAGCGAATCTCCTTCGAGCCCCCCCACTGCGACCAGCCATCCGGGAACTGATGGCTTCCCGCCGCGTCGAGCTGGCCCTTCAGGCGGCCCGTCACCTCATCAGCGCTTCGGCTCTTCTCCGGCCACTCGTGCAAGGCGCTCTGGCCCAGCTTGTCGATAATCGGGCCCGCTGGCAGTGTTGGTGACGTCAGGCGCTCGGGCTCTTCGGCAGTGGCCGTCACGGGAGTCAGGCAGAAGCGCGCGGGCTGATCGCTCTTCGCCGTCACGGTGATGGTCATCCGGTCTACTCTGCTTAGATCCACACGATCGCCGAGACAGCGCGGCTTGAGCCACGCGCCCTCGCGCTCGTAGGCCCAGCGGTTCTGGTCAACGGCCTCCAGGGGCATTCGAAGACGCGCCTGACACTGATTCAGCGCAGAGAAGCTCAAGCCGAAGGCCGACCCCGCTTCTCCCTCTCGGAGCTCCAGCACGAAGACAACCGTCCGGTTACCATCCACCAGTAGGTCTGCGGTGAGATGGCTGGCTTTGGCCAGTGCGCCGACAGGTATGCGGTAGGCCAGACCATCGCCGGTGTCCTTGACCGCGTACCACGTTGCGCCCGGGACGGGCGCGTCACCCGCCTCAGCCGCCAGCTTCCCCAGTAGCTTCTCCGGCTCCAGCTCCATCGGGAGCTCTACGTTCGGTGTCATCACTCCCTCCTCATAATCGAACAGGGTCTCCGCCGCGGGAGGCCCCTATAACGTTCCTGTCGGCAGGTGCAAGCCCTGCGGCCGCGGGGTGTGGTCGGGGGGAGGCGACGGAGCGGGAGTGGGGAGAGCGCGAGGGACGGGGTGCCCTAGCTGATGAGACCGCCGTGGCTCTGGAAGACGGGGCTGGCATCGAGGTACATCCTGATAAGCCCCATCAACTCGGAATAGGTCCGGAAGAAATCGGCGAGCTTGGCGAAGACCTCCGCCTCTGTCAGCCCGACCTCCTGTCCGATCTCGGCCGCCTGCCGATAGGCGCGCCGACCGGCCTCCTCGTAGTACTCGCCGGGGTCTCGGAAGGGAACGACGAGGTCGCCGAGCTGGACCATCACCGAGTCCTTGCGGCGCCAGTCGCGCCGGAGCCGGTCGAGGCTCTCCGGGAAGAGGCCGGTGATGAAGAGCGTGTAGTCTCCGATGTGTCGCTGCACGGTGAGTGCTCGAATCTCGGGAGAAACGCCGCTGCCTTCGCCGGATATCAGCATCTCCGCGACATCGGCGAGCGGGGTGCCGCGTGCGTCACGCAGCCTATACAAGCGGTCCACGTGGAGGAAGCGCACCAGGAGGTCCTCCGACAGATAGCCCTTGAGCCTGGTGTCTCGGGCGCGGGGCTCAGGGAACCGGCCGTGCCGAAAGGCCCACTCGGTTGCTTCCCGGAAGAGATGGCGCAGGGGATGCTGCTCGGGAACCTGTTGGCTCATGCCGGCGATCCCTTGACTTGCTGTAGTGCTGTGTCGCGGACATGAAATCGAACAGGCCCAGCCAGCGCCGGTCCTGCTCGGTAGCTGAGATGGGATTGCCGCCGCCTAGGCGGCCGCCATCATCTTACGAATGCTCTTGCCGATCTTGCGCTTCGCGCGCTGCAGGGCGTTGTCGATGGATTTCACGCGCCGGTGCAGCTCGCCCGCGATCTCCTGGTAGGACTTGCCCTCGAGATGACCGCGTAGCACTGCTGACTCGAGATCGCTGAGGTCACGCTTGATCCGGTAGCGAAGATCATCGGAAAACTGCTGGGTGATGACGAGATGCTCTGGGTCGGCCTTGTCGGACTCGGCAAGCGTGTCCAGCAGGGTCCGGTCTGAGTCAGCATCGAAGAGGCTGGCGTGAAGTGATACGTAGGAGTTGAGGGGAATATGCTTCTGCCGGGTGGCCGCTTTGATTGCAGTGAAGATTTGTCGGCTAATGCACAGCTCAGCGAATGCTCGGAACGGCAGGAGCTTGTCGTTGCGGAAATCTCGGATCGCCTTATACAGGCCGATCATGCCTTCTTGGACGATGTCTTCGTGATCGGCGCCGATGAGGAAGTACGAGCGCGCCTTGCCTTCTACGATGGTTCTGTACTTGGTCAGAAGATGTTCAGTGGCTCCCAGGCTGCCGCCCTTGGCGTACCTCACCACCTCTTCGTCCAGCATGCCGTGGAAACCCGAGGAAGTGTCCTGCATGCCAGTGTCAGGCATTACTGCCGCCTCCACAATCGATAGTCTAGAAAGAAACCGCAGTTAGAGCGAAAACACGGACACGTCGTGGGGACACACGCTCCTTCGGCAACACCTCCTTCCCTTGCGATGTGGGACATATGCTCTGTCAACAGCGGTCCGGGCCGGCACAATGGCCCGGACCGACCCCATTATACGGCAACATCTCGGCCTAGTCAACACCGAGTGCGAACAGGCGCTCCGGAAAACCCAGTGATTTCCCAGGTTTTTGTTCCCAAATCGCGCGAGGCCTTCGCGTCCTTAACCTCGTCGGCGCGCAGGGGCAATTTACCGCTTGATCCTCCAAGTCGTGCCCTCGCCCCGGTCCTCCAGCGCGATGCCAAGCTCGCTCAGGCGGGAGCGGACCTCGTCGGCTATGGCGTACTGCCCCTTCTCCCGAGCCCTCTGCCTCACGTCCACAAGCAACTGGATGAGGTCCGCCTCCATCTCCCGGTCGACGTGTTCCTCTTCCAGGCCGATCCCGAGCACCGCAGCCAGTCTGACGAGGCCATCCCGGGCGCCTGCCAGCGCTGCTCGCCCCTCCGCCGAGGGTGCGAAGGTCGCGCTTGCCCCCGCCGCCGCGCGGTTGACCGCGCCCACCAGCCCATGGAGTGCGGCAAGTGCCCTCGGGGTCCCGAAATCATCGTCCATCGCCGCGTGGAAATCCTCCTCAGCCGAGGCCCGCGCCTCCCCCACTTCCCCGAGGTCGTCGCCGGACGGCTTCACTGTCCGCTCGAGCAATCGATCCATCGTCTGGCGCGCGATTCGGAGCCGCTCCAGCGCGCTCGCCGCCTGCTGCAGGGCCTCGTCGCCGAACGGGAGGTCGCTGCGGTAATGAGCCGCGATGTAGAAGTACCGGAGGGCGGGACCGCCCACGCCGTCGAGCGCCTCCCCAAGAGACACGACGTTGCCCACGGACTTGGCCATCTTCTCCTCTTCTCGACCGCGGACCACGTTGATCATGCCGTTGTGCATCCAGATGCGCGCGAACTGAGAGCCGTAAGCGCCCTCTGACTGAGCGATCTCGTTGTCGTGATGGGGGAAGATCAGGTCAGAGCCCCCGGCGTGAATGTCGAAGCTGTCCCCGAGGTACTTGCGGCTCATGGCGGAGCACTCGATGTGCCACCCGGGCCGACCTGGCCCCCAGGGGCTCGGCCAGCTCGGCTCGCCGGGCTTGGCGGCCTTCCAGAGGAAGAAGTCCCGGGGATCCTTCTTGCGTTCGTCCTGCTCTACCCGCGCCCCAACTATCTGGGAGTCGAGGTCCCTCCGCGAGAGCTTACCGTAGCCCCGAAAGCTCGGCACGTGGAAGGCAACATCGCCTTCGATGGGGTAGGCGTGGCCGGTGTCGATCAGCCGCTGGATGAGCGAGATGATCTCATCGACATGCTGGCTGGCCGCCGGCGCTATGGTCGGCGGCAGCACCCCCAGTTCGTCCAGCTCTACCCAGTATCTCGCCGCGTAGTCGTCCGCCACCTCTCGCCACTCTCGGTTCTCCCGCTGGGCGGCGGCGAAGATTTTGTCCTCTATGTCGGTGACGTTCATCACGTACGTGACGTCGTACCCGCGGTAGGTCAGCCACCGGCGCACGACATCCATGACCACCGCATGACGCCCGTGGCCGGCGTGTGCAGGAGCATAGGGTGTGATGCCGCAGACGTACATCGAGGCCCGGCCCGCCTCGCGAGGCTCGAAGTCCTCTTTCCGGCGCGTCAGCGTGTTGTAGATGCGTGTAGGCATTGGTCCCCCAGCTCGACATCGAGTGGGCGCAGGCGACTACCGCTCGGCATGCTGCGCCACCGACTTCCGTTCCGCGCAGTGACCCTCGAGTTCGGCCAAGCGCCGCTCCAGCCGGGCTATTTCCTTGGCGAAGATCTCCTGGCACTGCTCGCACGGGTCGTCTTGCGTTGCCCCCGAGATGGACGCCACCGCCACCCGCACTCCCTGTGAGCGAACGACCCGCGCCGGCACCCCGACCACCGTGCTGTCCGCCGACACCTCCCTCAGCACGACCGACCCCGCGCCCACGACGGCGTTGTCCCCCACCATGATCGAGCCGAGGATGCTCGCCCCCACCCCGACGATCACGTTGCCTCCGAGCGTCGGGTGCCTCTTGCCGGTTTCCTTGCCGGTTCCCCCGAGCGTCACCCCCTGGTAGAGGGTGCAGTTGTCCCCGATCTCGGAGGTCTCCCCGATGACAGTGGCCATCCCATGGTCGATCAGCAGCCCCCGGCCTATCTGGGCGGCGGGGTGGATCTCGATGCCGGTGAGGAAACGGTTGACTTCGGACAGGAATCGGGCCATCAGCCGCAGGCCGTGCGTCCACAGCCAGTGCGCCATTCGGTGCATGATCACGGCGTGAAGACCGGGATAGAGCAGGAACACCTCGAGGCGGCTTCGCGCGGCCGGGTCCCGGTCCAATGCCGCCTGTATGTCAGCCCTGATGCGGTCGAACATGCTCTTTCCGCCTTGCTCTCGCCTCCAGGCCAGTATATCGGCGCGGTCGCGGCGATGTCAAGCCAGCGGCAAACAGGCTTGGGCGCTCATTGCGCGGCCGCTGCAGGGAAGGACTAGCCGCCTGCTCCGACGAATCAACTCCTACTTCGGCAGGGCGCGCAGATGGCTCCCAAATACAAGGCCCCCCGCGGCACCCAAGATGTCCTCCCTGAAGTCTCGTGGCGCTGGCAGCGCGTCGAGGCGGCATTTCGCGAGATCTGCCGGCGCTATGGCTATGGCGAGATCCGCACCCCCGTCTTCGAGGACACCGAGCTGTTCGTCCACGGCACGGGCGAGGGCACGGAGATCGTCACCAGGCAGATGTACTCCTTCGAGGACCGCGGGGGCCGGAGCCTCACGCTGCGTCCGGAGGGCACGCCCTCGGTTGTGCGGGCCTTCCTCGAGCACGGGCTACACTCGCGTGGCGTGCAGAAGTTCTACTACATTGCGCCCATCTTTCGCTACGAGCGCCCGCAGGCGGGGCGCTACCGCCAGCACACACAGCTCGGGGTGGAGGCCATCGGCGCGCCGGGACCGGACATCGACGCCGAAGTCATCGCCCTGTTCCACGATTTCCTGACCGAGATAAGCCTGGAGGGCGCGGTCACACACATCAGCAGCATCGGCTGCCGGAATTGCCGGCCGGCGCTATCAGACGCGCTCCGCGCGTTCTTCAAGCCGAAGCTCGACGACCTCTGCGAGTTCTGCCAGGCCCGCTACGAGGCCAATCCGCTCCGGATCCTCGACTGCGGAGTTCCGGCCGATGTCGAGGCAAGGGTAGGCGCGCCGAGCGCGCTCGACCATATCTGCGACGAATGCCGTGCCCACTTCGACGCGGTCGTGGCTCTGCTCACGGAACTGGACATACCCCACGAGGTTGACCCCACAATCGTCCGCGGGCTGGACTACTACACCCGCACAACCTTCGAGGTGGTTCACCCGAGCCTCGGCGCGCAAGACGTACTGATGGGTGGGGGCCGCTACGACGGCCTGGCCGAGGTCCTGGGCGGCCCCGCCACACCCGGCATCGGCTTCGGGTCGGGGCTGGAGCGTCTCCTCCTGGTTCTCGGTGAAGAGGGTTCCTCTCCGGGGCCGGACGTCTACGTCGCGGCCGCCTCTGAGGAGGCCCGCGGACCGGCCTTCAAGCTCGCGCTCGAGTTGCGGCGGGCAGGTCTTTCGGTGGAGATCGACTACATTGGGCGAGCCCTGCGAACACAAATGAGAGAGGCGAACCGGCTGCGAGCGCGTGCAGTGGCTCTGATCGGCGAAGATGAGATGGCGGCCGGCACCGTGACGCTGCGTGACATGGCCACCGGGGAGCAGGAGAGCGTGCCTGCCGGCCAGGTGGCGGAGCGGATGAAGAGCAGGCCGGGCGGGGACGGCGCATGAAACGCACGCACACCTGTGGCGCGCTGCGGCGCGATCACATCACGAAGACAGTGACCCTGGCCGGCTGGGTCGCATCGACGCGAGATCACGGCGGGCTGATCTTCGTCGATCTGCGCGACCGCGAGGGTCTCGCTCAGGTCGTCTTCGATCCGGCGCAGGCGCCGGAGGCGCACGCCGAAGCCGGGAAGCTGAGGGCGGAGTATGTGATCGCGGTGACCGGCGAGGTGACGCCGCGGCCGGCCACCTCGGTCAATCCCGACC
Organism: Candidatus Hebobacteria bacterium; assembly: GCA_029821885.1. Lineage (GTDB taxonomy): Bacteria > Armatimonadota > Hebobacteria > Hebobacterales > Hebobacteraceae > Hebobacterum. The sequence continues at coordinate 13,296 of JALGXV010000046.1, forward strand.
TGCCGACGGGCGAAGTCGAGGTGCGTGCGAGCGGCCTCGAGATCCTCAATCCCGCGAGAACGCCGCCCTTCGAGGTCGGGGAGGCGTCCCGCGCCGACGAGAACCTGCGCCTCAAGTACCGGTATCTCGACCTGCGCTCCCGCCGCATGCTCGGCAACTTGCGTCGCCGCCACGCGATGGCAAAGGCGACGCGGGAGTTCCTCGACACGAGGCAGTTCATCGAGATCGAGACTCCTCTGCTCATGCGCTCGACGCCCGAGGGTGCGCGTGACTATGTGGTGCCGGCCCGCAGCCATCCCGGCGCTTTCTACGCCTTGCCACAGTCGCCGCAGCTGCTCAAGCAGCTCCTCATGATCTCCGGGGTCGAGCGCTACTATCAGCTTGCCAGGTGCCTGCGGGATGAAGACCTCCGCGCCGACCGGCAGCCGGAGTTCACGCAGATCGACATCGAGATGTCGTTCGTCGAGCAGACGGATGTGCTCGACCTGAGCGAGGAGCTGACCTGCCACGTCTTCGGCGCTGTGGGCATCGACATACCGGGCCCCTTCGCCACCCTGACTTATCAGGAGGCGATGGACGCCTACGGCTCGGACAAGCCCGACGCCCGTTTCGAGCTGAAGCTGGCCAAGCTCGACGCCGTCTTTGCGAGGACGGAGTTCCGCGCCTTCGCAGGCGTGCTTGCCGGCGGCGGAACCGTGCGCGGAATCCGTCTTCCCGGGGGCGGGTCGCTCTCCCGCCGGGAGGTGGACGAGTTCGAATCCACGGCCCGGCGGTACGGCGCCAAGGGTCTTGCCTGGTTCCAAGTCGAGGCCGACAAGCTCAAATCGCCCATCGCGAAGTTCCTCTCGGAGGAGGAGCAGGCGGGCCTCAGGGCCGCGAGCGGGGCCGAAGCCGGCGATCTGCTGCTGCTCGTGGCGGACCGATTCCCTCTCGCCTGCGAGGTGCTGGGCCGGCTTCGCCTCGACCTCGGACGGCGCCTCAGTCTGATCGACGAATCGGCCTGGTGTGGGCTTCGCATAGTCGACTTCCCACTGGTTGGGTACAACGAGGAGGAGAAGCGAGTCGAGCCCATGCACCATCCCTTCACATCGCCGAAGCCCGAGGACGTGGGGCTGCTCGAGTCGGAGCCCCTGCGAGTCCGCGCGCAGGCCTATGACCTGGTGCTCAACGGCGTGGAGATCGCCTCCGGCAGCATCCGGATCCACCAGCGGGAACTGCAGGAGAAGGTGCTGGCGCTCATTGCTATGTCGCGGGAGGAGGCCGCGCAGCGGTTTGGCTTCCTCTTGGAGGCCTTCCAGTATGGTGCGCCGCCCCACGGTGGAATCGCCTTCGGCTTCGATCGCATGGTGGCCATGGCCTCGGGGGAAGGGAGCATTCGTGAGGTGATCGCGTTCCCCAAGACGGCCGCCGCCGTCGACCCGCTCACAGGGGCACCGGCGGAAGTGCCGCCGGAGCTGCTGAGAGAGCTTCACATCGTCATCGAGCGCCCCGACGACGGGGAGAAGGATCAAGAGACGGGTGGTTGAGAGACGCCGCCGAAAGAAGGCTGCTCCACGCAAGCCCGGCAAGCGGCCGAGGAGGCGCAGACCCCGACCGGGGGATGTTAAGGGGCTTGCCGCCGCACTGGACATCGAGCCGCGCCATCCGGGGTTGCTGCGCCAAGCCTTGACCCACAAGTCGGCTGAGCAGGAGCTCGGCCTGCTGTCGAACGAGCGACTCGAATTCCTTGGCGACTCCGTGCTGGACCTGGTGCTGGCGGAACATCTCTTCAAGGGCCACCCCGACCTCGCTGAAGGCGACCTCACCAAGCTCAAGGCGGTCGCCGTTTCGGAGCCGGTGCTGGCCGCCATCGCCCGAGAGCTGGACCTGGGCCGCTTCCTCCTTCTCGCCAAGGGCGAGGAGCAGACCGGCGGCCGGGACCGGAGCTCCATACTGGCAGATGCAATGGAGGCGATCTTCGCGGCCGTCTACCTCGATCGCGGCTACCGGGCCGCTCGGAAGCTGATCGCGGGCCTTCTGGGGAGCCGCCTGGAGGCGATCGAACGGCGCGAGTACGAGCCGGACTACAAGACACTGCTGCAGGAGAAGATCCAAGAGCGCCATCGCTCGCCGCCGACCTACCGCGTTGTTGCCCAGAGCGGCCCCGACCACGACCGCACGTTCGTGGCCGAGGCCCGTATCGGGCGGCGGGTGCTCGGATCTGGCAGCGGAAAGAGCAAGAAGCAGGCCGAGCAGGCTGCCGCCCGGGCGGCGCTGATGGCTCAGGAGTAGGCCGGCCTGTCAGGATGCAGCTCTACGTCGGGGCCGGTGTGCCCCGTGTCCTCACTGCAGTCACAGGAGGTGTGGAGATGACACGACGTGCTCATGTGCTCTTGCTTCTCGGGGCAGTGGCGCTGGTGGCGCCCCCGGCCGTACTCTGTGCCGAGGCCGTGCCGGGCGATGGCGTCCCTGTGCCCATTGCCGAGACGGCGCTTTCCTACTCGCGCGCACTGCTTGGGTCGGACCTGACGGCATCGTGGCAGCTTCTCTCTTCGAAGTCCCGATCCGAGATCACGGCTGCTGAGTGGGGGGATGCCTTGCGCCCGCAGCCGAGCCCCCAGCCACCTTCGGCCCAATCCCTGCTGACATCGCTGGCTGGCGCGGAGGACCCGGCGGAGGCGGGCGAGGTGTTGATCGCTCCCGATCAGGCGCTGGTAGACGTCAGCAACAGCGTGAGAATCACCCAGGAGCTGGTCCTCGTGAAGGAAGGCGATCGCTGGCTGGTCGATCTCTCCGCCTCCGACGAACTGAACGCCCGCGCCGCCGCCCAGCTATTCCTTGATGCAGTCCGCGCGGACCTCAAGGTTCCCTCCGGCGCGGGGGCATCCCCTTCACGGGACGGGAGGCTGAGCGCGCTGCAGATGCTGCTGGCGCCGCAGGCGAAGGACTACTATGTCCTGGCGGCCGATGTCGAGGAGGACAGGGCGCGGGTCACCCTCGCCTGTGATCTGCCGGTCCACATAGTGCTTCGGGCCACGCGGTCGGCTGCCGGGTGGCGAGTGGACTTGTCGCGGCCGATAGTGTCTGTCGATCCGACGAGTGCCGCTCCCCTGAGTGAGGCGATGGACAGCGCCCACAGCGCCACCTGTCAGGAGCAGCTGCGGCAGCTCGGCCGCGCGTTTGCGATGTATATGGCCGCCTCCGACGATCTGCTGCCCGATCCGGACCGGTGGGTCGAGATGGTGCGGCCCTTCGGAGCGGCTGGGATCTCCCTACACTGTCCGGCGGACCCCTCGCCGGGGATCAGCTACGCGATGAATCGCAACCTGGCGGGGAAGAGGCGCTCCGAGATCGCCAACCCCTCGCGCACCCCGCTGCTCTTCGAGTCCACCCTCCACACGAACAACGCATCTGACACGGGGGAAAGCTGGCCGGAGCCCGCTCTCCACGCCGGCGGAAACCTCGTGCTCTATGTGGATGGCTCGGTCGGGCTGGCGAAGGTCAAGCCGTCGTTTGAGGTCAGGGAGGGCAGGGCTGGCGCTGGCGCCGTACGGCCCCAGCCGAGGAGAACACCTCCGGGCAGGCCTCGACGGCAGCCACTCTAGGTCGGTCGGCCGCCGAGGCGAGAGTCTTTGCCGACAAAAAGAGGGACCCGATACTCGGGTCCCTCTCTCTTACCTTGGGAGGTCCGGGTCAGGCGTCGGAGACGAAGGCGCCTAGAAGTCCTGCCGGATGCCCACGGCGACGAACCGCGGCGGCGTCCGCGAGAAGGGCACGTAGTACACCTGGTCGCCTTCAATCCGCCCGATGGCGGCCCCGGTCTGCGGATGGTAGACCACGTAGCTGGTCACGTCCTCTCGATCGAAGAGGTTGAAGACCTCCAGGTAGGCTTCCCGTCCCGGCCCCATGGTGTAGGACAGGTTCAGGTTCACCGTCAGATTGCTGCCGGTCTCCAGTGTGTCCGGTGCAATGAATCCTTGCGCCGGGTCGTCGGGATCCAGGTAGTTCTCCGGAATCTCGAGTTCCTCCGGGCTGGACGGGTCGCCGGGATCGTAGTCCGGGTTCGGCATGTGAGCCGGATCGCTCCCGCCGGCATCGAGGCCGCTCTGGCCGTAGGGGAACCCGCTCCCGTACGTCACCCACGGCTTGACGGTGAACTTGCCGAGGTCGTACTTGAGGGCCAGGGTGGCCGTGTGCTCCTGACTCCACTCCACCCGGTACGTCTGGCTCAGCCCGTCTGGATCGGTGCGGTCCAGGAAGCCGTACCCGTAGGGATAGATGTTGTCCCTGGGGCTGGTCGCCTGTGCGTCCAGGTAGGTATAGGACAGCCAGCCTCTCGAGTGATCGGCCATCTTGCGATCCAGCTTGAACTCGAGCCCGCGGGTCTCTCCGGTGCCGTTGCCGGCGAACCAGGTCGGCGCGAGTGGATCGAAGTCCTCCAGGGCATCGGAGAGGATCGGATTGCCGGCGCCGTCGAGCACCCAGCTGCCGCTCTCATCATGGAGCACGCCCTGCCACCGCTGGGTCATCTGGTCGCTGTCGCGCTCGAACCAGGTGACGGTGAGCAGACTCCGGTCGTCCGCCTTCCATTCAAGGCCCACGTCCCAGCAGCGGTCGAGCTGCGGCTTTGCCGGGAAGTCCGGTGCCAGCGCATCGTACCAGCCGAAGTCTGCCCCGGTGAACTCGTAGGCGATGAGGTTGGCGCGGGGGAAGTGCACGTACTGCCCATAGGAACTGCGCAGCATCACATCGCCAGACATAAGGTAGGTCAGACCGGCGCGGCCACTGGTCTCGTCGAGCTTCAGCTCGCCGGCTGCCGGCCGGTCGTATATCATCTCGTCGTAGCGCCCGCCCAGCGTGAGGAAGAGGCGATCGTTGACGCCCCACGTGTCCTGCACGTAGGCCTGTGTGTTTCGGGTGTCGTTCTCGGAAACGAATCCGGTCGGGAGCAGGTAGACGCTGTAGGTGGAGTTGTTGTTGCTGTTTATCAGCCATGCGCCAGCGCGCACCCGATGGTCGCCAACTTGGGCTTCGTAGTCGAACTGGCCGGTGGACATCTGCTCGTCCCGGTGCTGCCAGAAGAGGTTCTCGAGGTCGCCCAGCTCCAGCTCGAGGAAGTGATCCAGCCACGAGTACCGCAAGGTCCAGAACGAACGGGGGCTCACCGTGTGGTTGAGCGTGAGCGCCACGATATCGTGGCCCTGCCGGCCATAGTCGTCGCCCGGCCGCGTCGGCACCCAATCGGAGATCTCCGGGTCGAATGTGAACATCCGCTCCCACGGCATCAGGTACTTCGCGTAGCCGTGCGAGGCCAGTAGGGTCAGGTCGTCTCGCTCACCCACGTCGTAGATCACCTTGGCGATATGATCCCCGACACCGGGCGCCTCTGACGTGAACAGGTTCTCGGGGAACTCGCTGTACCAGTTGTACTGGCCATAGTAATAGTTGAACCGGTTCTCGACCGTGCCCGTCTCCAGGATCAGCCCCCCGTACTTGTATGGGGATCCCGCGGTCACGTCGGCGAAGTTCCCTTGCATCTGGTCACCGCGCTTCACCACCTGGTTGACGATCCCGCCAGTCCACCCCCCGTACTCGGCCGGGTAGCCGCCCGTGAACAGCTCCATGCGGTCCAGGCCGATGGAGGTGATGTTGGTGGCGAACACATTGGCGTTGGGCTCGGTGATGGGGATGCCATCGAGGAAATAGCCCACCTGATTCGCGCGGGCCCCCCGAATGTGCGGGTAGTAGGTGGCATCCGGGACCACGCCCGGCTGCGGGAACACCAGACCCGGGTATTGGTAGCGGTCGTTGGGCTGGGACAAGGTCATTTCCTCGTCCTCGTCGGTCACCACGTAGACGGTTGCCGTCACATCTTGCCGCAATGCCACTCGCGGCGCGGTGATGGTTGCCTCCGCGCCTACGGCCGCCACCACGGTTGGCTGCAGGCCGACTTGGATGGAGGCTACCTGACTCTGGATGACCTCCAGCTCCACGACGCGGGCTTCGACGTAGCCGATCAGGCTGACCTTCAGCGTGTGGCCGCCGGGCGGCACGTTGGTGATGACGAATCGGCCGTTCAGGTCGGTCACGGTGCTGAGCCGGGCCTCCTCCAATGTGACATTGGCTCCAGAGAGCCCAGCGGCCGTATCCGCGTCGGTCACGATTCCCGAGACAACGCCCGTAACCGCACCCCAGGCCGAGCCGCACGTCAGTATCAGCGCCAGCGCAAGGATGAATGGCGCTGCCCTTCCCCTCCTGGTTGCCCTCATCTCGCTCACTCCCTCGTGGTTCTCAGGTATTCCGGTTTGTAGCTACCTCGTATTGCCACATTCCCGCCTGGGACTCGCGAGCACGCCCTGATCCCCCGTCAGATCGTCTGGAAGACTCACTGAAGCTCGAACTTGACTGCCGCGTACGTCCATACACGTCGCGGCTGACCATCCTGAATGGCCGGCTTGTACCGCCAGCCTCGTACGAACTCAACCGCGGCGTCGTCGAGTCGGCGGTCATGGCTCGATTCGACCACCTTGACATCCGAGACAGTGCCGAGTTCGGTGACTGCGACTTCGAGCCTGACGGTGCCCTCTGCACCTTCCGCCGCCGCCTCGGGTGGATATTCCAGACTTCCCTTGAAGACTACAACAGGTTCTTTGCGGTCCGCCGTGCGCGAGACGAATCCGGCACTCCCGCCGTCGCCGTCCCCCCCTCCTGAGCCAGACCCCGAACCCTCACCAGTGCCAGTCCCCTCTCCCGTCCCCGTGCCGCCGCCGCTGCCGCCGCCTGTCCCGCCGCCGCTGCCGGGGCCGGCACCGCTCCCCGACCCTGATCCCGCCCCGGGTATGTCACCCATGGGTGTCCCACCGCTGGCTGCCTCGGGCAGGTCGCCGGCCCAACTCGGTGTGCCCAAGTCGACGAACCCGCCTCCCCCCCCGCCACCTCCGCCAGGGCGGGTGCCATCGCTCACCGGAGGCACGAGGGGCCGGGGCTCCACCAGGACGGGCTCGGGCTCTGGGTCCAGCTCTGTGGGATGGCGGCCGCGCTGCGGGCGCCGGCTTCACCGACGGCCGTGGCTCGGGCCGTTGGCTGGGCCGCGGCGGCCGGGGCTCAAGCGCCGGGGGCGGAGGGCTTGCTTCGACGCCCGGCACCCCCTGCACCGATGGCGCGGCGGGCCACTCCACCAGGTCAACCGGGATCATGCGGGAAGAGGCCTCCCCGTCGAAGACCCGGATGCCTTCGAGAGGCCCAGTTACAGGCTCGACCGGCAGGCGGGCCGCGCAGGCAAGGGCCGCGGCGTGGAGCGTGAGTGCCGCCATGAAGCCCCAGTTCAGAAGTCTGTCCCCGCCCCGCCCGCTCATTGCCCCCGGCTCGAATCGCCCTGCGCCGGCTGTGTCGCGAAGGCCATCTGGGCCGCCCCGGCCTTCTTCACCGCGTCCATCGCGGCCACCACCCGCCCGTGCCGGACGTTGCTGTCGGCGTTGATGACGACGATCAGGTTGGGCCGCGCTGCCAGCCGCCGCTGGACCTCCGCCCCCAGGCTGCCCGGAGCGACGGCGTCCTTGTTCAGGAAGATGCTGCCCTCGGCGTCCAAGGTCACCACCAGTGAGCGATCCCCCCATGTCTGGGCGTCAGCCGACTGGGCTCGAGGCAGGCGCACGGGAAGGCCGGCCTGCTGGCTCATGGCCAGGGAGGCGATCATGAAGAACACCAGCAGAAAGGCCATGGTGTCGATCATCGGGATGAGTTCGATTCGCGCCTTCTCCGGCGGGCGCTGCCTAACGCGCAACTGGCACCTCCGCGCGTTCCTGGACGCCGGCCAGCACGTTCTCGAGCTGGGTGGCCCTCAGCTCGATCTCCTCCGTTATCTGGCGCAGCTTGTCGCGGCACCAGTTGTAGCCCACGAGACAGAAGATCGCGATGGCGAGACCGGTCGCGGTCGCGATGAGCGCCTCCGCCACCCCGCCCGTAATCCCGGCTGGATGGCTGGTGCCGTGGAGGGAGATGATCCTGAAGGCCGAGATCATCCCGAGCACGGTGCCCAGCAGCCCGAGCAGCGGCGCAAGCGTCACGACCGTGTCCAACACCACGAGGCGTTTGTTCAGCATCCGCTGGTCTGACAGCGTCTGCTCCTCCATGGCAGAGGTGACGCGTTCGCCTCGCAGGAATGCGCGCAGCCCCGCGGCGAGCACGTTCGCCACCGGCCCGCCAACCCGCTCGCACTCCGCCAAGGCCTCCGCGCCGTCTCCAGCGCGATAGGCCCGGCGTATCTTAGCGATCAACTCCTCCCCCCCTCGGTCTGCCTTCCTGAGGGCCAGGAAGCGTTCGACCAGGACCGTCACCGCCAGCATCGAGCAGGCCGCCAGCGGCACCATGACCGGTCCGCCTTTGGCGAGCGTGTTCAGGACGTCCAGCACCAAGGCTCCTCCAGTCCCCTGTTCGCTCGGCCACACGCGAAGCGTTTGGCCCCGAATGCCCTTCGGCGCCATTGGGATAGGCTCTGGTTACTGCAGGCTTATTCCACAATTGGGGCCCGACGTTATAAGCTGCGCCGGGCCGCAGAGGGGATTGCCGGACCAGGTCCGGCCGCCGCGAAGCGTGCGCTGGCGAGTTGGGCGGAAGCGGGAGCCGGGGGTCGACCGGCGGAAGGCCCTGCGCGTGCCCGGCGGCAGTCCCCTCCCAAGGCCTGGGGTCCGCCCGCCTGTGGGGGAGCGCCTCGAGTGCCGGCCGTCAGAAGGGAGTCGTGCCGAGCTCCGGATGGCGCGGCGCTACCCAGAAGACGTAGATCATCGCGAACAGGCCGAACGGCATCGGCAGGGCGAACAGGAGGTACCAGCCGATGGAAGGCGAGGCACTTCCAGAAGTAGGTCCACAGTATCACGAGCCAGATGATGATCAAGGCCAGGAGCTTCTGCTGTTCGTCCGGCATCGCCACCTCCGCTGGGGCATCCGGCTTGTGGGCCCGGCGCATTCTAGCAGATTCCTGGCCCCGGCGGGACGCCCCATTCTCGCCCCACAGCTTGCCCCCGGCCGGCAGGAGCGCCTGCCGGGGTGTAGAACCCCGAACATCAGCAACGCCGCCCAGGAGGTGCTGCTATGACCGATGAGCGAGGGACGCCTGACGAGCGCCCAATCGGGCAGGTAACGCATTACTTCGGCAAGGTCGGCGTGATGGCGGTCGAGCTGTCGGACACGCTGTCTGTCGGCGATCAGATCCACGTGGTGGGCCACACAACCGACTTCGTCGCCAGCGTCCAGTCCATGCAGGTCGAGCACGAAGTCGTCCAGGAAGCGGGCCCTGGCGACTCCGTCGGAATCAAGGTTGAGGAGAGAGCGCGGCCCGGCGATATGGTATATCGCACTCCGTGAAGCGGCGGGCCAAGCGCGCGCTCAGTCGCCATTGACACGGCGCCGCGCCCTCTGATAGACTCCAAGATGTCGGGGCTGCGGGGTGGTGCAATTGGCAGCACGCCTGACTCTGGATCAGGAAGTCCTAGGTTCGAGTCCTGGCCCCGCAGCCAACAGCACGCATGGCCCCGTCGTCTAGTGGTCTAGGATACGTGGTTCTCAGCCACGAGATCGCGGGTTCGAATCCCGCCGGGGCTACCACGAATGAGCGATCGTCTAAGTATAGTACAATAGCTTGTCTGCTAGCCATTTGCTGTTGGTCAGGCCCTCCCCAAGTGTCGGTGAAGGAAGCCTTGGCCGCCTGCCCGCGCTGCCCAGAAGCTCATCCGTGCCCCGAGTGCCATCAGAGCGGTCTCACCGGCGCTCGACACGCACATCTGGTATCACTCATGGGGGCAGGTCAGGAGGGCGTTCGTCCGGCAGGCCTCTGCTTTTGCTTGCATGAGAAGAAACCGGTCGCCGTCGATTGACAAGCCTCACTCCCTGTGGTACAGAGACGGGGAGCACCGCACAACCTGAACTCGTCTTCGGGGCAAGGTCAACTGATGCACGTATTATGGGGCCTCTTGATGGTAGCAGCAGGCGTGTTCATGTTCGTCTGCGGGCTATCGAAGAGTGAGTTCATCATCTATCGTCTGATGGCTGCGCGGTCCAGGATACTGTGGGGTGACAGCGTACATCGCTTCTACATGGTTGTGGGAGTCATCGTTGCCCTATTCGGATCGTTGGTGGCTCTTGGGTACGTCTAGTGGCAGGCGAGGTCGCGCCTCCGCATCCCGTGGCGGCCCGGCTCCGCTCAGCACGCCAGACAGCAAGACTTTCTTCCGCAGCTACAGGTATCCCGGCTGAACCTGCGCGTGTCAGGGCTTGATGACACCCGCCGTGGCCTGCTTTGCCTCAAGTATCGATCCCACGGCGCCGACTCAGGCGGCAGTCTCGCAGCCCGTGATGCGCTGGAGCTCGCTGAACCCGCGCTGTCCAGGAACTCATCCGTGCCCCGAAGTGCCCTCGAGGTGGTCCCACGGTCAAGGACGCCTTGCTCCGGGGACGTATCCACGTCACGCGTCAGGACAGGCGACGTTGGGGTCCTGGCCGCCCACGGCCTGCCAGGACGACTTCCTGAGGTTCGTCCGCCATGCCCTCCAATACGTCTGGAAGCGCCCCGGGGCTACCACGACCTAACGGTCGTCTGACTATTGGACAGGAGCTTGCCTCCTGTCCATCTGCCGTTGGTCAGTCCTGTCCTGAGTGTCGGCGAAGGAAGCCTTGGCCGCCTTTGGCGGCATGTCTCCTGCCCATTTGCTTGGCCGAACACTCAGACACCGACTTCTTGGGTACCCCGACGGTCCTCAGTTGCCACCCATAGGGCTGCTCGCAGACGCTCAGAAATCTCGTATGGTGTCCCCGGAGTTGGCCCATCGAACGCTCACGGGGAAACGGGGCTGATCCCTACTTGGGCGGATCGCGCGAGATAAACGCCACGACGGTCAGGCCGGCGAAGGCGGCCGCGATGCCGAACAACCAGGCGATCGCCGTCAGCTCATCCCCCACGCTGGCGACGCCGGTGAGCACCTTGTCCATCGTCCGGACCATTTCGAAGTAAGAAAGCTCCGGCAGGCCGACAAAGTCGAAGAT
>JALGXV010000047.1 GCA_029821885.1 Candidatus Hebobacteria bacterium
GGAAGCTGAGCCCCTCGAAGAAGACGTGCCGAAGATCGCTGGCAGTCACCGCGCGCTCGGCACCGAGTCCGTCGATAGCGGCCTCGCCGTCACCGGCAGCACGCCACACGATGGGCCTGCCAGGTTCCCCGCTCTTGGTCACCGTGAACGTGCCCTCGTAGACGCCAGCGTGCACGAGGATCAGGTCCCCCGGCCTCGCAGCGGCGTCCGCGGCCTCCAGTCCGCGCAGCGGATCCATCGCAGAACCGGTGCCAGCCCCGGCCCCGGGCGCCACGTGCAGTGTGCGAAGCGGAGGAGGCGCAACCGGCTCCGGGCGCGTCCTCGCCTCCAGGATCCGGGTAGCGGTGCCTCCGTCGGGGTCTGACAACTCCAGTCTGACCTCATATACGGTGTCCGCTGTTAGCCCGAAGATGCTGCCCGCGAACAGGTTGCCGAGCGGGAACGGCCAGCCCCGCTGCTCGGGAGGCCGGCAGAGCCGCGCCTCGGCCTCCTCCGCATCCCCCGCCACGCCCACGCGGAACAGTGGGAGGCCCTGCCGCCAGACATCCTCCCCCGTCTCTCGGTACCTCACTGTCACTGCGGCATTGTCATTCGCGTCGCCGGCTACGTACCATCGAACTCCCAAGCACACAAGCGTCGGCGCCTCCAGTACGATTCTCCCAGGGGCCACTGCGTTGTCTGCCTCCCCCCAACCGGGCGCGGCGCCAGCTACCACTGTCGCCAGAGCTAGGATCGCGATGTGGTTTGCCATCAGGCGCTTGTCCTTTCGGCGATACTCGAGTGCGTGGTCTGGCCCCGCGGGGTCGGCATCCCATTTGAGCCGGCCGGCAGAGCAAGCTCTACGTGTACCACAGCACGCCAGCGTCGATGGGCTCGCCATCACTCGTCGATCCCTCAAACCCATACTCGGGCAGCAGGTCGGCCAGCCCCTGTTGGTCGAGGTATGCTGCAACACAGCGCTGCATCCGCGCCACCACCTGAGGGTGATCTGCGAGGACGTTTCTCGTCTGCTCCGGATTCTCTCTCAAGTCATAGAGCACCGGGGCGCGCTGGCCCCGCCACACCGCGTAGAGCCATCGCTGTGTCATCACCTGTGCGTGATGAGGATTGCCCAGCGCCGCCGCCCGGCGCCTTCTGGCGGTCCTCCCCTTCGCCAGTGGCAGCAGGGACGTGCCCCACAGCTCCCGCGGCTTCGCGATGCCGAAGGCCGCCAGCACCGTAGGCGTGATGTCCCATGGCTGTGTGATGGCGCGCACACGCCTCCCCCCGCGCTGACCGGGCAGCCGCACGATCAGCGGGATCCGACACACGCCGGTCCAGTGCGGCAGGTGCTGTGCCGGCTGCTTCATCGGCCGACCGGCGGCCATCACCTTCCCATCCGCGCCGATCACGTTCGCCTTGCAGATCATCCCGTTGTCCCCGGGATAGCCGAAGTAGGCGCCGTGATCCGTCGTGAAGACGATGAGCGTTTCGTCGTAGATGCTCAGTCGCTCCAGCGCTGCCAGCAGCCGACCCACGCACGCGTCGACCATCGTCACTTCGCCGGCATATCGTGCCCGGATGTTGTGCAGCTCTCGCTTGGCGATGCCGAGCTGCTTCAGAGCACCGGTGGGTCCCAAGGCTCGTGCGGGTCAAACGTGTCGATGTAAAGGAAGAAGTTCTCCCGCGTGTAGTTGCGCTCCAGCCACTCGATTGCGATCGAGTAGGTCCGTGGCGCGAACCAGTCGGCCTCGACCTGGCGATGTGCTCGGTTGATGAGCACTTGGTGCCACGTCTCCGCGGAGTATCGGATCATCTCTGGCTCGACCGGAAACTCGAGCGGAACGCCATCATCCAGCCAGCACGGATCGCCTTCCTGCCCCCGGTTCCAGGCCCAGGCGGAGAACCCCTTATACATGTTCCGGCCGTCGCTCACCGTGTTCGCGACATCCGTGACCATCATGGACGGGATGTCCTTCTCCTCACGCAGACGCTCCGGGAGCGTCACCTCGTCGTGATCGATGCCGCGCCACCTGTTGAACGGATGCCCCTTGTCGCCGAGGCCCAGCAGCACGTCGCGTCGGTTGGGAACCGTTGGGAACGACCCGATGTAGTGCTGGTCGAAGACCGCCGCCTTGGCCGCGAGCGCGTCCAGGTTCGGGGTGTGGATCCACGTGTTCCCGTAGGCCCCAAGGTGGTCCCGCCTCAGCGTGTCGGCCACGATCAGGATGACTTTCATGCGTCTCGATCTCCTTGCGCCGCGGCCTGCAGCGGGCCACCGGTCCGTGCGGACTCAGTCCGCTATTCTGGATCGATTGCCAATCATCCCTCTCGAGGACGTCTGGCGATACTCTCGGCCTCAGTCCGGCCGCCCTCATCGGGGCAGTTCCTCTGCGTATGCCGCTGCCGAGGGCGAGGACCGGCTTCCGGGGCCCCCGGCGGGCATCCTCGGCAGAACGCCGCGGCCACTAGCCACCCACTCGGACTGTGCGCCCGATCCGTTCCAGCGCGGCTCTCCGCGCCTCCAGCACTGTCGAGGGAAGGGACTCGGTGTCGCCGAGAGGATACGACAGGCCCAAGCCCTCGTACTTCGACCTGGCCAGTCGGTTGTACGGCATGAGGTGGACCTCGCGGACGGCGTCATGCTTGGCCAGCTGCTGTGCGAGGAGAGTGAAGAAGTCGTCGCCGTCGTTGTGTCCGAGGATCACGGGAACGCGCAGGATCACCGCCGCGCCGGCAGCCAATAGCCGCTCCAGGTTGGCGATGATCCGACGATTGTGCACGCCCGTCAGCTCCCGGTGCACCCCTGAGTCCAGGTGCTTCAGGTCGTAGAGCCAGAGATCGACCAGGTCGAGAAGGGGCGCGATGCGGCGCCATTCGGCGTAGCCAGATGTCTCCACGGCCGTGTGGATATCACGGGAGCGAGCGAGTTGCAGGAGCGCCCGGGCGCCCCGCACCTGCGCGAGGGGCTCACCGCCGGAGAGGGTCACGCCGCCCCCGGAGGCATCGTAGAATGGGAGATCGCGGGCGACGATCTCGATGATCTCCTCTGGCGTGCGCTGCTCCCCGATGAGCCCAAGCGCGCCCGTCGGGCACTGGGCCGCGCATCGCCCACAGGCCTGACAGTGGGAGCGATCCAGCACGTGCCCGCGTTCTGTCATCGCATGACAGGAGTGCTCACATGCCGCGACGCAGGAGCCGCAACCCATGCAGCGCGACTCCGTGTAGCGAAGTTTGGGGCCGGCGGTGAGGCACTCGGGGTTATGGCACCACAGGCAGCGCAATGGACAGCCCTGAAAGAAGACGGTGGTCCGAATGCCCGGCCCGTCGTGGAGGCAGAACCGCTGAATGTCGGTGATCCAGATGCGCATGGCCAGGGTCTACTGGTGCATCGTGCGCGCGATGATTTCCTGTTGGATGCCCCTGTCGAGCTCGACGAAGTAGGCGCTGAAGCCGCCGACCCGTACGATGAGATTGCGGTGCAGCTCCGGCTGATCGCAAGCTGCCTCCAGTGCCTCACGACTCAGGACGTTGATCTGCACCTGGAACCCGCCGGCGTCGAAGTAGGCGCGCAGAGCGGCTTCGAGGCGGCCAAGCATGCCATCGTTTTCGAAGAGGTCGGGCGCGGCCTTCACGTTAAACGTTACACCACCCACGCTTGGCTCGAAGTCCGCCTTGCTCACCGACCTCAAGAGAGCCGTGAGGCCCATGCGGTCCATTCCCTGCACCGCCCCGACCGAGTCACTCAGCGCGGCCCGCGCCCGTCGCCCGTCGGCGGAGGCGCCGGTCCCCTTGCCCAGGATGTTGTGGCTCTCCCAGGTCATGAACCCGGGGAAGCAGACGCCTCCCACACCGTCGGTGCGCCCATCGACTTCTCGGTAGAGGTCCTCGACCAGCCTCACGTAGATCTCATCCACATAGTCGTCGTCGTTCCCGAACTTGGGCGCCCGGTTGATTAGCCTCTGCCGGAGCGCCTCAAACCCGACAAAGTCTGACTTCATCGCCGCAAGCAACTGCTCGGGCGGGATCTCACGTCGGTCGAACGCGAACCAGCGGATGGCGGCGAGGCCGTCGGCCACCGTTGACAGGCCGATCCCTTGGACGTAGTCGGGCTGGTATCGGGCGCCGCCGTCGGTGTAGTCCCTTCCCCTCTCGATGCAGTCAGCAGTCAGACAGGCCAGGAACGGGTAGGGAGTGCCCTCCTTCGCCTGCTGCTTGTTGCGGGCGACCGCAGCCACTCCCTCCGCCATCACATGGGAGGCCTGATCCAGGTAGGCGGCGTAGAGCTGCTCGAAGTCGGCATAGGTAGTGAGGTCGCCCAGGTCCGGCCCGAGTTGTCGATCGGTCAACATGCAGCGACCGTGGTTGAGCGCCAGCTCGAGGCACTTCGCCAGGTTCAGGTAGGGGGCGGCGATCCAGGCATACGTCTTGCCGACGGCAGTGAGCTCGGTACAGATGCTGTGCACCCACTCGAGGGAATCCTCGTCGGAGACGCCGGACCGACGCAGGCTTGGCACGCAGACTTCGTCGTTGAAGAGCGCTGGGTAGCTGTTCCCGGAGCCGATGGAAAGCAGCGCCGCGCGCAGAAGCTCCCGCGGCATCTTCCGATGGACCCGCAGCGCGAGTGATGGATGCAACAGGCGCAGCTCGGCAACGGCACGAAGGCAGAGCGACGTCAGCTCGTTCTCGGCTCCTTCGCCGTCCGCCTCCAGGCCGCCAATGGCGAGGGGGAGGATCCCATCTCGAGGCAGCGATGCGTTCATCTCGACGAAGAAGCACTCAAGGAGTTCGAGCGCGCGGGCCGGTGTCAGTCGGCCCTTTTCCACATCCCTGCGGTAGTAACCGATGAGCCAGCGGTCCAGACAGCCCGGCCCGCTCTGGCCGATCGAGGCCCCCGCCTCGAGGTTCACGAGCAGATAGATGAACCACACCAGCTGAAGCGCGGCCCAGAAACTGTCGGGCGGATCGCTCGCTATGCGCCTGCAGTTCGCGGCGATCTCGCGCAGCTCCGCCGCTCTCTCGACATCGGACTCCTCTGCGGCATTGCGTTCGCCCAGCTCCGCGTAGCGGCCAATGAAGCGCTGTGCGGCCTCGGCACAGATGAGTGCTCCTCGCAGGAAGTCGCCGCCGTCTCGTGCCGTCCGCAGACGCGAGCGAATCTTCCGGCAGAGCCCCCCGAGACCGTGCTCGAGGATCTCGCGTGTGTTCGGCGCGATGTGGAGGAGGATGACCGATGCTCGGAATAACCCTTCGTCCTGGTAATGCAGTTCCCGTGCGTCGGGCGGCTTGGCGAGGTCGTGCCACGCCGCGAGGACCCGTTCGGCTTCGGCCTCGTCCAGGACGGTCTTTGGGTGGCGGCCGACGATGAGGGCCCCCGGGGGGAGGACCAGATCCATCTGCTCCAGCAGATGTGCGAAGGCCCTGGCGCGCCTGATAGTGAGTGGCTCTCCTTCGGTCGCCGCCAGAGACTCGGCCCAGAGAGAGTACCACTGATGGAACTCGCCCACTGAGTCCAGCGCGCCCGACCGCAACTCTTCAACGCGAGGTGAGAGGCCAGGTAGGTTCCCGCTCAGCAAAGACGTTCCCGACAGATCGTGTGCCTTCACGTCACTTAGGCCGTTCCCAGTAGATAGCAGCAAAGCCTCGGCCGGTTCACCGAACAGACTCGTTCGCACAGACGATGCACAGGTACAGAATAGCAGTTTCCCGTGGGAGCCGACAACAAGTGGGGGCACTCGATTGCCCCATTCACTGACAGCACTGTTGTCGCGCCTTGCCCACTCCATCAGAGTTGCCGGCCAGCTTCCTGCGGAGCGGGCGGCGCCCCGGAGATGAGCCAAGCTAGTCGGTCACAGTGAACTCAGCCTTCAGAACATCCTGGGAGCTGCCACCTACCATGACGTGGAAGACCCCAGGCTCCACAATCCGTTGGCCGTCGCCGTTGTGAAACGCGAGATGCTCTGTGCCAAGGGCGAAGGACACCTTTCTGCTCTCGCCCGGCGCGAGCGGAACTCGCATGAAGTCCTTGAGTTCCTTGACCGGCCTCGTAAGTGAGGCAACCGGGTCCCGCACGTAGAGCTGGACGACTTCCTCTATCGCCACCGCGCTGTCGTTTGTGACAGTCACCGCAACCTCCAGCGTTTCCCCCATGGACAGCGCGGGCCCGGAGAGCTTGAGATTCGAGTATGACGCGGCACCGTAGCTCAGCCCGTAGCCGAAGGGGAAGAGAGGTGAGTGGTGCATGTCCAGGTAGGTTGAGAAGAAGCTCTCGGGGTCCAGAGGCGTGCCGACGGGCACACCCTCTTTGCCGGGAGGGGCAGGCCTGCCGGTGTTCTTGTGGGCGTAGTAGACGGGCACCTGGCCGATCGTGCGCGGGAAGCTGACGGGGAGCTTACCGGAGGGCGAACTGACGCCGAGCAGAAGATCGGCTAGTGCCGGGCCTCCCATGGTTCCCGGATGCCAGGCCACCAGCAGGGCGTTGACGTGCTCGACGATGCCCGTAAGCGTGAGCGGCCTTCCGGTCATGACAATCGCGATGACCGGCCGGCCGACATCTGCGAGGGCCGCCACCAATTCCTCCTGCGCGCCGGGCAGGTCGAGAAAGGCGCGGCAGTGCGCTTCGCCGGAGAGGCCGGCATCCTCCCCGAGGAACAGAACGGCGGCATCACAATCTCCCGCGACGCGCCGAGCCTCGGCGAATCCCGCGGTATCGGTGCTCCGGCAGTCTGGGAGCCCCGGCGCGTGACGCACATCGCATCGTCCTCGGAGCGCCTCTCGCAGCGCTTGCAGCGGGGTCACGGTGTCTTCCCCGCGACCATCCATCGTCCAACACCCGAGCTGATCGACCGGCGCGTCGGCCAGCGGTCCGATGACGGCCAGCGACCCCATATCGCCGGGCAGTGGGAGTGCCTCATCGTTCTTCAGCAGGACACAGCTCTCGGTGGCGAGGCGCTTCGCCACATCGAGATGGCCGTCGGTCAAGAGCACGTTGGAGCGCGCCTCCTCTGTGTAGGGAGAGTCAAAGAGACCAAGCTGGAACTTGACACCGAGGATGCGGCCGACGGCATCATCGATGAGCTCCATCGGGACTCGGCCCGCCTCCACGAGCTGCACTAGATGCTCGGAGAAGCAGGCGCTAACCATCTCCATGTCCACGCCGGCCGCGACCGCGGCGCGAGCTGCCTCGGGTTTGTCGGAACAGAGGCCGTGAGGAATCATCTCCTCGACAGATGCCCAGTCGCTGACCACGAATCCTCCGAAGCCCCACTCGGTCTTGAGGACCTGCCGGAGTGCCCACGGATTGCCCGTAGCGGGGATCCCGTTGAGGTCGTTGAAGGCACTCATCAGCGTCAGCGCGCCGGCGTCCACACACGCCTTGAACGATGGTAGGTACACGTCTCGCAAGAGACCCTCGGGGATCCAGGTCGTGTTGTAGTCTCGCCCTCCCTCGGCCGCGCCATAGCCCACGTAGTGCTTGGCACAGGCCGCAATCCGCTCGGGGTGCGCCGGGTCCGGCCCCTGGAATCCCCGCACCATAGCAGCACCGAGGCGGGATGTCAGCAGAGGGTCCTCTCCCCCGCCTTCTGCGATGCGGCCCCAGCGCGGATCGCGAGCCACGTCGACCATGGGCGCAAACGTCCAGTTGATGCCACATGCCGAGGCCTCGCGTGCTGCGACCGCTGCGGCCTCCTCCACCAGCGGCATGTCGAAGCTCGCGGCCTGGCCCAGCGGGATCGGCATCACCGTCCGGAAGCCGTGGATCACATCACGCCCAATGATGAGGGGAACGCCAAGCCGGGATTCCTTGACGGCGGCCGCCTGGAAATCGTTCGACACACGTGCTCGATCCGGCGCCTCGGACTCGGACACGTTCAGGATCGATCCCACCCGGCCCTGGCGCACCAGGTCCTTGTGTTCCTCGGTGCCACCGGTCACCTGGCACATCTGCCCGATCTTCTCGGCAAGCGTCATCCGGTTCAGCAACTCACGCACTCGCTCCTCGACCCGCACGGGCAACTCCCTTCCCGCGTGCTGACGACCCAAAGCGACCGCCAACTGGCAGAGGCTGCCGGATCGCCCTGGACGCGCCGCGGTCAGTCGAGTTCCGCAGCGCGCCGTCCTTCACCTGCGGGCCGTTGACTGCCGCGGGAAGCGCCCGCCCCGCCGGCCCGCCTCCCATCGCGCCGTGAAGGGTTGGCTGCAACCGGACAGAAGGTGAGTCGGGCGCAGCGCCGGGGCCGGTGCCCTCGGGCAGAACCACGGTTCGACAGGAGACGTGCATGCCACCAAAGGTCAGGCTCGCATTCATCGGATGTGGGGGAGTGGTCGCCGGGCACCTTGATGCCGGCCTGAAGGACTTCCCGGACGTGGAATTCGTCGGCTGGTGCGATGTCAACGAGGGCGCCGCCGAAGCCCGGCAGGAGCAGGCCGGCGGCCGCGGCAGCGTGTACGCGGATCCGGCCAAGATGATCTCCCAGGCGCAGCCTGATGCTCTCTTCATCATGGTGCCTCCCTTCGCCCACGGCGCGCCAGAGGCCCTTGCTGTCGAGCACAAGCTGCCCTTCTTCATCGAGAAGCCTGTCGCCTCGAACATGTCGGTGGCTCGCAAGGCGGCGGCCGGAATCAAGCGGGTCGGCCTCATCACCTCCGTCGGATACATGACGCGGTATCGCCACTCGGTCCAGCGGGTGAAGGAGCTCGTGGACGGGCAGACGCCGGTGCTCATGCACGGCGGTTGGATCGGCGGTGGTCCGGACCCCGACTCTGATTCCTGGTGGGTTCAGAAGGACAAGTCCGGCGGTCAGTTCCTCGAGCAGACCACCCACACGACTGACCTCGCTCGCTACTTGTTCGGTGAGGTGACAGCCGTGTACGCGGTTCCTATCCGAGAGCGCCGCAAGCACGGCAGGTTCTTCACCGCCGAGGACGCCTCCATGGTCCAGCTCACCTTCGCCAACGGCGCGGCCGCCAACCTCTACAGCTCTTGCAGCACCCCGGTCGGCGGCGGCATCCGCCTCCTGCTGTGGACCACCGAGATGCAGGCCGAGTTCACCGGCTGGGACCACGCCGTCACGATCCGCCTGTCAGACGGCGAGCCAATCACCGTCCCCGGCGAGGAAGACATCTTCGCCGTCGAGGACCGCGTCTTCATCGACTCAGTCAAGGCTGGGCGCAGCGAGGGGATCCTGTCCACCTACGAGGACGGCATGAGGACAGCCGCCATTGCCTGCGCCGCCAACGAGTCAATGGCGATCGGCAAGCCGGTCAAGCCCGAAGCGTAGACCCGACATCTTTCGGAGGTTGAGGAGACACACATGCGCATCAAGCAATCCATCTGTGTGCCCATGTTCGAGGCCGGCATGACGCTGGAGAGCATCTGCAAGGCAGCCGTGGACATCGGCTACGCGGCGGTTGAGTTCTGGGGCCGGGATGAGGAGTTCGAAGAGAAGGCCGCACTCGTCAAGAGCCACGGCCTCGCAATTGCCACGTTCGGCGGCTTCGGCAAGGGCGCGCTCAATGACCGAGACGACCACGACACCGTCGAGGACCAGCTCAGGGAATCCATCGACGTCGCCGCTCGGCTCGGCGTGTGCGGGATCATCTGTCTGAGTGGGAACCGTCACCCCGGTCGAAGCGCGGAGGAGGCCATTAACGTGACCGCGGAGGGCCTCAGCCGCGTCGCCCCGTACGCGGAGGAGAAAGGTGTCAACCTCAATCTCGAGGTCCTCAACTCCAAGGCGGATCATCCCGGCTACGACTGTGACCACACGAGCTGGGCGGTCGCCGTCTGCGAGAAGGTGAGCAGCCCCCGCGTCAAGATCCTCTACGACATCTACCACATGCAGATCATGGAGGGAGACATCATCCGCACCATCCGCGACAACATCCAGTGGATCGGACACTTCCACACCGCCGGCAATCCCGGACGGCGCGACATGGACGACACGCAAGAGCTCAACTACTCCGGCATCTGCCGCGCCATCGCGGAGACCGACTACGGCCTCTACGTCGGCCACGAGTTCCAGCCCAAGGGAGACCCTGTCGAGGCGCTTCGGCAGACCTTCGCCCTTTGCGATCAGGGGTAGGAACGCGGATGGCCCGTGGCTTCGGTTCTCACCGCGACCACCGTCCGATGTAGCCAACTGCCACTGCAGCCATGAGACCGGCCGGAACCAACATCGCTGCGCGCATCCCCGCGACCTCAGAGATCCATCCCATCGCAGCGGGGACGATCAGTGATCCCACGCCGACGCCGGCCATGATGATACCGAACACCGACCCAATACGCTCTGGGAAGTTGCGGGATGCGTCCACGAGGACCAGCGCGAAGATCCCCGACATGAACAGTCCCGCAAGGCCCGTCGCGACAAGGCACTGCCCGGGAGTCCCTGCATAGGCCACACCGGCCGAGCTGATGGCGCTGCCAAACGCAAGGGCGAGGAGCAGCGGCGCAGGACGCAACCTCACCGACAGGGCGCCCACGGCAAAGCGGCCGACGATCATCAGCGACCAGAAGACCGACACGGACAGGCCGGCGAGGTCGCGCCGTGTGCCAAGCACCGTCTCCATCAGGGGACTCACCCAGGCGGACAGGCCCACCTCCGCGCCTACGTACAGCGTGATAGCAGCCAACAGCAGCAGCACCAGCGGGGATCTCAGCAGCCCGACCGCAGCCAGCGGCGGGACCGGATCGCTTACCGCGCGCGGCATGCGCTGCGGCAGCAGCACGAAGATGAGAACTACAAGCAGCGCGGCGCCGCCGAAGAAGACCCACTGCCACGGCAGGCCGGACCGAAGCAGGAAGCTCACCGCGAGGGGAGAGAGAACGGCCCCGATCGCGAAGAACGCGTGGGTGGCGTTGAGCGCGAAGGCCGGACTCGGCTGGTTGTCATCGGTGACGAGCACATTCGTCACGGCCTCGATTCCGCCCGCGCCGTATCCGAGCAACACCATGGCCGCGAGCGCGACCGGGAAGCTGCTCGGCCCACCCACGCTCGCGATGGCTCCGAAGAGAGCGCATCCAACGGCCATCAGGCCCATAGTACCGAGCTGGAGCCAGCGCCGGCCCATCACCTCCGACAGATAGCCATTGAGAAGAACCGATGGTATGAGGCCGACGGCGTAGAGCGTGAAGATCAGGCCAAGGCGACCCACAGGAACGGCGAACGTATCTGCCATCGAGGTGAGGCACGGGCCAAACGCAAACACGATTGCGCCGTAGCACAGGAAGACGAGAGCCAAGCTATAGGTCAGACGGGAGAACCTCATTGGCCGAAGCAGTAGTGTAGCAGAAACCACGTGCAAGGGGGTAATGAGAGTTGCCCGCATTGCCTCGCGGCGCCGGGTGTCCTCCCCCATCGGCGTGGGCCATCGTCACCGACCGCCGGGTCAAAAGGCAGCCAAGGAGGTGGAACTTGACGGGAGCCGTGGTCGTCTAACGGGCGGGACTCCCGGAAGAAGTCCACCTCGGAGGGACGACATGACGCTCAAGCCTGTGAAACGCTACCGAGGCCCAGCAATCCCGACACAGATGCAGCTTGCTCGCCACTGGCGGCCCACCTGCGGCAGCCTCGGACGGAGCACGGGGGCCGCACTTCTGGTGCTCCTGGGCACGCTCCTCTCTCTGCCAATCGCCGCTCACCCGGAAGCGCGTGGGCAGGCGCTTCGGCTGGGGAATCGCGCCCTGGTAGCGCTCGGCTTGCGCCATCCTCCGCGGGCCCGCTTCATGGGTGCCCGCGCGGCACCCCGCTTGCCATCGCACACCACGCCGCAGGCTCCCTCTCGACCGGGAGGGACGGTCGGTCCCGTTCGATCGGCGCCCTCCCCTGATGGCACCTAGGGGGGCGGACTCGTGTGCGCAGTGCGGCGCGCTGTCGCACATTGGGGAAGTGGGGGGCTTCCGCGGCCGCTCAGACCGGCACACGCGATAGGTGAACCAGGATGCATCTGACGCTTCATCTCACCGCGCGGTGCAATCTGCGCTGCAGCTACTGCTACGATTCGGACCACCAGGGCGGCAACATGTCGCTCGACACGGTCATGTCGGCAATGGCCATGAGCCAGCAGTCTTCACCTGCCAACGGAAGCATCGGCATCGTGTTCTACGGGGGCGAGCCGCTGCTGCGAAGGGAGCTTATCGCGGAGACCGTGCGCCTCTGCCGCGCGATAAAGGCCCGAACCGGACAGCAGTTTCACTTCAAGATGACCACCAACGGGATCTTGCTCGACGAGGTGTTCCTCACCCATCCGGACACCGGGAAGGTCCAGATCGCTCTCAGCCACGATGGTGTGAGGGATGCGCACGACGCCCATCGGGTGGACCGGGCCGCCCAAGGTACGTTTGACCGTCTCTCACCGAAGGTGGATCTACTGCTCGCGCACCGTCCAGACTCACTGGCGATGGCCGTCGTCACCCCTGCCACTGTTTCGTACTATGCGGAGTCTGTTGCGTATCTCTTCCAGCGCGGATTCCGTTACATGCACTGCTCGCTGGACTACGGGGCGCGGTGGACGCAAGCACACCTGGCCGAGCTGCGGCGGGAGTATCGGAAGCTCGCCCGATGGTACTGGCAGGCAACAACACGGCAGGAGCAGTTCTACTTCAGCCCCCTCGACACGAAGATCGCCTCCCACGTCAATCCGGGCAGCTGCTTCGCCGAGCGCTGCGATCTCGGCCGCCATCAGGTCTCGGTGGCCCCCAACGGCCGGCTCTACCCCTGTGTGCAATTCGTGGGGGACGGCACCGACGACACCTACGCGATCGGTGACGTAGCCACGGGCATCGACCCTTCACCACTCGAGCGCATAGCGAACCAGGCAAGCATGGAAGGCGAGAGCTGCGCCGACTGCGCCATCAGGGCCCGCTGCGACCACTACTGCGGCTGCCTGAACAAGCAGGCTACGGGCCGGGTCGATCAGGTCTCACCGGTCCTCTGCGCGCACGAACGCATCGTCCTGCCGATCGCGGACCGATTGGCCGAACGGCTCTTCCGACGCAGCCCCGCGTTCGTCAGCAAGCACTATCAGGACCCCCGGTGGGGCGTCCACGCTAGGTAGCGGCGCGACGCCCTTGAGTGACCTCTGAGCTTCCCCAACACCACGAGCCAACCTACCACACCAGACCACGTGCGCGCGTCGACCGCGCCCGCAGCCGCACGAGACCGGATCGAGCCAGCGGCGCAGGGGATCGCCGCCCGAGCACGAAGACGCGTCTTCGCCGTTCCCGATCACGCAGGAGAGACGCCGGATGCCGCTCGAGTTGAGCGATCTCATCGAGAAGACGCCGTGTTTCTCTGACCTTCGCGGGCGAATTGCCCTTGTCACGGGCGGGGGCACTGGTATTGGCCGCGGCATCGCCCGGCGCCTCGCATCAGAGGGAATGAAAGTCGCCATCTGCGGGCGTCGAGCTGACCCGCTTGCCGAGACAGCCGATCTCATCCGGCAGACGGGCGGAGAGGTGCTGACCGTGCTCTGCGACGTGAGTGAGGCGGCGGCGATTGACGACCTGTGCGAGCGCACGCTGGGGGAGTTTGGGCCGGTCGATGCCCTGGTCCACAACGCGATGGCGATGCATTTCCCGGCTCTCAAAGACGTGACCCTCGAACTCTGGGACCAGACCTTCGCGACCGCCCCTCGTGCCGCGCTCCTCCTCTGCCAACAACTCATTCCGGGAATGGCCGAGCGCGGCCGCGGCGGCATCGTCTTCGTATCGTCCGTCCTCGCGCAGCGGCCGAACCCGAACGGTCTGCCCTACGTCGCGGCCAAGGGAGCGCTGGAGGCCATGGGGCGCCAATTGGCGATGGCCTTCGCAGATGCCGGCATACGAGTGAACACGCTGGCGCCCGGCCGTATCGCCTCGCGCCGCGAGGTCTCCGAGGACTCATTGCCCAACGAGCTGATTCCTCTCGGTCGGGCCGGCACCCCAGCCGAGATGGCAGCCATCGTCGCCTTTCTTCTCTCGGACCAGTCGAGCTACATAACGGGTCAGGTCATCCACGCCGATGGCGGCACCAGCATCCAACTCGTTCCTTCCGGGCACTACCTTTGACCGAAGCCCGAGCCGCATGCCACTTGCCAAGCTCGGGAGGGGAGCGCCAGTATGAGAGTCGCTAAGAGAATCCGAGATCAGTCTGTGCAGTCGGGCAGCGTCGCCATCTGGTGGCTCGGGCAGAACTCGTATGTCGTGAAGTGCAGCGACTGCTGCGTCATGATCGATCCCTTCTTCTCGCGCCCCGGTCCGCCCGAGAAGTACCTCCTCGAAGAAGCGCCGCTGCGCGCCGACGAACTCGAGCCGGATGCGGTGCTGTGCACGCATGATCACAGCGACCACACGGATCCCGCATTCCTGTCAGCGCTCGCAGCCGCCTCCCCGAGCACCCGCTTCTTCGGACCACCAGAGAGCGTGTCCAGGATGGCCGCCTCGGAGGTCCCACGAGACCGCGCGACGACGCTGCAGAACGAGCAGATGTTCGGCGTGGGTGGCGCGGCAATACGCGTCGTGCTATCGAAGACCGCCGAGGCGAGCGACGTTGCCCACTTCGGGTACATCATCGAATCCGGCGGCGCGAAGGTCTACAACACCGGTGACATCATGCGCGGCGTGACCGATGAGCCGAGCCTGATGCAGCCGCTGCAGGAGGCCGCGCCGCACGTTGCCCTAATAACGACTTCGCCGACCGAAGAGGAGTTCCCCGACTTCGCGGAGGCGGCCCAGCTGGCCAGCGCCATCGGCGCGCGGATCGCCGTCCCGGCCCACTACCACTGCTTCGCAAAGCGCACCTTTGATCCGGCCGGGTTCGTCGACCAGTTCCCCGCAACCGGCACTACCACCCCGATGGTCATACCCTACTGCGGCTGCTATGTGTTGTCGCTCAGCAGCCGAGGCAAGATCCTGCCGGCGGATGCGTAACGAGCCGTCATCGCGTACCCCTTGGGAGAATCGGCTGTGAAGATCACGAAGCTCGAGACGATGTTCGTCAAACCGCGCTGGCTGTTCCTCAAGATGCACACGGACGAAGGAATCGTCGGCCTCGGCGAGCCGATCCTCGAGGGGCGCTGCCAGACCGTCGCCACCGCCGTTCAGGAGATCGGCCGCTTCATCATTGGAATGGACCCCCGCGACGTCGAGCACAACTGGCAGGCTGTGCACCGATGGCAGTTCTACCGGGGAGGACCAATCCTCGCCAGCGCCCTGTCTGGGATTGAGCAGGCTATGTGGGACATCGTCGGCAAGTGGCTTGGGCAGCCAGTATATCGCCTGCTCGGGGGCCCCACTCGGAAGAAGATACGCCTCTACAAGCACTGCGGACTCCAGGCCGTTGACGACCGGGTGCCTGACGCGAGGAGCATCGTCGAGCAGGGCTTCACCGCCATCAAGACCGGCCTGCGGGGGCCGCTGCGACAGATAGACTCCTTGGCGAGAGTCCAGGAGTTCGAGCGGCGTTTCGCCGCGCTGCGCGCGACCGTCGGCCCTGAGGTCGATATCGCAGTTGACTTCCACGGCGTGGCCAGTCCCGCTATGTCCATCCGGCTGGCAAAGGCTATCGAGCCGTACTACCCGATGTTCATCGAGGAGCCTGTCCTGCCGGGCAATGTGGATGAACTCGCGCGAGTCGCGCGGAGCACTCCCATCCCCATCGCCGCAGGCGAGCGACTGTTCACGAAGTGGGGCTTCCGAGAGGTGATTGAGAAGCAAGCTGCCGCTGTCCTACAGCCCGATCTCAGTCACGCCGGCGGCATCCTCGAGGTGAAGAAGATCGCCGCCATGGCCGAGTGCTACTACGCCTCCATCGCTCCTCACTGCCCCCTCGGGCCGATCGCACTCGCCGCCTGCCTCCAGCTCGACGCCTGTATTCCGAACTTCCTCATCCAGGAGTTCGTGACTCTTGGTGAGGGCTATCTGAAGCAGCCCCTTGAGGTCGTCGACGGCCACATCCCGCTGCCCACCGGCCCTGGCCTCGGCATCGAGCTCGACGAAGATGCGCTTGCCGACAAGGTCTATGATGGCTCCTGGGAGCACACACCCTCCCTGCACGACGATGGTTCGGTGGCCGACTTCTAGCGCGAAGTTCGGCTCCTCTCTCTCCTCAGGAAAGGGATGCCGTCGACTTGCCTCCTGCTGTGGCGACCGGCTCACGTCCGCGGGACATCCACCTGGGCCGCGACGATGTCTTCCTGTGTCGGCGATGCCGCTTGGGCCAGATACCCGTCGGAGGGTGGATCGAAGGGACCCCCGAGGATCGATGAGACTCCCTCGACCGCGACATCCCACAACGCGCCCACCATCAGCGGGGTCACGCCCCCGGCCACCTCGGGATGCGTGGCCATCGCCGTCCAGAGGCCGTTCTTCCAGTCTTCCTCCTGCCAGGCATCCCACGGACGGGGGTTGAACGAGGGCTGCACGAGGACGCGGCTGCCCGCGGCCGCCAGTGTCTCGACCACATCCGAGAAGAAGGCATCGTGGCAGAGCGCTACACCGATCCGGCCGGCCGGCGTGTCGATCGGGTGGATGTCCTCAACCGCGCCAGGCGTGAGGTCCAGCCCCATCGGCCCCTCCAGGTCAATCAGGTGGACCTTACGCTGGATTCCGATGGGCCTCCCGGTGGGGCCGAAGACAAAGGAGGTGTTGTGGACAGTTCCGTCATCGCCGGGGATCGGCGCGCTGCCGGCAACCAGAGTGACCTGATGCTCCCTCGCGCTCCTCCCGAAGGTGTCGCAGTACACCTCTGAGACGCGGTCCCCCTTCAGCAGGAGCAGGCCCCGCGCCGGGCTGCATCCATACTGAGCACAGATACTGCCGATCTCCGGCCGGTATAGCTCCACCAGCAGGCGGGCCGCCTGCTCAAACGAGCTGCAGTGCTGCACGGCCTCGTAGTCGTCCAGGAAGAGCAGCCCCAACCCCACGTCTTCAGGGAAGGCCACCAGGCGACTCCCCTGCCCCGGGGTCGGCACGGCGGCCCTCATACAGCGCTCGACGGCCGCCCTGAAGTGCTCACAGGACTGGTAGTCGTCGAGGCTCACCTGCATCTGTACCGCGACCAGAGTCACGGGGTCCGCTGGTTGGTCGGCCATACTCAAGCCAGTGAGACCAGTCACCAGAACGATGACAATCGCGACGAACGACGATGCCAGACGGTAGGGTCCTGCACTTCGCGACGCCGCTCCTTCTCCGACTGTCGACGCTCACTTCCTCGCCGGGATGCAACAGCGACTCGGGACGCCGCCGAGACGACAGAGGGTGCGACGCGGGGGTGCTGTCGTCCGCTCGTCGGCCACCACGGCCGCCTCCGTGGGCCGGGCCCCCCGCCCGAGCGAGTCTCCTAGAGGGGCATGGCGAGCATCCCCGGGTCGATCTGCATCATCACACGTGCTCGCGCAGGTAGGCTGCGGCCTGCTCCGGCAGGACGGAGTTGATCCATATCCCTGTCCCAAGCTCGAATCCGGCAGCGGTGGCAAGCCGCGGGAGGATCTCAATGTGCCAGTGATAGTAGTCCTCACAGCTGTCCCGCAGAGGGGCCTCGTGCAGCACCAAGTTGTAGGCGGGGTCGCCGAGCGCGTCGTGCAACGCCTTCAGGGTCGCGTGCAAGGCCCCGGCCAGCGGCCGGAGATACCCGGCCTCCGCTCCGGCAAGCACCGCGGCATGGGCCTTCGGAACGAGCCAC
>JALGXV010000280.1 GCA_029821885.1 Candidatus Hebobacteria bacterium
TTCGTGGGGTCGCCCGGGTTGTTCTCGGCGACGCAGTAACCGATATAGACATTCTCCGAGGTCGGGGCCGCTGGGTCTCCGCCGCACCCGATCCCCGTGGCGCCGTTATCATGTGCGTACACGCGCGTGATCCGGGCGTTGCGTACGCTGGCGACCGCGAGGCCCGACTTCTGGAAGCCGCTCACGTCCACCTCATCGACGAGGAGGTCCTCCCCATCTGACAGGAAGACGCCGTCCTTCGTGTTCCCACCCTTACGCCCCGATCCCACGAAGTTCAGGTTCCGGACCACGAGGTGATTACACCCCGTGGCGACAAGCCCGCTTCCGTCGCCGCCATCGATCGTCGCACGTCCCTCCCCGTACGAACCGATCTCGACCTTCTCGCCCTCGCTGCCGCTGTCTTCAGTATCGAGGGCGATAGTGCCCTGGAAGGTCTGCCCAGCCTCGAAGAGCACCCGGTCGCCGGGATCGAGATCGGCCTCGTTGACCCCCGCGATCGTCTGCCATGGCTGGTCAACAGTGCCCGGGTTTGAGTCATTGCCCCTGGGACTCACGTGGTAGTCCGTCGCCTGGACGGGATTACAGCCTGCTATCGAAGCGACCATGATGCACCTCACCAACTGCTGGATGGCTCTGCCGGCAAACAACCTGCTCCTCGGCCCTCGCCCGCGCCGATACATGCTTCGTCTCCTCTCCCTCTCTCCCCCGATCCCGCGGGTGGAGCCTAGTGCGGCATTCTAGCACCGGGGCGCGGAGACTTCAACCGGACCCACGATGAACCGACTGCTTGTAGGGGCGCCAGCAGGTGCCCCCTGCCGAGGCGCCGAAGGCCGAGCGCAAATGGCACGCCCAAACATCGTCTTCATCATGGCGGATGACATGGGCTACGGAGACCTCGGCTGCTACGGCACCGAGAGGATCCCCACGCCCAACATCGACCGCCTTGCCGCGGAGGGAGTGCTGTTCACGGACGCGCACTCATCCTCGGCCGTATGCTCGCCGAGCCGCTACTCGGTTCTCACCGGCCGCTACTGCTGGCGCACCTGGCTCGACCACGGGGTCCTCGGAGGATTCGGCGCCTCCCTCGTGGAGCCGGGACGGACGACCGTTGCATCGCTCCTGAAGGAGGCCGGCTACGCCACCGGGGCCTTCGGCAAGTGGCACCTCGGCCTCGACTGGCGCACCAAGTCCGGAGACCGAGTATCGGACATCGGCGACAAGGTTGCCTGGGACTACGAGGGGCTGGATGTAGACTACGAAGCGTCATTCGGCGGCGGGCCAGTCGAACTGGGCTTCGACCGTTTCTTCGGCATCGCCGGCTCTCTCGACATGCCGCCCTACTGCTTCCTCGAAGACGATCACTGCGTCGGCCCGGTCCGACGGGAGAAGGACACCTACCTCAACCAGCAGCGCAGGGGGATGATGGCTGATGGCTGGCGCGATGACCTCGTGGATGTCGCCTTCGCCGAGAAGGCGTGCTCGTTCATCGAGGAGCAGGCCGCCGCCGTGCGGCCCTTCTTCGTCTACCTTCCACTCTCCGCGCCACACCGGCCGTGCGTGCCGCCGGACTTCCTCGAGGGCCGTAGCCAGGCGGGCGACCGCGGTGACATGGTGTGTGTGGTCGACTGGTGCGCGGGACAGGTGATGGCCAAGCTCGATGAGCTCGGCGTCGGAGACGACACGCTGCTCATCGTCACGAGCGACAACGGCGCTCGTCTCACCTGTGCGAACGGGCGCGACTACGGGCACAGGTCCAACGGCGAGCTTCGCGGCCAGAAGGCCGACATCTGGGACGGCGGCCACCGAGAGCCGTTCGTCGCCCGCTGGCCGGGCCGCGTCCAGGCGGGGGCCGTCTGCGATGACCTCATCTGCCTTGGGGATCTGATGGGGACCTGTGTGGAGGCAACTGAGGTAGACCTTCCAGAGGGGGCGGGAGAGGACAGCATCAGCTTCCTCCCATCGCTCCTGGGCGCCGGGAAGAGAGAGACTGCTCGCCGGGAGTTGGTGCACCACTCAGCTGGCGGCATGTTCTCGATTCGGCGGGGACGCTGGAAGCTGGTCGAAGGGCTCGGGTCAGGCGGATTCTCTGAGCCGAGGAGCGCGCAGCCGGAGGAGGGTGGTCCAGAGGGTCAACTCTACGACGTGGAGGCCGATATCGCCGAGACCCACAACCTCTACCTGGAGCGCCGAGACATCGTCGAGCAGTTGACGCAGACTCTCGGTGATCGCAGGCGCGCCGGGCCCGGCCTGTAAACAGGGCTACAGAACGGACACTCAAAGGCCGGCACACCCGGCGGCCTCGCCTCTCCTCTTCGGCACTCATCCCTAGCTGGTCCTGCAGGCCGTCCGAGGCCAGCCTCCCATTGAGCAATGGCATAGCTGCCCTGTGCTCTCGGGCCGTCACCGCGTCGCGTTCTGGTCACCCTTGTTGGAGGTCCGACACAGGCGGCGCGCCCCTCCGCGTGCTAGATTGTTAGGCAGTCCGCTGAATGCTGCCGGGAGGGAGACGATGGAGGACAGATACACATACGTGATAGTGGGGGCCGGCCTCACAGGGGTGTCAGCCGTCGAGGGCATCCGCGAGGTCGGTTCCGATAGCACCATCCTGTTGATTGGCCGTGAGGAGGACCTTCCCTATGACCGGCCGCCGCTTTCTAAGAGCCTGTGGCTGGGCAAGAAGCAGGTCGATGAGATTCACCTTCGCGACCGCAGCTTCTTCGGTGACAAGGGTGTTGACCTACAGCTCGGCGCCGAGGTATCGGCTCTCGATGCCAAGGCCAAGACCATCGGCACCAGCGGCGGGGCGACCTGCCGATACGATAAGCTGCTCCTGGCGACCGGCGGTCAGCCCCGGCGACTCGATGTTCCGGGCGGCGACCTCCCGGCGCTCTTCTACTATCGGACCCTGGCCGACTACACGCGGATAAGAGAGCAGGCCGCTGCTGGGAAGTCCGCCATCGTGGTCGGCGGGGGTTTCATCGGCTCCGAGATGGCGGCCGCCCTCCATTCAAACGGCGTCCAGGTCACGATGGTCTATGGCGGCCCGTACCTGGTGGATCGAGTCTGCCCGGCCGACCTGGGAAGGGCTCTGCAAGCTGACTACGTGAGCCGTGGGATAACCGTTCATGCCGAAGATGTGCCCGTGGCGTTCAAGGACCGAGACGGCCGCGTTGCCATGACCACGAAGTCCGGGCAGGAGATCGAGGCCGACTTCGCCATCGTTGGCATCGGGATTCAGCCGGAGACAACGCTGGCCGAGCGGGCCGGGCTGGAGATCGGCAACGGCGTCGTCGTGGACGAGTTCCAGCGGACCTCCGAGGCCACCATCCTCGCGGCCGGAGACGTGGCGGCCTTCCCCTATGAAGCTCTGGGAGGCCGGATGCGGATAGAACACTGGGATCACGCGCTGCACCATGGCAAGCAGGCGGGGAAGAACATGGCGGGAGCAGACGAAGCCTACACCTATATGCCCTACTTCTTCTCCGACCTGTTCGAGTTCGGCTATGAGGCCGTGGGCGAGGTGGATAGCAGGCTCTCCGTGGTCGCCGACTGGCAGGAGGAGCACAAGACCGGTGTGCTCTACTACCTCGCAGACGACATGGTGAGGGGCGTCATGCTGTGCAATGTCTGGGAGAAGGTGGGCGAGGCGCGCGCGCTGATCCGCGCGGCCAAGAAGGTCAAGCCCGAGGAGCTCATGGGCGCGATCAAGTGAAGTTCGAGCCTTGCCTCCCTCTGACGAGCCCAATTCCGGAGGCCGACATGAAGCTGTCGCAGGAGAAGTGCGAACCGTGCCAGGTTGGGACTCCGCCTCTCTCTCGAGAGGAGGCGCTTGAGCTGATGAAGGAGACACCGGACTGGACTCTGAAGGACAACACCATCGAGCGGGAGTTCGAGTTCGACGACTTCCGCGGCTCGATCGCCTTCATCAACAGGGTTGCGGAGGTGGCCGAGGAAGCGGGACACCACCCTGACATCTTCATCTACTACAGCAAGGTCCGGCTTCAACTGTCGACTCACAAGATCGGGGGCCTCTCGAAGAACGACTTCATTCTGGCGGCGAAGATCGACCGGCTGGCATAGACTGATCTGCCACCCGGTCAGCAGGTGGATGTGAATTCTGTTGGTGCCGCAGGAGCAGTGG
>JALGXV010000281.1 GCA_029821885.1 Candidatus Hebobacteria bacterium
AGTTCCGTTTCCCGGTAGGACTCGCGGTCTCCAGCGATGGCACTATCTATGTTGGTGACGCCGGAAACCACTGCGTGCGGCGCATCGGCGTCAGTGGCGAGGTATCGACCGTGCTGACCGAGGGGGACGTGGAGATGGAAGCCCCCACCCACCTCGCGCTCGGCGGGGACGGCCGCCTCTGGGTGGCCGACTCGGCCAGCAGCACGCTCTGGGTCGGCCCTTCCAGCGGCCCGCTGCGGCCATGGAGCGGCCCAGAGGAGGCGGCCGGATTCGTTTCGCCGGCAGGGATCGCGTTCGTTCGCGATGCGGGGGGGCGCGCGCGCCTGATGATAGCGGACAGCGGGGCTAACTGCGTGTGGGAGGTGAGCGAAGGCCGGGTCGCGATGCTGGCGGGGGCGGGCGGAGGCGGGCCCGCGGACTGGCGCGACGGCTCCGGCGACCAGGCGCGGTTTGCCATTCCGGCCGGGTTGGCGGCCGGCCCGGGCGCTGCTGTGTTGGTCGCCGACTTCGGCAACAACTCCGTTCGCCAGCTGACATCCCGAGCCGCTGCTGAGGAGGTTGAGTAGGTGCAGATAGAGATTCGCGGCTTGCGCAAGGTGTACGCCGGCGGCATCGTCGCCATCGACAATCTCGATCTGACGATCCCCCCCGGGGTCTTCGGACTCCTCGGGCCCAACGGCTCTGGGAAGACGACCCTGATGCGGATTCTCGCGACGCTGCTCGATCCGACCGAAGGACAGGTCACAGTCGACGGGCTGGAGGTGCGGCGCGGCCGGGCCGCCATCCGCAGCATGCTCGGGTATATGCCGCAGGAGTTCGGCTTCTATCCGACGCTCACCGCGTATGAGACTCTCGACTACTTTGCCCTCCTGTGTCGCATGGCTGACCCGGAGCAGCGGCGGAAGCGCATCGACGAGTCGCTCCAGCAGGTGAACCTAACGCAGTACGCGGACCGCCGCGTGGGAACGTTCTCCGGAGGCATGAAGCAGCGCCTCGGCATCGCTCAGGCCCTGCTCAATGATCCCCGTGTTCTCATCGTGGATGAGCCGACCTCCGGACTTGACCCGGAGGAGCGAATCCGCCTCCGCAGTCTTATCGCCGAGCTGGCCGCGGGACGGATCGTGATCCTGTCAACACACATCGTCAGCGACGTCGAGATGGCGGCCGAACGCCTTGCCATCCTGCGGAACGGGAAGCTGCTGTTTGCTGGGCACGTATCCGAGATACTCGCGCCTCTCGCCGGCAGGACTTGGATCATCGACATTGAGGACGACGAGTTGTCCCGAGTACGCGAAGATCACTTCGTCACGGGGGTGTTTCGCGCCGCTACGGGCATGCAGGTGCGGACGATCGCGGACGAGATGCCCCACCCCCGGGGCCGACAGGCGGCGCCGACGCTCGACGACGCCTATGTGTCGGCGATGCAGCAGACTGTGAGCCCCGTTGACGCGGAGTAACGTCCAAGGAGTAACTGCCCTCCTCCGACGGGAGTACCAGCTCTCCCGGCGTTCGGCCAGCTTCTGGGCCGTGGCCGCGCTCGGGTCGGTGCTGGGCATCTGGCGCGGCAGTTCGCCCGGTACGCTGGCGGCCGCGGCGGCCCATCAGACCTCGCAAATCGTCCTTCTCGGTGTCGGCGTCATGGCGATTCTGCTCGCCGGATCGGCCGCCGCGCGTGACCGGAGGCGCGCGACGGAGGAGTTCGTACTCGTCAAGCCTATGGGCACGGCCCCGGTGCTGGTCGCCATCCGGTTCGCCGCCTCCATCCTCTCTCTGCTGACCGTAGCCGCCATAATGCTCGTCGCGACCGCGGCCGCTCAGACAACACTGGCCGGCACTCCCGTCCGCGCTGGCCCGTACGTGGCAGCGCTGCACCGCTGCCTGTTCCCACTCGCCGTTGCCACCGCTCTCGGATACTCGCTCACGAGTCTGTTCGGGACGCAACTCGCGGCCGGTGTGGCCGCGGTCTACTGGGTCGCGGTCCCGCTGGCCCGCCCTCACACGCCCGTGGTGCTCGACCTCACGCTGTCCCAACACTGGCCCCAGTGCGCTCTGCTCTGTTGCGCGCTTGTCGCCCTCACAGCCTCCTTGCACGCCCGCGCGCTCCGCAGCGGTCGACACACCGGCCAATGGGTGGGCGGGGTCTCCCTGCTGTTGCTCGGGGCCACTGCCCTCGCTGTGCTCGGCGCCCTGCGCAGCGGCGACGACGCGTTGGTCGATCCCGATCCCGTACTCGCGGCCATCGCCAGTCAGGCAATCGCCGACGACGACCCTGCACCGGGCTTCTGGCTGCGAGATACACGTGGGAACCTGGTCGGCTTGAGTGACTTCGATGGCAGGCCAGTCCTGCTCGCGTTCTGGGGTCCTGCCAGTCTCGAGGCGACGCGTCTTCTGCCCTCCCTGGACGCGGTTGCCGGCCGCTACGCCGATGCCGGCCTGTGTGTGCTCGCCGTCGGTCTGGATCGCGACCCCGCCGCGATCGCCCCCTTCGCGGGTGAGGTCCGAGGCGACGTGATCGTCCTGTGGGACTGCGGACGCCACTTCGGCGATGGCCTGGAGTGGTCCGACTCACCTCTCACCGTGGCCTATGACGTCCGTGCCGTGCCCACTGTGTTCGTTCTCGATCGCCAGCGGCGCATCGTCGCTACCCTTACAGAGCAGGCCGCTCTCGAGCGCCTCGAGTCCGTCGTGGAGCAACTTGTGGGAGCAAGATGACCTCCGATACTCCTCCGGCACAGACGAGGAAGCAGTCCAGCATCTGGGCCTATAACGCTCGGATCCTGCTCGGCAACACCTACTGGCTCGTGGTGGCACCGGTTGCTGCAACGCAGCTCGTCCTCTTCTGGAGCATGGCAACAGCCGTGCTTGCCTCTGCCTCCCGAGCGACGCGGACGATTGAGCTCCTCGCAGCCATTCTGTGCGCCTTCCTATGCTCATACGCGCTGGCGCCAGAGGAGGATGGCGTAGGCGAACTCGTCTTCGTTCGGCCGGTCTCGATAGAGAAGGTGCTGCTGCTTCGCCTGTGCATCATCTTCACCTTCGTGCTGGCGGTGCTCACGCCCGCCTTCGCCGTGTTCGCCGCGAAGGCGCCCGGCTTCTCCCCCGGGCTCACTGTCCTCGCTGCCATTCCCTCAGTTCTCGCCCTCGCGGCGCTCGCCATGGTAGTGGCCAGTGTCGCGAGGAACCCAATGCTCGGCCTCGCCGCGGCCGGCGGCTTCTGGGCGCTCGACGTGCTGATCGGTGGGTACTTCAATCCCCTTGTGACGCTCCACGGCTACGCCGCCTTCGTGGCCGGCCGGGAGATGTCCGAGCTGTGGAAGCTCAACAAAGCTGTCTTGCTGCTCATCGCCGGCCTCCTCTACCTCTGGCACCGGCGTGTCCTCACACGCCCGGCGGCACCCCGCCGCTGGACGGCTGTGCTTCGCACGGGGGGCGCCGTGGTACTGGTGCTCGCTGCCTACGTCGCCTCCGGCGCCGCCTACAAGGTGACCTACGGCATGGCCCACGAGCGCGAGTTCGGGCACCGAACAAGGATCTGGTACCAGCAGCAATTCCGCGGCTATGGGCCCATCCCAGTCGCATGGATGTTCGGTCCGGCATTTGTCCGGTACGTGCAAGCGGAGCTGAGGCGCGATGTCCCCCTGGCCGAACGAGGTGAACGGGCCTTGCTGACTCGTGTCGATATCGCTGGCATGCGGGACATCATCGATCAATACCCGGACAGCGTGTGGGCGGACAACGCTCTCTTCGAGATCGCGGCCCACACCGGTCATCGCCAGCTGAAGGAGGCGTGGATCGTCACCTCCTACCGCAACAGCGCACAGACGCCAATCACCGTCGTCATCGCGGAGGACGTCGAGGGGGCGGCGCGCGAGTACGAGGCGCTTGCAGCCCGATACCCGAACAGCCCGCTCGCGCCCGTCGCCTTGGAGGAGCGAGCCGCAATTTGTCTCCGCCTGCTCGACTTCGATGGCGCCCTTGCCGCCTACCAACGACTCGTCGCCGACCACCCGGACGCACCCCAGAGCTGTGAGGCCGGCCAGCAGCTTGCCGCGCTGTACCTGCGCGGCGGCCACGCCCGGGAGGCGCTCCACGCAGCCGACGTCGCCGCCGGCGT
>JALGXV010000282.1 GCA_029821885.1 Candidatus Hebobacteria bacterium
CACCGCCGACTTCAACGAGCAGTGCCCCTCGCCGGACTATGTCATCGAGTACCTCCACGGCGTGCGAGAGAAGCGCTCCCGCGTCTACGACGAGTTGCTCTACATCGAGCAGCCCACCGAGCGCGACCTGGAGGCCCATCGGTGGGACATGCGGCCCCTCGCCGCGCTCAAGCCGGTCCTCATCGACGAGAGCCTCACCTCGGTGTCCGACTTCCGGCGCGCCCTGGAGCTGGGCTGGTCCGGCGTCGCCCTGAAGAGCTGCAAGTGCCTCTCCTCCGATCTGGTGCTGCTCTGCGCGGCCGAGCTCGCGGGCATCCCCTACGCGGTGCAGGACCTCACCAATCCGTCGCTCGCACTGATCGAAAGCGTTGGCCTCGCCGCTCGCACCCGCACCATCATGGGCGTGGAGGCGAACTCCCGGCAGTTCGTCCCGCGGGCAAATGAGCAATGCGCGAAGGTCCATCCTGACCTCTTCAAGATTCGAGACGGGCGCGCATACACCCGGTCCATGCGCGGCTTCGGGCTCGGCTTCCAGATGGACCGGATGGCCGAACTCGTCGCGGCCCTCGAAGCAGCGCCCGGCCGTTAGGATGCGTCAATGAACCATCAAGGAATCTCCTACTCCGTATTCACGAAGCCGTGGAAGCTGCCGCTTCCGGAGCTGGGCCGCTTCGTGCGGGGCCTCGGCTTCGACGGCATCGAACTGCCCGTCCGGCCCGGCTTCCAGGTCGAGCCCGAGCGCGTGGCGACCGATCTCCCCGAGGCCGCCCGGCGCCTCGCAGACGAGGGCGTGCGGATCTTCAGCATCGCCGGCCCCGCCGACCAGCCCACCATCGAGGCCTGCGCCGGCGCCGGAGTCCCCGTCATCCGCATCATGGTGGAACTGAAGAAGACCGATGTTCTCGCGCAGATGGAGCAGATCCAGCGCGAGTACGACGCCCTCGTGCCGCACCTCGATCGCGCGGGCGTCACCCTCGGCCTGCAGAACCACTGCGACTGGTTCGTCGCGAACGCGATGGGGCTGCACTGCCTGCTCGAGAAGTACGACCCGAGGCATGTCGCCGCGGTGTGGGACGCCGCCCATAACGCGCTCGAGGGAGAGCAGCCGGAGATCGCCATCGACATCCTCTGGCCCCGGCTGTGCATGGTCAACCTGAAGAACGCCCATCGGAGGCCCGCCGGCCAGGGGGACTCGGGCGAGGCCCTGTGGCGGGTGTCGTGGTGCACCGGCCGAGAGGGAATCGCCTCCTGGCCCCGGGTCGCGGCCGAGCTGAAGTGGCGCGGCTACCGCGGTGTTCTCTGCCTGACCGCCGAGTACGACGACGAAGATCGAGTCGACGAGCTGGTGGCGGAAGACCTGCGCTTCGCGAAGTCTCTGTTCTGAACATGTGATCGGAGCCACCGACGAGGGCGGCTCCGGCGCGGGAGGTCCACACATGAAGAAGGCCATCCTTCTCTTGCCCCGAGACAGCCGGGACAGCATCTACAGCGCCGAACAGGTGGCGGAGATCGGGAAGCTGGTCGAGCTGACCGACTGCTGCGACCGGGTGGGGAAACTCGACGAGCTTCGCCCGGTGCTCGCGGAGACCGAGATCATCCTCTCCGGCTGGGGCATGATGCCCCTCGAGGACGAGTTCCTCGCTGCCGCTCCTCGTCTTCGGGCCGTCCTCTACGGAGCCGGCTCTGTTCGCGGCTTCGTGACGGAGGAGTTCTGGCGGCGGGACATCCTGCTGACGAGCACCTACGCCGCCAACGCGGTGCCGGTCATCGAGTACACCCTGGCCGCGATCGTGTTCGGGCTCAAGCGCTTCCTCCAAGCGGCGGCGCTCACCCGCGAGGAGCGCACCTTCCGCGTGCCGCCGGGGGTCAAGGGCCTCTACGGCGCGAAGGTGGGGATCATCGGCGCGGGCATGGTCGGCGGCGGAGTGCTGCGGCGACTCAACGACTACCACGTGGAGACCTTCTGCACCGATCCCTATCTCTCTGAGGAGCGCGCCCGGGAGCTGGGGACGAGGCGGATCGACCTGGCGGAGATGTTCCGGATATGCGATGTCGTCAGCCTGCACGCCGCCAGCATTCCCTCGACGGCCGGCATGATCACCGGCCGTCACTTCCGGAGCATGAAGGAGGGGGCGGTCTTCATCAACACCGCCCGCGGGCAGATCGTCCGCGAGGGGGAGATGATAGACGTGCTGCGAGAGGGAGGCATCTTCGCCTTCATCGATGTGACCGATCCAGAGCCGCCGGAGCGCAGCAGCATTCTCTATGATCTGCCCAACGTGTTCTTGACCCCCCACCTCGCCGGCTCCGCCGGAGACGAAGTGCACCGGCAGGGCGACGATGTGCTGGAGGAGCTCAGGCGCTTCCTCTCGGGCAAGCCGCCGCGCTACCCCGTGACCCGAGACATGATGGAGTGGATGGCGTGAGGGCCATCGCTCACACGTGACGCAATCGGCGCGACGCCGGCCCGGAGGCGGGCGGAGGGCGGGCCGGCCCCGCTGTCGAATGGCCAGGGTTGGGACGAACTGCCATGTTTTCGACACTCGCGCTCTGCCTGCTCGCCGCCGCGGTTGTGGCTGCGCAAGCGCCACCTCAAGCCTATGTCATCCAAGGTGTGCCTTCGGTGGCTGAGAACCCAAACTGGTGTGGGCCTGCGGCGCTGGCGGCGGTGCTGCAGTATCACGGCGAGGAGGTCTCCCCGGAGGAGATTGCGGAGGAGATCTATCTTCCCGACTACCGCGGGGCGCTGAACCTCGACCTCCTTCTCCACGCGCGGCGGCGCGGCTTCGAGGCCTGGGCGGGCGAGGGATCCGCACACCAAGTCAGGAGAGCGGTCTCCCAAGACCGCCCTGTCATCTGCATGGTGCGCCGCGGCAACGCCGTGGCCGAGAGGAATCACTTCCTCGTCGTGACGGGCTATGATTTCCGACAGGGCGTGTGGACCGTGGACAGCGGGGCCGGGAAGCCGGAGACACTGACGGCGACGCAGTTCGACCGCGAGTGGAGCGACTGCGGCCGCTGGATGCTCGTCGTCGAGGGCAGGCAGTCGAAGCAGGCCGAGCAGCAGGCCTCTCAGTAGTGGGGGTGTGGCGCAGGCGCGCAGAGCCGGACGCGGTGCGGAGGATGAGGGACTCCAAG
The DNA here is from genome assembly GCA_029821885.1 of Candidatus Hebobacteria bacterium. Taxonomy (GTDB): domain Bacteria; phylum Armatimonadota; class Hebobacteria; order Hebobacterales; family Hebobacteraceae; genus Hebobacterum. The sequence goes on from JALGXV010000282.1 coordinate 3,139, forward strand.
GTGACAAGGCCGATAGCTCTTCTTCTCCTGGCGGTGATGATGGCCGGCGCGCCGGGCTGTCAGACCGATCGCGACGGCGTGAGCGTGGACGTGTCGGCCGCGCTCGAAGTCTACCGCGACCAGGTTGACCGGAAGCCGGACAGGGCCGAGCTGGAGGGGATGATCGCTCGGCTGCCGCCAGAGCAGTTGAACGATCTCGGCGTGCTCTACGAGAGGGAGGGGAGGCTGGAGGAGGCGGCGTGGGCCTACCAGCACGCGGTCTGGCGCGACCCGAGATATGCTCAGGGCTACGTGAACCTGGGCAATGTCCTGCGCCAACAGGGGAAGCCGGAGGAGGCCAGCCTCCGCTATCGGCAGGCGATGGCGGCCGACCCAGGTTGCTTCGAGGCGGCGAACAACTTCGCCGATCTCTGCGCCGAGAAAGGGCAGGGCCTCGACGAAGCGGTGGCGCGACTGGCGCCGCTGCTGGAGGAAGCGGGGGCGTATCGCCCCTTCGGCCTCGACACTCTGGGCCGGCTCTACTACCTGCAGGGGAACCACGAGAGGGCGCTGGACGTGTTCGAGAGAGCGCTCGAGGAGGCGCCCTCGGATCAACCGAGTCTCCAGGCGACGATCCACCTCCACCTCGCCGACACGCTCAGAGCCGTTGGGCGGGTGGCGGAGTGCGAGGGACATGAGGCGGCGGCCCGAGCAATCCAGGAGCAGACGGCGCCGGGGCCCTCGGGACCGGAGGAACGGGAGTCGAACTAAGCACGCTGCTGCGGCAGGCGCGGCGGCGGGTGCACAGAAGGAGCTACCGGTACACGCAAGGAGCTGAGGGCACAGAAGGAGCCATGCGTTGTGATCCGAAGCTCCCAGCTCGGCGGATGGGGAAGGCCGGTACGGGAAAGGAGGTGAGGCAGTTGAAGCACAGCACTGGTCGCAGGCTGGTCGCTCTCGTTCTTGTCGTTCTCGTGACGGCCGTGTTC
>JALGXV010000283.1 GCA_029821885.1 Candidatus Hebobacteria bacterium
AGGCTCCCCAGCGCGCGCTGCACAGGTGAGCATCGCAGAGCATCTGTCACCTCGTCATATCCGAGTTGCCGAGATAGTAGAACCATGGTCTCTCCGTCTGCCACCCACTGGAACGCAAACCTACAGAGGGAGATGAGCCGCTCGACTGCCTCGAGGCCCTCCCCTGATCGAATGGCGGCCTCCAGTGCCCCTCCTTCCGGCCAAGGGGCTACGTAGCCGCTTGTAGGGGAAGACCAAGCATCCGCGAGCACGGCGCTCAAGGCCTTCTTCGGGCACCACCAGTAGTCCATGCAATACGGATCGTCGTGATCATCGGGATTGGGACGAAGTGTCTGGAATGCGTGCGACAGCCCGTGCGCTGACGCGTATCGAGACAGCCCCTCCCCCCACCGGCTCATATCGTCACCAACGAGTGGCACGATTTGGAACATCATGTGAGCGGTGTTCAATGGGAGGTTCATCCGCCACTGATTCCCATCGTAGAGCTGCTTCAGCACCTCGGCGAAGACGCGGCCGGCCGCTGGGCACTCCACAGCATCGGGGCGCCAGTTGACGGAACCGTCTGGCACCCGGAGTCGCAGACTGAACGCACGCGGCCTAGTGGCTAGAGCCGCCAGCCGAGCGTAGTCGCGCGGTTGCGTCCCCTCAACGTGGATCCACGCGTCGTCAGGCAGCAGCTCTACGGTCAGCTCAATGCCCTGGCCTGCCATCTCGTCTCCCCCTCGAGCTATCTCGCCTCACTCTCGCGCCAGAGCCGGCGGCCGTCAAGGGCGGGGCTGAGGAAACCCACGGGGCAGGAGGCGAAGCTCCTGCCCCACGAACTCCCCATCGAGGCGTCTTCATCACTGTTCATGTGGCCGCCGGCCCTCAAGTCTGCGGGCAAGCTCGGCTCCTAGCACCTCGTCCAAATCCATAAGCCGCGCCTGGAGCTTGCGAGCCTCGTCTAGCCTCCCCGAGTCGACGTAGGAAAGGGCCATGTTGTAGATGATGTCTGGATTATCGCTATCATGCCGGGCCGCAGCTTCAAACGCTGCAGCAGCATCCACGTGCTTCCCCAACTGGACCCAGGCCAAGCCGAGGTTGAGATGCGCGTCCGTCAACTCCGGCTTCATGGAAATAGCTTTGCGATAGGCCTCGACAGCGTCGGAGTACCGGCGGAGTTCCTGGTAGCATAGCCCCAGGTTACACCACAGCGCAGCGTCTTGGCTCTCCAGCGCAACGAGACGTTCAAACTCATCCGCAGCCTCGCGCCATCTTCCCGACTCTCCGTAGGCGAATGCGAGGAGGGCGGCGAGATCGGGGTCGTCGCCCCCCTCCTGGCGCAGTCGTTCCAGTATCGCGATGGCTCTGGCATGCCACCTGAATGCAATCAGCAGCTCGGCAGCCAGTCGCCTAATGGTGGTCACGATCCCATGGGGGCCGCGGGCTGGCATGCCACCTGACCTGTCCCCCTGAGGGCTACCCCTCACCGCATTGCTCCCGCCCCACTCTCGCGCCCCAGGCGAGCGGCCGTCAAGGGCGGGGCTAGGGACCGGGCGTCCCATCGCTACGTAACGAACGCAGCCGCTTCCGCATCACGAGCGTCCGCGCGATCTTGTCGTGATACCCCTGATGGGCCCCATCAACCATGATCCACAGCAGCCCAATTATCCGCAGCCCAGACACCAGGGACCACGCCAGCTCGTTCTGATCGTACAGCACAGCCGCCGCGACATCAGGCACAACATACGCGGCCGTCCGCAGCGCCGCCTTCCCCCACCCGATGTGCGTGCCATCCAGATTCGTCACCCGCAGCCCGAACACCATCATCCCAAGCGTCCGCCCGTAGCGACCGAGCATGAAGACGGCGTAGCCAAACACAACGGTACAGGCTCCCGCCAGCGGCCACCAGGCCAGATCGTACTCGAGCAGCAAGTCAAAGAACAGGTCCACGTCTGCGGCCATCACGGCGGACATCAGCTGTTCGAGCCAGGGGAGAACCAGCGGTGTCGTCAGCGCGAAGAGGACGAGTGTATCTATGACAGCCGCGGCCGCCCTCTGTCCGAACCCGGCCGTCTCTCTGTCCAGATCAATGCCCGCTGCCTCAACTGCCATCGCCCCAGACATCAATCCTTCCCTCAGCCTATCGCACGCACCGCATAACGATGTCACCCTCCCTCAGGACGCTCCGCTCCGGCGCCACCCCGCCGTCGTCCTCCAGGTTCGCCCCCAGACTGTAGAGCAGAAAGCCTGTGCCCTCCCGCCGGTACACGAAGGGGCCCTCCGAGAAGGGATCCATCGGCAGCTCCTGGCCTACGAACACCGCCAGCTCCTCGAGCGATTCCGGATACTCCCCCCGTTCGACCTTGTACGCTTTCAGTGAGAGGGCAATCTCGGCCATTCCAAGACGGGCGATCGCCTGGTCCCGAGAGGCGAAGGTCCTGCCAAACGCCGGAGTCTGCATGACGGTTACGACGGCCGGGGGCGGCACGTACGTTACCGGCACTCGATGCAGGCCCTCCACTGCCGCCAGTGCCTCCCGATAGGGCCGGGACGCCTCCCCGATGGCCACTTCCATGCGCTCCAAGTACTCCAGCTCGTCACATGCCAGCCACCACCTCGCATGATATCTCGGCCTTCCTTTCCGCGCAGGCCGGTCTTGCTCACCGGCGCCGGACGACTCCATCTCCTCCCCTCTCTGCGTCTTCTCGAGCGCCTCAAACGGATCTCGCGTTGACCTCAGCACGGCGAACAACCCTCTCCCGAGCGCACGGTCTCCCTTCAGTGCCTGCACAAGCGAAGGCACAAGGTCAATCCGGGCGATATCTGCCGCGAGCCGTCTGCACACGCTGGGCTCCGCTTCCGCGTCATGCAGCACCAACTGAAGCGCGTCCCACCCAGTGGCGATGATCCCATATCGGACCAGCTGCCCAATGAGGGAGGGATCATCGGCGGCCCTCGCCAGCTGAAACACCGTCACACCGCACTCAGCCGCCTCATCCACCTTCCCCACATCCAGCAGTACCAGACTCTCGAACACCAGCAGCCGCGCGCATGTCCGAAGCTTCGGGTAATGCGGGAACGTGACGTCGTGCCCCTTGCTCCAGTCGATTCCGAAGTCACACCGCGGCATGTCGGCGGCCCGATGGATCAACCGGAGTGCTTCCTCGTTCCGCTTCGCGATGTCCCGCGCTCGAGCACCCATCTCCGGATCGTCCAGGCTCGATTCTCCTCGCCTCAGATCGGAGAGGAGTTCCTCGTCCTCCTCGCTCAGTTCAATCGCCGCGAACGCCTTCTCATACACAGAGGCCGCGTTCTCTTCAGCAGGAATGGGCGGCCTCACCAGGTCGGCCGGCATGAGGGGCTCCCCGCGACTCGCGATCTCCGCCACCGCCCCGGCCAACCGCGCCTCCGCGCGCCACGCCACGATGGCCAGCGCCACAGGCCACAGCACAGCCGCACTCGCAACCACGAACACGACCCACTTGCCCGCGCGCAGCAAGCGGTTCGGCTTGCGCGACCTGCCCCCCTGAACGTTAGCACTCACTATGTTAGTCCCCCACAGCGAACGGGATGGACAATCGGTCATTCTGCACATAGTACGCCACTGCGCCCACATACCCAGATGGGTCTGTGGTGGAGCCGGTGGAGGCGAGGGCCAGGGTCGTGCCAAAGGTGATCTGCTCTGCGATGGTGTCGCCGTGGCTCATCAGTTCGCGCGTTCTCGACCAGTGGCGAGCCCCATGCCGGCAATGTATCCGATGACAGCTGACATGAGTGGCCCCGTCATGTAGGAGATACGGCCGAGAAGCCACGCACCGGCCACGCAAACGCCCAACAGCATATGCCATGCGCCGAGGCTGTATGCCAGCCCCATGTTGTCTGACCCGAGACGGGAGGTCAGGCGCCTGCCCGCGAGCACTGCCACGGGCAAGACTAGTGTGCTTATCACGCCCAGGACGGCCCTGTCCCAGAGGGAAAAGGTAGCGTCCCAAAGCGGCGACCACGGCAATGCGTAGCCGGGCAGAATGCAGATGACCCAGAATAGCAGGAGGTACTTTGTGGCCCTCTGTCTTCGCCTCCGCTCAGCCATGTCGCTTCCGTTCCACTAGCTCATCCGAG
>JALGXV010000048.1 GCA_029821885.1 Candidatus Hebobacteria bacterium
GCCTCGGCGATCCTCGATGCAATCCGGTCCGACAAGAAAGCTCTCGCCCGGTCGCCGCGCTTTGTGCTGCCGACCGGGATCGGGCACGTCGAGATCGGCTGCGAAGTCCCCGAGGCCTTGCTCCGCGAAGTGCTCACGGAAGCGGGGGCTGTCGACTCTGCATAGGAGCCGGATATGGTCTTTGACTTCCACACCCATAGCTTTCACAGCGACGGTGTGCTCCTGCCGATCGAGCTCATACGACGCGCCGTCGTCAACGGGTACGAGGCAATCGCCGTTACAGATCACGCTTCGGCCGGGAACGTTGCGTCTGTGGTGCAGATGCTGCTCGGAGATTGCAGGCTTGCGGAGGAACACTGGGATATCCGCGCGATAGCGGGCGTCGAGTTGACCCACCTTCCGCCCAGCGCCATCCCAGACGTCGCCGCGGAGGCGCGCCGGCACGGTGCCGAACTGATCGTCGTCCACGGCGAGACCCTCATTGAGCCCGTCCCGCCCGGCACAAATCGCGCGGCCCTGCAGTGCCCGGAGGTGGACTTGCTTGCCCACCCTGGTGCGATCGACCGGGAGCTGGCCGAGCTGGCGGCCAGCAGCAAGGTGTTCCTGGAGGTGTCGTCGCACCGCGGGCACGGCCTCGGCAATGGCGCTGTGGTCGACGCCGCGCGCTCCGCCAACGCGCTGCTTCTGCTCAACAGCGACGCTCACGCCCCGAAGGACCTGCTTACGGATGCCCTGGCATGGCAGGTGGCGCTTGGCGCCGGCCTGTCAGAGCCGGAGGCGCAGTCAGTCCTCAACAGCAATCCTCGCACTCTGCTCGAGAAGCTTGACGGGCGCCGGATGGGTCGGCCTACGGACGGGACGTAGCTGGGTCCGCGAGGCAGCTCGACCCGCGACAGCGGCGTCTTTGACACCGGTCAAAGGGCCATGCTATACTCGCCACCGTCTGGCGACTCCCCACACGAGGTGAGCGATATGCCACGCGTTCGCACGGCCCTCATCAGCGTTTCGGATAGGACGGGCGTTCAGGAGTTCGCCCGCAGCCTGACGGAGCTCGGTGTCTCCATCATGTCTTCGGGAGGCACGGCCAAGCATCTCCGCGAGGCGGGGATCGAAGTCACCGATGTGTCGGACTACACCGGCTTTCCAGAGATGATGGACAGGCGCGTGAAGACGCTCCACCCGAAGGTCCACGGCGGGTTGCTCGCGCTGCGGGGCAATCCGGAGCACATGGCCGCCGTCAAGGAGCACGGCATCACGCTCATCGACCTCGTCGTGGTGAATCTCTATCCCTTCCAGCAGACGGTGGCGAAGCCAAACATCGCACACGAGGAGGCCATCGAGAAGATCGACATCGGAGGCCCTTCGATGCTGCGGTCGGCGGCGAAGAACTACCAGTCCGTCGCGGTCATCTGCAATCCCGCGCGCTACCCGGCCGTGCTGGAGGAGATGCGCGGATCGGAGGGGGAGGTCGGCGACGCCACGCGCGCGCGGCTCGCGCTGGAGGCCTTCGCGCACACCGCGCGCTACGACGCGGCCATCCACAACTATCTGTCCGGCAGGGCAGATGCAGAGCAGCTCCCCGATCTCTTCGTGCAGCCCCACGAGCGCGTGGCGGAGCTGCGCTATGGCGAGAACCCGCATCAGCAAGCGGCCTTCTACAGGCGCGCGACCCCGAAGCCAGTCGGCCTGGCGGCGGCGAAGCAGCTCCACGGCAAGGCCCTATCCTTCAACAACTACCTCGACCTCGACACCGTGCTCGGGTTCGTGCGGGAGTTTCCGGACGAGCCCGCGGCCATGGTAGTGAAGCACAACAGCCCCTGCGGCGCGGCGCTGGGGGAGACGCTCGTACAGGCCTACACCGACGCGCTCGCCACCGATCCGATGTCGGCCTTCGGCGGCATCATCGGGCTCAACCGCGAGGTCGACCCGGAAACCGCGCAGGCGATCCTCGCCGGCATCGAGCGGCATGGGTTCATGGAGTGCGTGCTCGCGCCCGGCTACCAGCCGGAGGCTCTCGCGGCGCTGCAGCAGAAGAAGAACTTGCGCCTGCTCGAGCTACCTGACCTGCAGGCGGCCGACCCGTGGGCGCTCAAGCACGTCGCGGGTGGGCTCGTGGTGCAGTCGCCCGACGACCAGAGCGATCCGGCGGAGCTGAAGGTGGCGACCAAGCGCGCGCCGACCGCCGAAGAGGAGGCGGCGCTGCGGTTTGCGTGGGTGGTGTGCAAGCACACGAAGTCGAACGCCATCGTCATCGGGCGCGGAAAGGCGGCGGTGGGCATCGGCGGCGGGGTGACGAGCCGGGTGGACGCCGCGCGCCTCGCGGTGGAAAAGGCGGGCGAGCGTGCACGCGGCGCCGTGTTGGCGTCGGACGCGCTTATCCCCTTCCCTGACGTAATAGAGGTGGGAGCGAAGGCAGGCGTCACCGCCATCATCCAGCCTGGCGGATCGCTCCTTCATGGCGCAGGTGGTGATGAGCAGGCGATCGCGACCTGCGACGAATACGATATCGCGATGGTATTCACCGGCGTGCGCCACTTCCGGCACTAGCGCGACCGCCGCAAGTCGCGGCGTCGGCGCCGAGAGGCTATTCCAGTTGGACAAGGGCATGGGATGAACCGCACCTTAGGGCAAGTCGATCCGGAGATGGCAGCAGTTCTAGCCGAAGAGCTCGAGCGACAGCGGACGACTCTGGTCATGATCCCTTCCGAGAACTACGCCTCAAAGGCAGTGCTCTCGGCGCAGGGCTGCGTTATGACCAACAAGTACGCGGAGGGCTATCCGGGGGCCCGCTGGTACAATGGGTGCGCCTCAGTGGACAAGGCGGAGCAGCTCGCCATCGACCGGGCCAAGGAGCTGTTCGGGGCCGAGCATGTGAACGTGCAGGCCCACACCGGCTCGCAGGCGAACATGGCGGCCTACTACGCGGTGCTCGACCCGGGCGACACGGTGCTCTCGCTCTCGGTCGATCACGGTGGTCATCTCAGCCATGGCCAGAACACAAATTTCTCGGGCCGCTACTATCGAGTCCATCATTACGCCTTGGACCGCGAAAGCGAGCTTCTTGACTACGAGTCGGCCCGCAAGATAGCGCACCTCTATCGGCCGAAGCTCATCGTGGTGGGGTTCAGCGCATATCCGCGAGTCATCGACTGGGACGCGTGGCGGGGAATCGCGGACGAGGTGGACGCGCTCCTGATGGCCGACGTCGCGCACATCGTGGGCTTGATTGCCGCGGGCGTTCATCCCAGCCCCGTCCCGTACGCTGATATCATCACGTCGACGACTCACAAGACTCTGCGCGGCCCTCGCGGCGCCTTCATCATGTGCAAGCGTCACCTCGCCGGCATCATCGACCGCTCCATCTTCCCCGGCATACAGGCGGGCCCTCTCATGCACGTGATCGCGGCGAAGGCGATCGCCTTCAGGGAGGCGATGACGAACGAGTTTCGGGAGTATCAGCGCCAGATCGTGAAGAACGCGAGGACCCTCGCGGAATCCCTGCAGGAAGACGGCATCCGCCTCGTGTCCGGCGGGACCGACACTCATCTGATGCTCTGCGACCTGCGGCCGCTTACGCTCACCGGCCGCGACGCGGCCAATCTGCTTGAGGAGGCGGGGATCATTGTCAACAAGAACTGCATCCCGTACGACCATCAGCCGTCGGCCATCGCCTCAGGCATTCGCCCTGGCACTCCGGCCTTGACGACGCGGGGCATGAAGGAAGCCGAGATGAAGGAGATCGGCAAGTTGATGGCGAGGGTGCTTCGGAACCCTCTGGAGGCGGAGGTCCGGAAGCAGGTACGCGAAGAGGTGCTGGCCCTCTGCGAACGCTTCCCGATCTACGAAGACCTGGAGGTGGCTTAGGTCGGAGTCGCAGCTCGGCCCGCACGCCGCCTCCCCGAGAGCGGTTCAGCGCGTTAGTGGGTGCCCTCTGCCCCATTGACGTCCACGGTCTGGGCCTCCCCAAACTGCGATGACCTACAAGGAAGCTGTCGCCTATCTCGAATCGCTCATTGACTACGAGCGAACTCCCGCCGGCGCGGCCGCCGCGCGCGTGTGGAACCTCGACCGCATGCGCCACATGCTCCACGCTGTCGGCGACCCCCACCTCGGCCTCCGCTGCCTCCACCTCGCCGGCACCAAGGGGAAAGGCTCGACCGCGGCCATGGCGGCCTCCATCCTGGCCGCGGCTGACCACCGCGTTGGGCTCTACAGCAAACCCCACCTCATTTCGTTTCGCGAGCGCGTCCGCGTCGGCCGCGACCTAATCTCCGAGGACGACGTGACCGCTCTCACCGAAGAGCTGCATCCCGTGATCGAGGCGACTGGGTCCTTGGACCTCGGCCCGCCGAGCTTCTTCGAAGCTTACACGCTCATGGGTCTGCTGTACTTCGCCCGTCAGGATGTGGACATCGCCGTCGTTGAAACCGGCCTGGGAGGCCGTCTCGACGCGACAAATGTCATCACTCCGCGCGCCTGCGCCATCACACGAGTAGGGTTCGACCACATGCAGGAGTTGGGTACCACCTTGGCCCAGATCGCCCGCGAGAAGGCGGGCATCATCAAGCCCGGCGTGCCGGTGATCTCCGCGCCCCAGGCGCCGGAGGCGTTGGAGGTGTTCCAGGAGGTCGCGCTGGAGCGCGGCGCGCAGCTCCTGGTCGTCGGGACTGATGCCGGCCCGCGCATCCTCTTGACGCAGGTGAAGGACTTCACGCAGGTGCTCACGATCCAGGGGTTGGAGCGGGTGTACGAGGACCTATCCTGCCCGCTGCTCGGTGCGCACCAGGCGGAGAACGCCGCGGTTGCCGTCGGGCTAGTGGAGCTGGCCGCGCGGGACGGCCTCGCGGTAGGGGAGGAGGCCGTTCGCAAGGGCCTCGGCGCCGTGCACTGGCCCGGCCGCTTCCAGGTTGTAAGAGACCGCCCGATGGTCGTCCTTGACGGCGCCCACAACGAGCTCGGCGCGGCCGCGCTGGCCGATGCCATCAGATCGCTCCTTCCCGGCCGCCGGGTCGTCCTCATCCTGGGCATCCATAGAGACAAGGATGCTGACGCCATCGCCCGCCACCTCTGTCCCCTTGCCGACCGCGTCATCGCGACCGCTGACTCGAATCCGCGCGCCATGGAGGCCGCCGAGCTCCAGCGCCTCGTCTTCCGCCACAGCAAACACACCTTCGCGGTGACGCCGGTGGGCGAGGCGGTGCGGAAGGCCATGGGCCTGGCGAAGCGCGACGACGCCATTGTCATCACGGGCTCGCTCTACGTCGTGGGTGAGGCGATGCAGGCGCTCGGAGTGGCGGAGGCCGAGTGAGCCGCTGAGGGCCTGCCGGGCCCGCGCAGTCGCCGGTTGAGCGCAGTCCTTGGCCTCGGCCATCTGGCGAGCACGCTTGCCGCATCCCGCCGACCTCTGGTCTGTCGCTTCCCTGCTGCTTCGCCGCCGAATAGAAGTTGATTTCGTCTTGACAATAATGAAGCACGATGTTATGATAACGAAATGGATGGTGAAGATAATGAACGATCTCCCGACCCTCTGCCCCAGTTGTCGCAGCAGACTATCGGTCAAAAGGCTCACCTGCGAGAAGTGCCGCACGGAAGTGGAAGGGGCCTACGCGCTGCCGCCTCTGGCCCGTCTAAGCTGTGGGGACCAGGCCTTCGTCGTCAGCTTCGTGAAGGCGAGCGGAAGCCTCAAGGAGATGGCCCGGCTCTTGGGCTTCAGCTACCCGACGGTGCGCAACCGGCTGGACGGGCTCATAGAGAGACTTGCTGAAGCGGAAGAGGGAGACGAGAAGAGATGACCACACTTGCACCTGAGAAGCGACTGGCAACACGCGGACCGACAGTGGTCTCACTGCTGTTTCGCCCGTTCGACTACATCGCGGGGACTCAGTCGTTGCTGATAGGGATAGTGTCGATCTTGACGGCCGGTTTCCTCGGCAGCCTCAGCCGCACGCACTTCGACGGCGTGCTCGACATGCATACCGGCCTCGCCGCCCGCCGCGCACTCTTCCTCGCAGCAGGTATCATCAACTGGCTCTCGTTGTCGGTGGTGTTGTTCCTGATGGGGAAGCTGGTCTCGCGCACGGCCTTTCGCGCGGTGGACCTCTTCGGCACTCAGGCCCTCGCGCGCTGGCCCACCGTCATCGCCGCGCTCGCCGCGCTCGCCCCGCCGTTCCAGCGGCTCGTCGCTCGACTCAACGTTCAGTTGAGCAGCGCAGTCCCCGCCGGCGGCTTCAGCGTCGCCACGGGTGACCTCGTGTTTGGAGGCCTGGTCGGGTTGGCTGCGGCTCTTTGCCTCGTCTGGATGGTGTGGCTCATGTACCACTCGTACACCGTCTGCTGCAACATTCGCGGCGGGAAGGCCCTGGGCACCTTCATCGCCGGCCTCATCATCGCAGAAGTCATCTCGAAGGTCGTCCTTTCCCGCTTCCTCAGTGCTTGACGCGGGCCCGCCCCGACTCAAACGTAAGAAAGGAGAATCTCATGACCAAACAAACGCTCCTATAGCTGATCCCTGCCGGCATCTCCTGCCTCCTCCTCGCCGCCTGTGGCGGGAGCGAACCGGCCGCCACCACACCGGACCTAGCGGAGAAGGGAGCGGAGTTCGTCACCCTCCTCGCCGAAGGGGAGTTCGAGGAGGCCACCACCTGGCTCGATCCCACCATGTCCGCGGCCATGTCCTCGGCGAAGCTGGAGGAGGCCTGGGGGTCGCTGTCGAGGATGGGTGCCTACCGGGGCCAGGCCGGCACGCGCACGGCGACGGAGCGAGGCTTCGAGGTCGTCTACGTCACCTGCAGCTTCGAGAATGGATCGGTGGACGTGAAGGTCGTCTTCGATCAGCAGGGCAAGGTCAGCGGCCTCTGGTTTGTGCCCCCACAGTCGGGGTAGCTGCTCGGCCGTGACCGTGGTGTGACGAAGATGCCAGCAGGCGGATACCGATGATCCGTATCAAGGGTGTTTTAGCCTTTCTCCTCATCACATTTGGCATCACCTACTCCGTGGAGATTGCGCTCATTTACCATGGTGTGCGATTCGACCCATATCCGCCACCGTGGGCAGTACCTGTGGTCGCGAGCCTCATGTGGGTTCCGGGTGTCGCTGCCCTCGTGACGGTGCGATTCATAACTAAAGAAGGCCGCCACGTGCTTCGCATTCGCCGAGGTCCGCTGAGGCCATATCTCGTGACTGCCCTTGTGATTCCCGGAGTGTTCGCTCTGGTCTATGCCCTGACGTGGCTCCTCAACCTTGGGGACCCTGAGTGGCACCTCGCGAGCTTTCTCGCTGAAATGGCCTCGCAGGGGGGCGATGTGTCCGCTGTTCCCCCTGCATGGATCCTCATCCCAGCGGTCCTGGGGGCCAGCGTGGTCTTCGCACCCTTCGTGAACGCCCTGTTCGGCTTCGGCGAAGAACTCGGCTGGCGGGGCTATCTCCTCCCCCAGCTGATGCCGCTCGGGAAACCGAGAGCCTACCTGCTGGTCGGTCTGATCTGGGGTCTGTGGCACGCGCCGCTGTTGGCGGCGGGATTCAGCTACGGTCCGGGCAACGCGGCCGTCAACATACTGGTGTTCGTCCTGCTCACCACTGGGCTCGGGGTCTACATCAACGAGATGTCCCTACGCTACAGGAGTTCAGTCCTCGCAGGCTGGATCCATGGGGTCTTCAACTGCCAGGCCTATGGGGTCTGGCCCATCCTCTTCGTCAACATCAATCCCCTCCTCGGTGGGAAGACGGGACTAGTGGCGGCCGCGGTGTGGCTTGCGCTCGGGCTTCTCGAAGCCCAGAGGAGCAAGCGGCACGATGGCGTGCTTCGTGTGACGAAGATGCCAGCAGGCGGACCGCCCGGAGGCGGTGAATGATATGATGATGGGGGCTGACTGTACGTCAGCCCCGTACTGTGTCCGGGAGCGCCTTCCTTGGGAAAGGCTTCGCCGCTCGTCGAGGACATCGCGGACGAGCTCGACAAGTGTAATCGCTGTGGTTTCTGCCAGACACGCTGCCCCGTCTATCGCATGACGGGCCGCGAGTCATCGGTCGCGCGGGGTCATCTCGCGCGACTGCGGGCGACGGTCTCGGGCGAGCTGCCGCTAGACGAGGAGATCCGCGAGCCGCTGTTCGAGTGCCTGATGTGCCGCGCCTGCACGGCCGAATGTCCGCCTGCCATTCAGACGGACCGGGCAGTGGTGGCCGCGCGCGCGAGCTACTCGGCAGAGCGCCAGTCCCTCCTCCAGCGGTTGATCTTTCGCACCGTGCTCGCGCACCCGCGGCTGTTGAGGATGGGCGCGCGGGTGCTCGGGTGGCTGAAGCGCACGCGGCTAACCGTCTTCTCGAAGCTGCTGCGGCTGTTGCCATGGCTCGACCGCGGGTACTCGGAGGCGCCCGCGTGGATGCCGGCGCCGAAGACGTTCCTCCGGGAGCGGCTGGCGCGGCGCGCGAGGTCACAGACCGGAGAGCGGCGGGTCGCCTACTTCGTGGGCTGTGCCATCGACTACGCCTTTCCCGATGCGGGCGAATCCACGGTGGAGGTGCTGGAGGCCGCGGGGTGTGAGGTGGAGGTCGCCGACAACGTCTGCTGCGGGCTGCCGCCGTACTCCTACGGTGATCTTGAATCCGCGCGGGTGTTGGCGCAGAAGAACATATTGGCCCTGGCGGCGGCCGAGGGCGAGGCGATCATCACGGACTGCGCGAGTTGCGCCTCGTTCCTGAAGGACTACCCGGAGCTGTGGGAGGAGGGCGATCCCGCGCGGGCGGCGGCGGAGGAGGTGGCGGGCCGCGTGAAGGAGCTGTCCGAGTTCCTCGCGGGGATGGATCCCACCGCGCTGGAGCCGGTCGAGGCGGTGGTGACCTTCCACGACCCGTGTCATCTCGGGCGCTACCAGGGCATCGTGGAGGAGCCGCGCGAGCTCATCCGACGCGTGCCGGGCGTCGACTTCCGCGAGCTGCCGGAGGCGGACTGGTGCTGCGGCGGCGCGGGAAGCTACTCGATGTCCCATCACGACCTCGCCATGCAGATCCTGGAGCGGAAGATGCGGAACATCGCCGCCACCGGCGCGCAAATCGTGGTCACGCCCTGCCCGGCCTGCATCATGCAGCTTCGCTACGGCGCGGAGAAGTTCGGCGTGGACGTCGAGGTGATCCACCTCGCGGAGCTGCTCCGGCGCGCGCTGCCAGAACGGACGGCGGCGGCGCACAGCTAGCCCTCGGTTCGCGCTCGCTCCTGAACCGTCATTCCCAACAGATCGCGGTGGGGTCGAACTCGCGCCCGAGTTGCGCGACGATGCATCGCCAGCGGGCCTCCATGTCATCGTGGTAGAGGTAGGGCTTCCACCCGAGCTTCAGATAGATCGAGATCGCCGCGATCCTGAAGTCCTCCGTGCCGAGGTAGGGCCGCGCATAGCCCTGCTCGGAGAGGCGGTTCGTCGCGCAGGCAGCAACGATGGTGCCGAGGCCCTTGCGCGCGTGGGATGGATCGGTGACGAGCCATCCCATCTGCCCGGCCGCTGGGTGACGAGGGGAACTGCTGCCATGCGAGGCCAGGCAGGAAGCGACGAGCTGACCGGACGCGAGATACTCGACGACGAAGAACCCGCCCTCCAGCGTGCGCGCGAGGGTCTCCGGAAACCTCCCTTCGTCTTCGAAGGCCAGGCGGAAGAGCTCGTCGTACGGCTGCTCGTCCCCGGTCCGAAACTGGCGCAGCACATAGCCCGGCGGGAGAGGCGGCACCGCCACGCGCGCGGTTGACGGGCGCACCATCTCGAGCTGGTGTTCGTAGTGCGACTCGAAGAACGGATGGGCGGGCCGGCCGGGCAAGCTGCGCAGTGGCGCCATCCTGTGTTGTCTCCCCTCAGTGTGCTCGATCGTGGCTTATCTGTAGCTGTATAGCCGAATAGCAGGCCCTACATAATCTCCCGGCTGTCGGTGGGGCCGATGGGGACGGGGGAGAAGAAGGGGTTCTGGCGGAAGCGATCCCCGAGCAGGATGGTGGGGTGGGTCTCCAGCGCGGTGACGATCATGTCTCCGGAGACCTGGTGGCGGTTGTACTGGCAGACCATCACCATAGGCAGGGGCGAGACCTCGTGCGTCAGCCTGCTCTCGAAGATCCCCCACGCGGTGGGGTCAACGGCCTCCCGACTGAGCCAGGAGACATCGTTGGCGAAGCGCATGGTGGCGTAGCCCTCCCGCCTGTTATCCTGAAGCAGGGATGTGATGAGCGAGATCGTATGCTCGGGATCGAAGACGCCGCCCCGCAGGTAGAACTCCACTTGGTCGAAAACCAGCAGCTGGCTGGAGGCCTCGAGAGTGGCGAGGTCGCCGCCCATGTCGGCGAGCATCTGGCGGAGCGCGTCGGCCGCGGGCGCGGGCGAGATCCAGACGCAGCGCTGCTCCGCGGCGAGGCCGGCGCCGATGAACGCGCCCATGATCTCCATCTGCTGGGCATGGGAGTCGAAGATGCCGCAGATGTGATCGCCCCAGGAGAAACTGAATCCACCGTAGCCGAAGTCGGTAAGCCCGTTCACTGCATCGCCCCTGTGGCCTCCTTCGTCAGTGCGGCGCGCGGAAGGGAGCCGCTAGCCCGAGGAACGGCGCTCGCAGCGACGCCACACGATCTCGCTCACCCGGGGGAGGCGAGGTCTGCGCCGGAACCGCATCACGTGGCTGAGGAAGTCCTGTGGCGCATCGGGCGGCGCGAGGCGATGCTCTGACTTGCGCCGGGCCGCAAGCACGATGATCTCGGCTGCTTCGTCGAGAGCGAGCTCGGCCGTATTGAGGACGAGGTCGTAGTGATACGGCGCGTCGATGTCTGCGTCGAAGCTCTGACGCACAAAGCGCGCCCTCGCCCGGTCACTAGCGCGCAAGAGATGCTGGGCCTGGGACCGGACGATGCCCTGGCGCTGCACCAGTCGCGCGGTCCGGCACGGCATCGGAGCAACGACTCGGACGTGGAGCGTGCCGGGATCGGTGAGGATGAAGGCTGCGCCTCGGCCGACGACCAGCACATTGTCCTCCCTCTCGAGCGAGAGAATCGCCTGTATCAGGCGACGCAGATACAAGCCGTGGCTGACTGACGTGCGCCACTCAGTTATCACAGCCTCAATTGGGCCGGGCATCGCCTCGTCGAAGACGGCGAGTTGGGCCACGGGGAGTCCCTCTCGCTGGGCGATGCGCTCCAGGATCGCACGGTCGGCCACATGGAGACCCGCCTGCTCTGCTATCAAGCGGGCGATCTCCTCGCCCTGGGACTCCGCTTGTCGAGATAGCGTTATGACCAACGGACGCAACCCCTCCGTCTGGGTATTCGCCGGGGAGGTGCGCTCTTCCCTGGCTCGCTGCGCGACATGGTCGCCTGCCGCGCCGCCCCGGATCTCAAACCATCACCACAGCCTCAGTGCGCCACTCTACCCGGCGGCCTACTCCTCCTCGTACGCCTCGTCGTACTCCATCTGCTGCTCGTCGTAGGCATCTTCGTCGTAGTACTCCGCTTCCACGTCCTCATATTGCTCGGCGTATGCCTGCTGAAGAGCTCCCTCCACGGCCGCAGCAGTGGCCTCCTCTCCGGCCACCGCCTCGGCCGCGTCCAATCGACGGAGGTGCTCGATCACCCTGGCCCCAACGGGGTCCAACGAGAGCGCTGCGTAGATCCACTCGCGCGCATCGGCGAGATCCTCGTCCGCCTCTGCAATGCTGCTGAGGAGCAGCGCCGCCTGCACCTTGTGCTCGGCCTCCAGTTCCGGTTCATCTGCCCAGATGCCCTTCAGGATTCCCTGAGCTTCGAAGGTCCGGCCGAAGTCGAAGAGGGCCGCCGCGAGGTCGAGCAGGTACTCCCCCTTTTCCGGCGCAAGCTCCGCGGCTCTGCTCAGTGCTTGCAGCCCCTCCGCCGGATCATCCACCAGGCCCTGCACAGCGCGGCGCACCGTCTCTGCCCGCGCGCCGCTCTCTGTGTCGAAGGTGATCTGCTCGATCTCGACGACCCGGTAGGCGTAGAGCAGCCAGCTTCCGAGCAGGTAATGCGCGTTGGCCGAGTCGGGATGGCTCGCGACTAGATCCCGCGCCTGCTTCAGTCCTCGGTCGGCCAAGACCTGCAATTCGGCCAGCTCGGCCGGCGCTCCGGGCCTGACATCCAAGATCGCGCCGAGGGCAACGTTCCGATCGAAGTCAGCCGTCCCTCGCTCGATAGCGGAGGAGTCCGGCGGTTCCGCTTCGGCCCCCCAGACTGCAGCCGCCATCGTCGCCAACAGCAGTGCTCCTACCAGCCGCCTCATGTTGCCTCCCTTCAGATCCGGGGCAGCTAATCTCGCGACATCGCCCGGCGCAGCTCGCCGAGTTCGGCCTGGGTCGGCGGGCGCGTTTCCAGCACGGCTCCGAGCGCGACATTGCGTTCGAGATCCTGCAGGCCCTCATCGACGGGCGAGGCGGGCTCGGGCAACTGCACGGGTTCGGCGGCGAAGACTCCACACGAACAGAGGGCGACGAGAACGACTAGCCCGCTCGTCTTCATGCTCCCACCTCCCGGTGATGGCGCGAGTTCAGTTGATGTCGATCGCTAGCACGCGCTCCAGCTGGGCTGCGAAGGCGTCGGCCGGCCGGAAGCCCACCATGCGATGCAACTCGTGGCCAGAGGGGTGTAACACGAGGCCGGTCGGGTAACCGCTGACCCCGTACCTGGACGTGAGGTCGCGCCGGCGATCCCCATTCACCTTCACACAGACACATTGCTGCAGGAGAGCGACCACCTTGGCGGCGGGGAAAGTCTCCTGCTCGAGCTTGCGGCACCACCCGCACCAGTCGGCCGTGAAGTGCACGAACATCGGCTTCTTCAGACGGGCGGCCACCGACTGGCCGACCTCGAAGGACAGCCACACGACCCCCGGTTGCTCGGCCAGCAGCTCCGCCAGCCGGGCGGCGCAGGCCTCGTTCTGCGGGTCGAGCCGCGCCGCCTCCGTCAGCCAGCGCACCTCCTCCTGGGGCCTGTTGACCCGGCGCGCGGAGGCGGCGAGCAGGCTCGCGCAGCGGGCGCTCTGGCTCCGCGACATCTTCGTCCGGTTGCCCCAGAGCGAGATGCATTGCTGGGTGCAGCCGGCCAGGTCGTCGCAGTGAAGCATCGCCTCGGCGTAGTCGAGCACGCAGTCAAGGTTCGATTTGTCGAGGCGAAGCGCCGCGCGGAATTCGGCCAGGCCCTCCTCGCAGCCGCTGACGGAGCCGCGCGCGAGGGTCGTCACCGTCTGGTCCGCTTCCTCGCCCGCGGCGCTTGCGTCGGGAGCGGGGACCTCGACGGACCGATAGGAGGTGCAGAGAATCTGACCGGCGAGCCGGTGGGCTTCGGCCTCCCGAGAGTGCAGGCGGAGATAGGCTCGGGCCCCTGCGAGAGCTTCCTCGAAGAGGCGCTCGGCCTCGGCGGCTTGCTCCGGCTTGGCCGGCTGGCCTGCGAGAGCATCGCCGAGGGCCACGTTGGCCTCGAAGGCTTGGCGCACGGCGGCGAGATCGGCCGGCGGGCCCTCCGTGTCGGCGCCGGGCGCGCTGGTCACACACGTCGCAAGGGACAGGACTGCGGCACAGGCCACCCACCTCAGTTTCATGCTTCCCCTCCCTCCGTGAGCCGCGGAGAGCGGCTCCCAAGCATAGTTCTACGGCGCCAAGCAGGCTCCTGGCGGCGGTGGCCGCGAATCCGAGGGCGATCTCGTCAGTGTGGCTCGGGATCTCCCCGGTGGGGCACGAGATGGATGAGTTCGTCCGTCCGGCAGGCCTCCTGCTCGGTCTGGATCGTCGTTTCGATAATGCCGAACCGCAAGCGGAGCGTGTCGTTGATGGCCGTAACGATTTCGTCGCGAGCGGGGGCCGAGCGCTCACCGACGGTCACGTGGACGCTCAAGGCATAGAGATGGGAGCAGATGGTCCAGATGTGGAGGTCGTGGATGTCGTCGACTCCCGGCACGCCCCGGATCACCTCTGCAACCGTCTCCAGATCGATGCCCGGTGGCACCCCCTCGAGGAGGATATGCGTCGTGTCCTTGAGCAGACGCAGCGATCCGACGAGCACAGCAAGGGCGATGCCCATCCCCACGATGGGGTCCACGATGTGCCAACCCGTCGGCAGCATGATGGCGGCTGCCAACACCACGCCGATGCTCCCGGCGAAGTCGGCCATGACGTGAAGGTAGGCACTGCGTATGTTGAGGTCCTCACGCGCGTGGCCGCGCAGGCGCAAGACTATGAAACCGTTTGCCGCCAATCCGGCCACCGCGACCGCGAGCATTCCGGCCACGCGGACTTCGGGAGGGTTCTGCAGACGTAGGAAAGCTGCCCAGACCAGGTAGGCGGAGACAACCAGCAGCAGCAGGCCGTTGGCCATGGCCGCCAGTACCTCCGCCCGATGCCAGCCGAACGTGCGTTCCTTTGTGACCGGCCGCGCCGCCAGCAATACCGCGCCGAGACTGAGGACGAGTGAGACCAGGTCCGTCAGCACGTGCGCTGCGTCGCTGAGAAGAGCAATGCTTCGCGCCCATATCCCACCAGCCGTCTCGGCAATCAACACAACGGCCGTCAAGGCGACAGCGAGGGCGAGTGCGCGTCGCACCAGCTCACCCCGTGTCCGGCTCGGATGGTGCGGGTGATCCATGATCTCAGCGCACGCCCCGATGCGCCCGACGAAGTCGGACTTCGCAGAGGCCCATGCTCACATCGCCGCCTCGGCTACGGAGTCGGCGGCCCAGCCGACAAGCGAAAGGCGCCCTGCGCTGGTCGGCAGCTGGTGGGCTCTGCGGCCCCATCCGCCCAGGACGTGATAGAGCCACACCGTCTGCTGATCCCCCTTGATGGTCTCCACGGCAAGCCACTGGAGGTCTGGCGAGTAGGCCAGAGCTATGGGGGATCCCCTCACGGAGAACTCCTCCACCTTCCTGCCGCCCGGCAGCCTGAGAACAGAGATGACGCCTGCCCGCGTCCCGCCTGCCGCGCCGTCGAGTGCGACGGTGATCTCATTGGGCTTCGGCCCCCAGGCAAGCGATCTGGCGCGGCAATCCGAGATGCGGCGCGCGCTGCGCGCCTCGATGTCCGCAAGGTAGACACCGGCCTTCGAGAGCTGAGCCTCGTCCACGGTGTGCTCATCTCCCTGGGGAAGGACGAGGTAGACAAGCTGCTTCGCATCAGGCGACCACGCCAGGTCGGCTACCTCCATCCACTCTCCAGGCAGAGGCACGGGCCACTCCTCGGCGCCTTCGCTTGACAGAATCCGGATGGCCGGCGGGTCCAGGCTCTCCTCGCCAATCCGGAGCGCGGGGAGGGCGATGCGGCTGCCATCTGAACTCACCGCGAAGATGGGGGCCCGATTCCACAGGCCATAGGGCGATGCGTCGCTGAAGCATAGCGGGACGAGAACAACGGTTTCCCATTCGGCCTGATCTTCGCTGGGATGCAGCTTCAAGCGGGAGAGGGTATCCGGGCAGGTGGCGGCGGACTCGACTTGCGCCGGCCCCCTCATGGCATAGATCGTCGACCCGCCGACAGCTCTGGCGGCGTGGAGGACGTCCGAAGCGGCGATCTTCACGAGGACACGTCTGTCGCCGTCGCCATCCCGGTAGACTTCGCGCCGCATTCCGCTCCTGCTATCGTGCAGAAAGAAGCTTGTGACCGGTGGGTGTTGCGTCGTCTCGGTGACGGCCAGGATGAGCTTCAGGTCTGGCAAGGAGGCGCCGGCCCGGGCAGGTTGCGCTGCGATCAACGCGGCCAGCACCAGTCCGCCGAGCAATCCGCTTCCGAAGACTGCCCTCAGCGTGAGGGGACTGGCATGGAAACACCTCTTCCCGCCGCCAGACAGGGCCTGCCGGGTCTCTGAGCTCCGGCCTGCCGGGTTCTGTGGTAG
>JALGXV010000284.1 GCA_029821885.1 Candidatus Hebobacteria bacterium
GGACGTCGAACGTTTCCCACGCGGCAGGGCGACAATCGAGGACGGGGATGAGGAGCGTCGCTGGCTCTTCGGCGGCCTCGCCGAGATGGCTGGCACGCTGGAACAGCCGCTGACCGCTCTACACGAGCGCGAACACACGTTCCGTCTGCGGCTTCCGGGCTGGGCCGAGGCACGGGTCGAGCGGCTCGAAGGCGACAGGCGCTTCCCAGTTGACGGACAGGCGGGATCACTGATAGTGAAGCCTGGCACGTATCGGTTCACCCGATGACTTACAACCGGCCTGAGCTAGGTGATCAGCCTGTGCAGCATGAGGCCTATGCGGAGCGGACGTGAGACCCTCGCGACTGAACCTAGAACGGGCGTCATGTGACCACCAACGGCACTGGCGTTCTGCGCACAGGTAGAGGGATCCCAAAGGCGGTCGACACGTACATGGAGGCTCAAGATGGACACGTCTCACACCCGCCTCTTTGTCGCCCAGCACGGTGATGACAGCAATCCAGGGACTGAGGAGCGTCCCCTCGCCACGTTGGCGCGGGCGCGAGGTGTCGTTTGCGCGCTGCCGGAACGCGGGAAGGAACTCGTCACGGTGTCAGTCGGCGGAGGGACCTACTATCTCCGCGAGCCACTCGTGTTCGGTCCGGAGGACTCGGGGTCACCTGAAGCGCCCGTCAGGTATGTCGCTTCTCCAACTGGATCGGTCACGATCAGTGGCGGGCGGAAGCTCGACTGCCGGTGGCGGCCATTCCGGGACGGCATCATGATGTGTGAGCTGCCCGAGGTGAGAGCAGAGGGTCTCAGCTTCACCCAGCTGTTCGTCAACGGCCAGCGCCAGGTCCGGGCGAGGTACCCGAACTACGATCCCTCCGAGCCGGGGATCAGCGGGTACATAGAGCCTGCGGGGCCGCTTCCCGACGATGCGCGAGACCCCTCTCCAGGGCCCAACGATGACATGACGTTCTCCAGCGGCGCTTCCCGCGGCATCGTCTTCGATCCGGATACGTTCACAAAGAAGCGCTGGTCCAGACCCGAGGAGGCGGTCATACACATCTACCAGTTCGCCTACTGGGGCAATCTGCAGTGGCAGGTTAAGGCGCTGGACCACGAGGACCACATCATCTGGTTCGGCCGAGGCGGCCATCAGATGGGGGCTAAGTGGTTCGAGACACCGTGCGATGTCAGAGAAGGGTCGCGATTCTACACTGAAAACGTCTTCGAGGAACTCGACGCGCCTGGCGAGTGGTACCTGGATGATAGAGAAGGGGTCCTCTACTATCTGCCCCCCGAGAACGTGGACCTGGCGACGGCCACCGTAGAGGTGCCCGTGCTCCAGCAGGTCGTGCGCTTCTTGGGGGCGCAGGAGGAGCCCGTCCACGACATCGCCTTCAGCGGCTTCCGCCTCGCCCACACGGCCTCGACCTTCCTGGAGGAGTACTCAGTGCCCTCGTTGAGCGACTGGGCCATCCATCGCGGTGGAACCATCTTCCTGCAGGGTGCCCGCGATTGCCGGATCGAGAGTTGCTGGTTCGACGCCGTCGGCGGCAACGGCGTGTTCGTGAACAACCACAACCGCGGCGTAGTCGTCACTGGCTGCAAGTTCACCGAGACGGGTGACAGCGCGGTGTGTTTCGTCGGCTCTCTGGAGCTGACGAACGGAACGCAGCGGAGCTTCCCCTACGAGTGTCAGGCCACGAACAACCTCGTCCACGACTGCGGAGTGTTCGGAAAGCAGATCGCCGGAGTGTATATCTCTCGGGCGAAGCGGATCACGGTCGGACACAATCTGATGTACAACCTGCCCCGCGCGGGAATCTGCATCGGGGATGGCACCTGGGGCGGCCACGTCATCGAATACAACCGCCTCCACAACACCTGCCGAGAGACCGGCGATCACGGCCCCTTCAACGCCTGGGGCCGCGACAAGTACTGGTGCCTGGTTCAGTCCCATACCGAGTACCTCAAGGACAGAAGCCACTATGCGGGCGAGGTGCTGGTGGATGCGATGGAACCGGTGATCGTCCGCCACAACTTCTTCGAGGAGAAGGCAGGGTGGGGGCTGGACCTGGACGACGGCGCCTCCAACTATGAGATCTACAACAATCTGTGCGTCGGCGTCAGCATGAAGCTCCGCGAGGGCGCGTATCGCACGATCTACAACAACATCTGGGTGAACGGGGCCAACTCGCCGTGCTTTCACGTAGGGAACGAGGACAACCACGATCGCTATGTTCGCAACATCACCACGATGAGCGCGGCGGGCACGCGTCCCGAGCACGATCTGAACTTCGAGATGGGCGCGAGCTACGGCGAGATCTACACCTTGATTGCGCCGCCCGCCCGAGGGCCCTGGCTGGAGGAGATTGACTACAACTGCTTCTACAGCGACGTGGGTCAATTCGCCGCCCGCGTCGAGATGCGCGAGGGGGAGCGCCGGAAATACTCGCTGGAAGAGTGGCGGGCGCTGGGCTTCGACCGCCACTCCGTGTTCGCGGATCCTCTCTTCGTCGATCCCGAGAACAACGACTACCGCGTCAGACCGGACTCACCCGCGCTGAAGCTCGGCTTCGAGAACTTCGAGATGGGCAACTGGGGACTGACGGACGAATTCCCCGAGGTGTGGCGGGACTGAACTGCTCATCCCCTGCGGCGCTGTCGAGCAACAGCTCGGACGAGACACCTGACCTCCCCGCCTGCCCCACGTCCTGAATCGACGAGGGGCCGTGATCTTCACGGGCACATGCCCATCTTCCTGCAAGCGCGCCCTGTGCCACGTGTGCCCCAACGCGGCGACCACGGTGGAGGGTCGCCCCTCCCGCGAATACTTGACGGATCCTTTTGCCCTTGGCAGAATGGAGTGGACTTCTGTACACGGCAGTAGGAGGGTCAGGCGAGATGGGGAGCGCAAGGGACGAGCGCCCATCGGACGGGCTGATGGTGGAGGACTTGGGCCTTCGGTGGGAACACGATAGCGCCTTCTCGGTGGAGCGGCCTCACGGCATGGTCGCGTACCTGTTTGTGCGTTTCCACTCGCCCATGACGGTCCGGACGGCCGCTGGAGTCGTCTCGGCAGGACCGGGGGACTGCCTTGTATATGACCCAACCTTCCCCCAATGGTACCGGGGGGCGGAGGGGGGATTCACCGATGATTGGCTGCATGTCGGTGGGCCGCGCATGCCGGAGCTAATCCGTCTCTACCAGATCCCGGTGAACGAGATTCTGCGACCACGCGAGACCGAGTTCATCACGCCGATATTCGAGGCTGTCAACCGAGAGCTGCGCCGACGAGAGCCCCTCTGGGAGGAGTCGGTATCCCTCTTGGTGGAGAGTCTGTTTGTGGAGCTCGCCCGCCAATTGAGGCGTCAGGGCCCGGACGCGCTGAGTCCGAGCGAGGTGGCGCGCGTGGACGGGTTCCGCAGCATCCGGATGCGGGTCCACGATCAGATGGAAAAGCCGTGGCGCGTGGCGGATATGGCGCGGCTGGCCAACCTGAGCCCCTCGCGCTTCGCGGTCCTGTACCTGAGGCTCTTGGGGATAAGCCCGATGGAGGACTTGATCCACGCGCGGCTGCAGCGCGCGCGGGCGCTGCTTACAGATGAGAGGCTATCGGTCAGGGAGGTGGCAGACCGAACCGGGTTCGGAAGTGTGTGTCACTTCAGCCGCCTCTTCCGGAAACACGTGGGCTGCGCGCCGCGCGACTACCGCCGCCGTCCGCTGGCAGGCCAGGCCGATCTCTCGGGCGCCGAGGACGAGGGGAGTGAAACCGGTGTGCCGCGGCAACACAGCGGCGACGCCAGGGAACTGATCTCGAGCTGAGGCTGCTTCCTGCAGTCACCGCCGAGGAAGGTTCGCTTCATCTGTCGGGTGCTATCTTCAGGAAGCCGTAGTTCTCGCGTTCTGGTGGGCTCTGAGTATCGGTGTCGACAAACACGATGTACCCGCCATCGCTCGTGAGACCGACGTACTCCGCGGCATTGTTGCCGAGGCCGCTAGCGGCCGGGTAGATCCCTTCCCAGAGCAGGTTCCCTTCGCCATCCGTCCTCACCAGATAGACCTTCCATTCATCTGATGTGCCGGCAGGATGTCCGGATCCACT
>JALGXV010000049.1 GCA_029821885.1 Candidatus Hebobacteria bacterium
CAGGTGGCTCCGGCCAGTGACACGCTTGCTGTCTTCCTGCCAATGCTCTCCGAGCTGACGCGGCAGAGGCTGCAGGCAAAGGCGCGGGCGCGCGCCTCAACAGGTACTGACCGCCTCCGCTGGGAGGGGATCCAGTCATCGTTCAAGGTGCTCATCAACTCCTTCTACGGATACCTGGGCAGCGGCTTCCTCTTCAACGATTTCGAGGCGGCCGAGCGGGTGACGAAGCGCGGCCAGGCGCTGGTCAAGCAGATTGCCGACGAGATCGAGAGGAGTGGGGGCGGGGTGGTGGAGATCGACACGGATGGCGTCTACTTCAGCCCTCCGTCAAGTGTGCGGGGCGAAGAGGCCGAGCTGGCGTATGTAGAGGAGATCGGTGCGGGGTTGCCGAAGGGCATTAACTTGCAGCACGATGGCCGATACCGCGCCATGCTCTCTCTCAAGCAGAAGAACTATGCATGCGTGGGGTATGACGGCCGGAAGCTGCTGCGCGGGGCGGCCGTTCGGTCCCGTGCAGACGAGCCGTTCGGGCGGGAGTTCCTGGCCGAAGCTGTCGATCTCCTGCTCGAGGGCGAGCTAGACGGATTGGCGCGCCGCTACGGCGACCTGTCCGCCGCGATACTGGCAGGAGAGGTCCCCGTTGAGAAGCTGGCGCGGCGGGAGAGGGTGACCGAGAAGACCTTCTCAAGCCCGGCAAAGCGCCGGTCGGCGGAGATCGCCGGCGGCACGCCGATTGGCGACTACATCTCTGTGTACGAGCGGCGCGATGGCTCGCTTGCCCGAACGGAGGACTACAGCGGCGACGAGGATAGGGCGTACTATGCCGAGAAGCTCTACCGGTTCGCTCTGCGGCTGGAGAGCGCAATCGGCCCGGAATTCGATCGGGCCTTCCCTCGCCCTTCGACTCAGGCAATGAGGCAGGCGTCTGCCGGCCAGATGGATCTCGGGCTCGACTAGGCCGGACCTGGACGACGGAGAGGAGCGTACGAATGGGGCGTGTACTCATCTGTTACCATTCCCTCGGCGGCAATACGAAGAAGATGGCCGAGGCCGTTGGGGAGGGTGCCGGGAGTGTCGCCGGCACGGAAGTCGTCCTCAAGACGGGCCTGGAGGCCGGCGTAGACGATCTCCTGGTCTGTGATGCTGTGGCCCTTGGCTCGCCCGACTACTTCGGCTACATCGCGGGCGGGCTAAAGGACTTCCTGGACCGTACCTACTATCCGACCCAGGGCAAGGTGGGCGGCAAGCCGGCCGGCATCTTCGCCAGCGCCGGCGGCCCCGCCGACAAGGTCCTGGGCGTATTGCAGCAGGCTCTTCAGTGGTTCAAGCTGGAGCAGGTCGGCGAGCCGGTGGGGTCATCCGGCGGGGTGTCGGCAGGGGCACTGGAGGCCTGTAGGCAGCTCGGCCGCTCGCTGGCAGAGGCCGCGTCGAAAGCATAGGTAGGTTCCGGGCCAGACAGCACCATTGCGATACCGCCACGAGGAAGCGCGGTAGATCGAGATGCGATTCGGATGCTGCGTTGGCCTCGAGCTGCTGGATACGGCGGCCGAGGTCGGCTATGACTTCGCCGAACTGTCTGCTAGTGCGCTGGTCCCGGAAGATGACGAAGCTTGCTTCCGGCCGGTAATAGCGCAGTTGGCAGGGGCGCCGATTAAGGCGGAGGCTTGGCGGCTGGATCTGCCGGCGGACCTGAGAGCGTGCGGCCCCGCTGTTGACTGGCCGCGCCTGAGTCGCTATGTGAACACGGCCCTACGGCGCGCTGCCGCGGCGCAAGGGGCCGTAATCGGCTTCCCCTGCGGGGAGTGCTGCGACGTGCCGCCAGGCGTCTCCATGGCGGAGGCGGCAGAGCAGCTCCGCGATCTATTGAGGGTGTGCGGGGTGGTGGCCCGCAGCCGGGGGCTGGTCGTAGGCGTCGAGGGCCTGCCCGGGAGCAAGTCTCATCTGGTAGGCTCGGTTCCCGATGCTATCGAACTGGCGCGTAGAGTCAACATGCCCGAAGTGGGGGTGCTGCCCAACTGCGAACAGATCGCCGGAGCCGGCCATTCGCTGCTCGACATTGCCGATGCCGCAGCCTGGTTGGCTCACGTACATGTCCCCGCCGTGGAGTCCGCTTCGGCCTCTGCGGAGGACATTCTGCGGGAGACGGCTGAAGCACTGCGGCTGGCAGACTACGATGGCCGGGTGTCGGTGCAGGCAGACTGGGATCACCCGAAGGAAGACATGGCCCGGACGCTGGAGTCGCTGCACCGGTGCTTCGAACGGCCATAGAGGGAGACGAATGACTGACGCTGATATCATCTTCTATCCCTTCCGAGGCATCCGGTATCGGAGGCCGGGCTCAAGCGATCTGTCAGATCTGATCTCGCCACCGTTCGACGTCATCTCGGAGGAGAAGCAGACAGAGCTGTACGTGCGCTCGGCGCACAATTTCGTGCGGGTCGAACTGGCCCAGGGTGAGGGCGAGTCGCGCCACGACACCGCAGCCGGGACACTGGCGAGCTGGCTGGAGCAGGGAGTGCTGGCACGGGAGGAGGCGCCGGTCCTCTACCTGCTGGAGCAGCAGTTCTCGGTAGGTCATCAGAGCTGGAAGCGCCGGGGCGTGTTCGGGCTGATGCGGCTGCCTACGCGCGAGCGGAACTACGTGCTCGCGCACGAGGGAACACTACCCGAGGCGAAGGCCGACCGCCTCCGGCTAATGAGGGCCTGCCGGGCGATGGCGAGTCCATTGATGTTGATGTCCGAGGATCCGGAGGGGACGCTGCTGGGATTGCTGGCGGGGATTGATGGGAAGCCCAACGCGGTGGCGGAAGACCAGGACGGTGTAGTGAGTCGGCTGTGGGTTATCCGGGACACGAAGGTGACCGGGGCGATCTCGCAGGCCATCGGCCCCGGCCCCCTTTACATTGCCGACGGGCATCATCGCTTTGCGACGGCGTGCACCTATCGGGACGAGATGCAGGCGATGCACTCGAACGCGCCGGCCGAGGCGGCCTTCAATCACGCGCTGGCCCTGGTGAATAGCGCGCGCGACGACGGATTGAGGATCTTCCCGACACATCGGCTCGTATGGGGGCTCGACGAGACGGCGCTAGAACGGCTGCGGCGCTGTATGGAGCAGTACTTCGAGGTGCGAGAGGCGGCGGTGGTCGACCCAGAGAAGGCGGCGGATCTCTCCTGGCTCCAGAGGGCAGATCCGAAGCGCCCGGTGCTCGGGGCGTATGGCCGGGGGCACCTCTATCAGCTGGCGGGCAGAGATGAAGCGGCGGCAGTAGGCGCGCGAGTGGTTGAGAGGTTAGACGTGAGCGTGCTTCACCGGCGGCTGATCGATCCGACCTTGGCCGGTACCGGATGTGACGTCGACTCGAACGGCCGGATCAGCCACGACTCGGAAGCTGCCGGCCCAACGCGGCGGGGAGCGCGGCTGACCTATGCCACCGACGCGGCCCAGGCAATACGGGCGGTGGACCGGGGGGACTACGACTTCGCGTTCTTCCTCAGGCCTACACGTGTTTCCGAGGTGATGGCCGCCGCGCAAGCGGGCGAGCTCATGCCCGGGAAGTCGACCTACTTCTACCCGAAGATCCCCGCCGGCCTCGTGCTCAGCGACGCCACCGAGGAGCCGATCTGAGGCTCGTGTGAAGATGGAAAACCTGACCCCCATGCTCGCGCAATACCGGGCGATCAAGCGGGAGCACCAGGACGTCATCCTGCTGTTCCGCCTGGGTGACTTCTATGAGATGTTCGGGGATGACGCCAAGCTCGCCGCCGATGTGCTCGACCTCGTGCTTACATCGCGGGAGGTCGGCAAGGGCCGGCGCATCCCGATGTGCGGTATTCCCCACCACGCAGCAGACCGCTATGTTGCGCGCCTGCTCGCGGCCGGACACAAGGCCGCCGTCTGCGACCAGGTCGAGGACGCAAAGAAATCAAAGGGCCTGGTCAAGCGAGAGGTGATCCGCATCCTCACCCCCGGGACGGTTGTTGAGGACCACCTGCTGGATGAGGGCGCGAACAACTACCTTGCGAGTATCTCCTCAGCTGACGGCCGACTGGGCCTGGCGGCCGTCGATTGCTCGACGGGCGAGATGATTGTCACGGAGTTCGTTGGAGCTGACGCAGCCGGCGAACTCGCGGACGAAGTCTCGCGGCTGAACCCAGCCGAGCTGCTCCTGCCGGAGGGGGCCAGCCTGGATCTGGAGGGACTGCTCCAACGCAACTCCGTCGCGGCGAGTACATGGGACCACGACGACTTCCTTGCCGATAGACCGGAGGATGTGCTCCGTCGGCACTTTGGCGTGAGTTCGCTTCGCGGTTTTGGGTGCGAGGGAATGCCCGGCGCCATCGAGGCCGCTGCCGCGATTCTCGCCTACCTCAAGAGGAGCCACAAGTCCGGCCTCCAGCAGATCCGCGAGATGCGCACCTACTCTCGTAGCGAGTTCATGGTGGTGGATGCCACGACCCGACGCAACCTGGAGGTGCTGTCATCCCTCCGAGATGGCTCCCGTCGGCACACGCTGCTATGGGTCCTCGACGATACTCTCACGCCGATGGGGGCGCGCCTGCTGCGGCGCTGGGTCACGGCCCCTCTGCTGGATAAGGCGCAAATCGAAGAGCGCCTCGACGCTGTGAGCGCTTTCTTCGATGACACCGCGCT
The DNA here is from genome assembly GCA_029821885.1 of Candidatus Hebobacteria bacterium. GTDB lineage: Bacteria > Armatimonadota > Hebobacteria > Hebobacterales > Hebobacteraceae > Hebobacterum. The sequence continues at coordinate 4,655 of JALGXV010000049.1, forward strand.
CCGGGGACGAGTCCGAGACGAACTGAAACAGGTACGGGATATGGAGCGACCGGTCGCGCGCGCCGCTGCTGGCACCGCCACCGGCCGCGATCTGGCGGGCCTCCACGAGTCACTACACCGGCTGCCTGCACTGGCCGAGATGCTCGCCGGCTCGGGCCACACGCCGCTAAGCGCGCTCGTCGCCGACTTCGACCCGGTGTCCGACCTGCGGGAGCTGCTGGTCCGGGCGATAGAGCCCAGTCCTCCGGCCACGCTTCGCGAGGGCGGCGTGATCCGGCCCGGGTTCTCTGCCGAGCTGGACGACCTGAGAGAGGCGCGTGCAAAGGGCAAGGAGTGGATCGCCGGACTTCAGGACCGGGCCCGCACGGAGACGGGCGTCAAGTCCCTAAAAGTCGGCTATAACCAGGTGTTCGGATACTACATCGAAGTCACCCGACCCAATCTGCACCTCGTTCCAGAGCACTACCAGCGGCGTCAGACGATGCGCAACGCAGAACGGTTCATCACGCCGGAGTTGAAAGAGTACGAGTCGAAGGTGCTTGGCGCGGAGGAGCGCATACTATCGCTGGAGCAGGAGCTGTTCGCCGACGTGAGGTCGAAGGTGGCGGCGGAGGCCGCGCGCGTGCAGCGCGCCGGCAACCTTGTTGCTCAGGCGGATGCGCTGGCGGCCTTCGCGGAGGTGGCGACGAGGAACAACTACACGCGCCCCGACATCGTGGCCGACGATCGTATCGAGGTCCGGGCCGGGCGACATCCCGTAGTGGAGCTGACACTCGAGGATGGGAGATTCGTCCCGAATGACGCTCAGCTCGACTGCTCCGCCCAGCAGATTCTGATAATCACCGGACCGAACATGGCCGGGAAGTCGACCTACCTCCGGCAGGTCGCGCTCATCACACTGATGGCTCAGGTGGGGAGCTTCGTGCCGGCGGAGTCCGCGAGGATAGGCCTCGTGGATCGCATCTTCAGCCGGGTGGGGGCCTCCGACGACCTGGCAACGGGTCAGAGCACCTTTATGATGGAGATGACCGAGACGGCGAACATCCTGCGCCACGCGACGGCGAAGAGCCTCATCATTCTCGACGAGATCGGCCGGGGCACCAGCACGTTCGACGGCATGAGCATCGCGTGGGCGGTCGCGGAGTACATCCACGACGCGCCGAATCTTGGGGCGAAAGCCCTTTTCGCGACGCACTACCACCACTTGAACGACCTCGCCGATTCCCTGGCGCGAGTGAGGAACTTCCGGGTCGGCGTCAAGGAGAAGGGAGACCAGATCGTCTTCCTGCGGCAGATAGTGCCAGGCGGGACCGACCGCAGCTACGGAATCCAAGTGGCGCGGCTGGCCGGCCTTCCCTTCGATGTCATCGAGCGCGCCAAGCAGGTGTTGTGGGCACTGGAGGACAGAGGCAAGTCCCAGAACGGGCGAACTGGCATGGGGCCTCCGGCGGCCACTCCCGGCCGCCCGGACCCGAGCCAGCTTCCTCTGTTCGCAGGCGGCCCTGATCCGATCGTCGAAGACATACGGCGGCTCGACCTGAACCGTACGACGCCGCTGGACGCGCTGCAGAAGCTGGCCGAGCTACAGCGGCAGGCGCAGCAGCGACGAGAGCAGACCCGGCCGTCGGAGGACACAGAGGAGGGATGACAGATGCCGCAGTCTCAGAAGCTAGCGCATGTCGTGGAGGAAGCTCTGGCGAAGGATGAGCGGACCGCCGGCGTGTCCTCCGTTCACGTCAAGGCGGTGGGGCCTGCCATCTTCCTGGATGGTGAGGTAGAAAGTCGCGAGTTGAGCGAGACGGTCGAGGAAGTCGCCAAGAAGGTGGAAGGCGTCGGTATGGTGCGGAACCGGCTGCAGATCAACCCGCAGGCCCGCGGAGGCGGCTGGCGGGAGCCGCACTATCACGAGGAGTAGTGCTCTCTGCCCCGGCGGGGGCTTCCCCAGGCAGCCCGGCGGGCGCGCTATTTGGGGGAGCGCCGGGGATGCGCTGGTACAGAGTCAGGCGAGCTAGCAGAGGAGCCAGCTCCGGGTGCGGCGCAGTGAAGCGCCGCACTTCCCTGTAGTGGTGGAGGAACAGGTCTCGGTCCGCCACTGTCTCGAAGAGCTTCCCCCCTTTGAAGTGGTGGTTGTCATCCACCTCGAATGAGCGCAGCACGATGTAATCGGGCCTGAGCTCTGTGGTGATGCGTTTGAAGACGATCCCGTTCGACGCCGAGCTGGCATTGTACTCGATCACGCTCGGAGTCACAAGGCCGGCCATGTCTATCACGCGGCGCTCCGAGCAGTAGCCCTGGTATCCGATGGCCTCCATGGCCACCGACGCCTCCCTCGGCGTGTGCTCTCGCAGCCACAGCCCCACCGCTTGCCGCAGGCCGAACTCGTTCTGCTGGACCAGACTCGCGCGTGTGGCGCGGCGAGGGATCGTCTTCGCTTCTCGCACGACGGCCGGAAGCGCCACCACCGCGAGCACCACGAGACACACCGTTGCTCCCGTCCTGAGCGCCGGGCTTCCCTCCCTGGAAAGCGCCCATCCGATCATGTGACTCAGGCCCACGCCGATTAGAGGCAGGGAACACAGCAGCATGGGGGCCAGATACCAGTGGAACATGGGCGCTCTGCCAAGGTACATCGCGGCTGTGTAGACAGCGAGGAACGCCGGCAGCAGCAGAAGCTCGCGCCTCCGCGCGCGAGCGACTGCGATCACGCCAAGGAGGAGGAGGGCGACTGAGATCAGTATCAGCCAGCGATCTGCAGCGGGGGCGAGGCCGGACAGATAGAAACGTGAGAGGCGACTGAAGTGCAACGGATCCGTGAGGAGTCCCTCCCTGCCGGGCCTGATGACGCCCTTCGCAAGCATGCTGTTCGGCAGCGGGCTGCCGAAGTAGAGCCACGAGAAGGCCAGCCACGGTGAGACGACTCCGGCGAAGGAAAGAGCTTGCTTCAGTGGCTTGCGGTAGTCCGACAACAGCGCTGCGATGATGACGAGGCCGCCCCATATCAGCCCGTCGATACGGCACAGGGCGAGCAGGCCGACCGACACGGCAGCGGGCGCCGCTCGACGATCGGCCAGGAAGTAGAGACTCAGTGCCATGAGGAACAGCACCAAGGGAGTCTCCATTCCCCCTAACGAGGTGCGCATGACGAGCGGGTGAAGGTAGAAAAGAACGAGGCCGATGCCTGCGGCGACAGGAGATGCTCCGAGTCTCCTCACTGCGAGGAAGATCAGGGCCCCCGCGGCGATTCCGAAGACAGGCATCACGATGGAGGCGCCAACTGGGATACGGTCTGGCCCGAAGGTGATGCCGAGGCCGCCGAGGAGAAGAGTCTGCAGTGGGCTGGTTGTCCCCAGCACCCGTTCGCCCACGTTGTAGACGAAACCGTTGCCCTGGGCGATGTTGCGAGCGTAGCGGAACGTGATATACGCGTCCTCCAGGGAGATCCGCGTCGCCAGGGCGAACCACAGCCATACCCCCGAGCCGATAAGGGCGATGAGTGCGGCGATCACGCTGTCACGCCAACTGGAGCAGGTTGCTTGGCCGGGCAACCGCGGTGCTGCTTGGATCGTCAACTGGTAGTCCTCCGGTTCGGCCGGCGGCTGCCGGCCTGCACGCGCTGAGGTGTCGCAGCCACTCCTCGTGGACGGCATCCCTGCTACGAACTGAACCCTAACTCAACGATCGTCGCGCCGGAGTCGCCCTCTTCGCCCACGGCGAGGCGGAATGACTGCACGAGGGGATGGTCCTTCAGCCGCTCGTGGACAGCGGCCCTGACGGCCCCGGTGCCCTTGCCGTGGACAATGCGCACCCGCTCGTGTCGCGTCACGGCCGCCCGGTCCAGGTACCGGTCCAACTCGTAGAGGGCCGCGTCGACCCGGAGGCCCCGCAGGTGGAGCTCGGCGGGTACGGGCGCGGCGGACACACTCACGTGATCGGGCCGCGCACGGCTGATGGTCACCGCTGGCTCTCGAACGAGCGCCAGATCCGAGAGGGGCACCGAGAGCCGCAGCAGGCCAACCTGCACCTTGACCTGGCCATTCTCATCCGGCGGATCTAGCACGCTGCCTCTCTGCTGCACGCTCCTGACGAGTACCGTGTCCCCGCGGACGAGATCTCCCACAGGCTCGGGTTCGGGCTCAGGCGTCGACGGCGCCCCTGCCTCGTCCAGCTCTGCCGTCGCCTCGCTCGCCTCGTCCGCTATCTCGGTCAGCTCGTGTCGCACGGCTCGAACTAGTTCGGCCGGCTCCGGCGGAGCGTATTGGGCCACCTGGGCCGCCTCCCGCTCTATGGCATCTTTCACCTGCCGTGCCTCCTGCACCGATTGGCGCAGGAGGTTGAGCAGCTCCTCGGTCCTCTGCTTCGCCCGGCTCACGATTCGGCGCGCCTCCCGGCGCGCCTCCAGCAGCATGTCCCGTCGCTTCGACTTCAGATCGCCGAGCAGCTTATCGTAGTCCGCCCTGGTGGCCTCAAGCTCTCGACGCGCGCGCGCGGCCTCCCGGCGCTCTTGCGCGAGATCACGCTGATCCCGTTCGGCCCGCTGGATCACTTCGTGCAGCTCGACCTGATCCTCTCCCATCATCTCGGCCGCCTGACGGAGCAGCTCCGGCGAGAGGCCGAGCCGCGCGGCTATGGCGAACGCATTGCTGCTTCCGGGCGTGCCGATTCTCACCTCGAAGGTCGGCTCGAGGGTGGCCGCGTCAAACTCGACGCTTGCGTTCTCGATTCCCGGCTGCGTGTAGGCAAAGGTCTTCAGCTCGCCGTAGTGGGTGGTGGCTATGACGCGGCATCCCCGCCTCAGCAACTCAATCATGACGGCTTTCGCCAGGGCCGATCCCTCGGCCGGGTCTGTGCCCGCGCCGATCTCGTCGAGCAGGACCAGAGAGCTCCCATCGGCGCTGCTCAGCACGTTGACGATCTGCGTCATATGGGATGAGAAGGTGGACAGGCTCTGCTGAATGCTCTGCTCGTCGCCGATGTCGGCGAAGATCCTGCGGAAGACGGAGACGCGACTACCTTGAGCCACGGGAAGGTGGATCCCGGACTGCGCCATCAGCGTCAGCAGGCCGACCGTCTTGAGGCTCACCGTCTTCCCGCCCGTGTTGGGGCCGGTGAGGACAAGGGCGTTGAACTCCTCCCCCATCCTGATGCTCACGGGAACGACTCGGCCTTCCAGCAGCGGGTGGCGGGCGTCGATGAGATCGACTTCCCCCTTCACATTTATGTCAGGCTCCACCGCCTCCATGCTGTCGGCGAGTGCGGCCCGAGCGAATATCAGGTCGAGCCGAGCGAGGACGTCTATCGTCGAAAGGATCGTCTCGGTCTCCGCACCCACCATAGCGCTCAAGCGCGCAAGGATCCGTCTTACCTCGCGCTCCTCGGCCGCGCGCGTTTCCCTTATTTCGTTGTTGATCTCCACCACGCCGAAGGGTTCCATGAAGACGGTGGCGCCGCTCGCCGAAGAGTCGTGCACAATACCGCGGAACTCCCCCTTGAACTCGCTGCGGATCGGTATGCAGTAGCGGCCGCTCCGCACCGTCACAATGGGCTCCTGGATCATGCGGGTGAACTGCGTCGAGTGGAGGATGGCGTTCAGGCGCTGCTCGGTCGTATGCTGGAGTCGCCGGATCTTGGCGCGTATCTCGCGAAGGTTGTCGGTCGCCGAGTCGAGTACTTCCCCGCGGTTGTCGATGCTGGACTCGACAGCGCGCTCGATATCCTCGAACAGGCCGAGGTCGCTGGCCATCCCCCTCACGAGTGGAGCATCCACGTCGCTCTTCAGAAGGAAGTCCCTCATGCGACGAGACGCATAGACCGTGTCTGCGATCTCCAACAGGTCCCCCTCTGAGAGGACCCCACCGCGAGAGGCGTTGAGCACTTGCGCCCGGACGTCGTGAAGTCCGCCCAGAGGCGCACGGCCGCCCGCGGCCAGCACCGCGCGAGCCTGCGTCGTCTCGGCCAGCAAGCGGCTTACTTCGGAGAACTCGCTCTCCGGCTCGAGTCGGTCTGCCAGCGCCTTCCCAAGCGACGATGCCGCGCAGTCGCGGAGGCGCTCTCTTACGGCGTCGTATTCGAGTACACGTAGGGTCCGGGTGTCCATCGGGATGGCAGGTTGTCCTGTGCTCACAGTGTAGCACATCGAAGGCGATGGGCAGAAGAGGGGCGGCACGATGAGCTTAGGCTCCGACAAACGGACAGAGATGCGCGCCGCTGCCTTCCCGCCTGGCGCTTCTGCCGCATCCTAGGGTTGGAGGTCCTTATCGAAGCGAACGCCGGTCTGGCGATAACCGAGGGCGCGGTAGAATCGGTGGGCGGTCTGAGCGCGATGGGAGGCGGTGGTGACACGGACGTACGAAGCGCCCTGGGCACGGAGCCAATCCTCGGCCGAGTCGACGAGTCGTCTCCCGATGCCTTGACGCTGGTATTGCGCCGCAACAACCATCCCCGAGATGCTTCCGATCCTGCCTGGGCGGCCTGGTGACAGGGCGGTGTTCATCGCTGCGAACCCAACGACCGCGCCGGCCATCTCGGCCGCGAGGAATTGGTGGCCGGCAGTCTGCGCGAAGGAGTGTATCTTCAGGCGCACTTCATCGCGGGAGAGCGGGTGCCCCCAAGTCTCAGTGAGTGCCGCTATGGCCTCAGCGTCGCGATCTTCCGCGGTTCGGATGACAAGATCCTCCGTCATGGTCGTGATTCCTGAAGCGCTTCCGTGACTTGCGCCGCGGCGCGGCGTGTGCCGTCTTCGACAGACACCTCCCCTATCCAGATCAGGTCAAGCTGCTCCTGGATGAAGTGGCTCACTCGATCCCACTCCGGTATGTTCGGCGCTTGGTGGGCATAGTCGAGGGCCTCGACGAAGACGCGGCGGTCGTAATCGGCCTGCTGTTGGAGGTAGGGCCCATTGGCTACAGACTGCCGCGAGGGCTGCTTCTCCATCTCGCGCGCCATTCGCTCTTGGGCCTCCGGCCCCAGCAAGAACTTGAAGAGCTCCCATGCCTCCTCAGGATGCTTGGTCCCGGCCGCTATCGCGTAGTTCTCCATCCCGAGAAGAGTCGCGTGCTGCTGCTTCTTCGGGAGAGGCGCGATGTTCCAGCGCAGCGCCTTGGCCTCCTGCATTTGCTGGATGTCCCAGGCACCGGTCTGGAACATGGCCACCTGGCCGTTGACAAACATTGCGATGTTCTGTCGTCTCTCGGCCATCGTCGTTGGCGGACAGACGTGCCACTTATGTCGCAGGTCCACCAGGAACTGGAGTGCTTCCTGCGATTCCGGGCTGTCGAGGAGGGAACGCCTCCCTCCGGCATCCAAGATGTCGCCGCCGCTGGCCCAGATCCATGGGTAGATCCGCGCGCCCCAGAAGTCTATCACCGTGCCGAAGCGCCTGCGCTCCGGGTCCGGGTCGTCCACTGTGAGCTTCCGGGCGGCAGCCAGGTAGTCGTCCCACGACCAGGTCTTATCCGGATAGCCGAGCCCCGCTGAATCGAATAGATCTTCGTTGTAGAACAGGACGTAGACCGAAGCATAGCGCGGCAGGGAATAGAGCTTCCCCTCGTACCGGCAGAGCTCGACGAGCTGGGGATAGAAGTCCTGCAGGTCGAAGGATGAGCCCCCCTCTATGAGCGAGTCCAAGTCCAACAGGGCCCCGTTCGCTGCCATCGGGATGAAGTAAGCTCCGTGGATCGACATCACGTCCGGCGGATTGGCCGCGGCGACCATCTGCTGGAGCTTGTCCATTGCACGGTCTCCCGGCTCATTGATGATCTCGACGCGGATGTTCGGGTGCTCCGCCTCAAACCGGGCACAGAGCTCCTGGTTGACAGCAAGCTCCCCTGGCCGCGTCCACGTGAAGAGCGTGATCTGCACCGGCTCCTCGCCGCGGCGGTCGCCTCCGCAGCCAGCCAGTAGCGTGGCAAGCGCCAAGGTCAGCAGAAAGCGAGCGCGCATGGGCTCACTCCTCCTCTTTGTATCCCGGACCCGGCGGACACGCATCATCGGCCGGGATGACCTTCTCTCTCAGCGGCCGGAACCCACAGCTTCGGAACTCCTCGTCGCAGTACCCTATTGCTAAGGGATGGCACTTGACTACCATGTACTTGGCGATGAGTGGGAACTCGGCTGCCACGGCGCGACGGCAGAGGTGCAGCATCTTGCGAATCTCCCACTGGGCGCGGGTGCACATTCGAATATGGACCACGTGGAGCAGGTTGCGAAGATTGGTGGTCCATATCAGGTTCGTTCTGCCCGCGTTGGGGATGATGTACCGCGCATCCTCCTGCGCCTGCTCGCCCTTTTTTCCCGCGTCTTTCAGGCGATCGATCTGCTCCCGGTAGTAGGTGACAGTGGCCGCGACCACCTCCTCGAATCCCCCGTCATCATCGCCAAGCGATTCGGGCTTGACGAAGTAGTCGGGGTCACCGACGTCGACGTAGCGCTGGGACTGCTGGTTGTAGGATGCAATGCGATGGCGCACCAGTTGGTGCGAGCAGGCTCGGCTGATGCCCTCAATGCCGAAGGTAAAGCTCGCGTGCTCGAGGGTCGATCCGTGACCCTGTCGCACGAGTTCCTCGAAGAGGCGATTGCGGAGCGACTCCTTGCCGGCCTTCTCCCACGCTTCCTCAGGGCTGCCCTTCTGGTAGCACAACAGGGCGGCCGCGACTGTGACTCGCTCGGGCTCTGGCGTGTGTACGAGTAGCGTGACCTTCACGTTATCCCTCCGCACAGGCTGAGACGGCTTCGGCAGCGCCTTCCTGTTCGCATCTCATGCGTTCCCGGCTGGCTCGCAGCGAATCCGCACAACAGGCCCCTCCTCAACCGAGAACGCTGCACCTGCCACCGCCTCCGCCACCTCCATCGCCGAGCAGATGTGGTCCGTCATGTTCCCCGTCGTCAGCTCGGATGATCCGTCGGCCATGGCCATCCACACAACCATCTGATCGGCCAGATGGCTCTCGATGGCCCAATCCCCCTTCATTTCGGTCAAGAGAGCATCGGCCGCCTCCTGCCCGACCTGCTCCGCTCGCTTCCCGCGGCGCCCCAGGGAACTGCCACCAAAGCGCCGTCCGGCCTCACACTCGGCCCAGAGGGATATCCCGCAGCCCTGGCTTGGGCCCCGCTCAACCACCTCCAAGGCTATCTCGGCTCTCTGGTGACCGGCCGTTCGCAGCCTCTCGAGCGCCGATTCTCTCATTCGCTCGGCGATGTGTGCTGGCAGTCCCTGGCTATAGGATCTGCCTCGGACCATCAGACTGTCCCCGCGCTCGGTCCAGCAAAGCGGATCGACTGAGGCGGCGGGAGACACAGCCAGCTCCATCATACCACCTCCCTTGGGGTAGAAGCCGCGGCGCACCAGCTTCGCCGCCGCCCGCACGCCCATTGCTTCGACAGCCGGGAGGAACACCTCGGTGAAATGGTCGAACGGAGGCGCAAACGGTACGTCGGTGCCCCCGACCAAGGCCAGCTCCGAGGGGGCATTCGCGGTCGTCAGCGCCGGTAGCAGTGACTGGAGGACGAGCATAACGCTCCCCGCCGTGCCGACATCCAACTGCCAGCCCTGTTTCGCAGTGATCTTCCCCGGCCAGAATTCGATCTCCCTGGAACCCAGCTCCCCACCGACGAGCCGGGCGCCGCTCACCTCCGCTACTGCGCGTACGGCAGTCAGGTGCTGCGGTCGCAGCCCCGGCTTGGGCCTCGCTCCCCGGATGTTCTCCACGCGGACCGGCCGGCCGCTCACGGCCGAGAGCGCCACCGCGTTCCGCAGAATCTGGCCTCCGCCGCGGGCGCCGTCGATAGCTATGACTTCGGCCATTGCCACCGCTCGCTAGTCGAGTTGGGCGAGAAGGCCCTTCGTTTGCTCAACGGAATCCGCCAACGCTGAAATCCCACGATCCAGATCGGCCTCTGGAATCGTGAGGGCGGGTTCTATGCGGATCACCTCGGGGTTGTTCAGGGTGTAGGCAGCTATGACTCTGCGCTGTGCCAGACCCGCGATGACCAAGCCGGCCACGTCGGCGTCTCTGAATTGCACGCCGATAAGCAAGCCGCGGCCGCGCAGGTCGGTGATCATATCGCCGTGGGCGGCTTGAAGATCGCGAAGGCGGTCGAGGGCATGATCGCCGAGCCGTGCAGCACGTGCTGGCAGGCCGTTCCTGGTGATCTCCTCGATGGCCGCCAGCCCCGCGGCACAGGCCAGGGGATTCCCCCCGAGCGTGGACGAGTGGAGAAGCGGATTCTCCTCCAGGCAGGCCCATATTGTGGGCGTGCTGGAGAAGGCGCCAAGCGGCATGACGCCACCGCCGAGAGCCTTCGCCAGGCAGATGATGTCAGGCACGACGCCGGAGTGGTCGCAGGCGAAGAGGGCGCCCGTTCGTCCGAGTCCTGTCTGGACCTCGTCGGCAATGAGGAGGGCCCCAGCGCGATCGCAGATCTCCCGGGCAGCCGGGAGGTACTCATCGGGCGGGACGATTACGCCGCCTTCGCCCTGGATGGGTTCAAGCACTACCGCGGCCGTGCTGTCGCCGACCGCTGCGGCGAGTGCGTCCGTATCACCGAACGGCACGTGGGTGACTCCGGGGACGAGGGGCGCGAAGGGTTGCCTGTACACCTCCCGTCCCGACACACTCAGGGCTCCCAGCGTCTTACCGTGGAAGCCTCCCTCCGTCGCCACAACGCCCGGCCGGCCCGTGTAGAGCCTGGCCAGCTTGAGGGCGCCTTCTATGGCCTCCGTCCCGCTGTTGCAGAAGAAGGACTTGGCGATGTCGCCCGGGAGGATGGCCGCCAGCCGAGCAGCCAGATCGGAGACGGGCTTGTTGAAGAGGACGCGTGAGGAGAGCGGCATGCGGTCGAGCTGATCTCTGACCCCCGCCACGACGGCCGCAGGGCGATGACCCAGCGCCAAGGTTCCGAAGCCCGCCAGCAGGTCGAGGTAGTCGCGGCCCTCGGTGTCCCAGATCGTGGACCCCTCGGCCTTCCATTCGACGGCGTCGAAGCCCATGAACTTGAAGAGCGAGGCAAGACCGGCGTTGACATGGCACCGATACCGCTCGACGACTTCGGCGGTGTCGTCGCCGGGCGCGGCCTCCGGGCTACTCACTCGCCCCCTCCTGAGCGACGGGCAACTGCCGGAGGACTACGTCTCGCCCGAGGGCCAGGTC
>JALGXV010000285.1 GCA_029821885.1 Candidatus Hebobacteria bacterium
CCACTCTTCGCGGCGTTCGCGAAGAACATGGCCGGGAGGTGACGGTGCTCAAGGGGCGGCGCGCGGCGCTGGAGGCCTACCTGGAGAAGAGCCTGGACCTGCCGGGCCCGTGCCGGATCGTCGACGCCGCGCGCATGGCCATGGGCCAGTCGCGCGCCATGTACCGGCTCGAGATCGAGCACCCGCGCGGAGGAGAAGCCGCGAAGACCAGGCGCCACAGCATCGTCCTCCGGGTCGAGCAGTGGGGTCTCCTCGGCACGGACGGCCGGGACGAGGTCCGGGTCATGCGCGCCCTCCACGCTGCGGGGTATCCCGTCGCGAAGGTCCTCCTGGACGAACCGTCGGACGAGCTGCTCGGCCAGCCCTTCTTCGCGATGGAGTTCGCGGAGGGGTCGAGTGTCTTCGTCCGGGAGAGCCTCGACGAGTACGTCCGAGCGATCGACCGGCTGCACCGCATGGACCCGGCCGCGGTCGGCCTCGATTTCCTGCCGGCGCCGGAGGGACCGCGCAGTGGCGCCCTGTCACAGGTGGAGCGCTGGTACGAGGTCTATCGCTGGGGCCTCGTCGGCGAGCCGTCCCCGCTTGTCGAGGAGGCGGCGCAGTGGCTCCGGAACCACGCCCCGGAATCGGAGCGGATCGGCGTCGTGCACGGCGACCCCGGCCCCGGGAACTACCTGCACCGGGACGGCGCCCTCAGCTGCATCGTCGACTGGGAGTTCACGCACATCGGCGACCCCGAGGAGGATTGGGCCTACCTGATCTCGATGCGCGGGATGGGAGTGATGAACGAAGACGACTGGGTCCGCTACCTGCGCGAAGTGGTGGGCATCGAGCTCGACCGGAAGCGGCTCCGGTACTGGCAGGCGCTCAACTTCTTCAAGGGCGTCTGCATCGACCAGACCGCACTGAAGATCTACATGAACCACACCAACCTGGCGCCCAACATGCTCGCCATCGGAACCGCGGTGCACCTTTCGGCGCTGAAGCAGCTCTGTGGCGCAATCTCAGCGACCTGATGCTCCGCCCCGTACACCTGAGGCAGGAGCCGGGGTGAACCCCACGGGAGATGCAGGTACCCTTGAACCGCTCGAAGGCGGCGTACAATCGCCCGAGGCCTCCTAAACGATGGAGCGGATTACAGATGAAGGCACTGGTTCTCGGCGGATCGCAATTCGTCGGCCTCCACACCGTGCGCGAGCTCGTGGCGCGAGGCCATGAGGTCACGGTCCTGAACCGCGGCAAGACCGAGACACGGCTGCCTCCCGGCGTGGAGCGGTTGGTGGCGAATCGGACCGACCCAGAGTCGATGCGCGCGGCCCTCGAGGGTACGGAGTGGGATGCCGTCTTCGACGTGTCGGGCTTCGTCATGGCCGCCATGGGATCCAGCATGTCGGACCTGGTCGACCTGCTCGACGGACGCGTGGGCGCCTACGTGTACACCAGCTCGATCATGGCCTATGCGCCCTCGGGCATCTTCCCCTGGACCGAGAGCTTCGCAACCGTCGACGAAGGACCCCACACCTATGGCGGATTCAAGAAGGCGGCAGAGGAGACCCTGCTGGAGCGGCACGACAAGACCGGCTTCCCCGCCTCGGTAGTGCGGCCCGCAGCGATCTACGGCCCGGACAACAACATCTACGACATGGAGATGTCGTACTTCCTGCGCCTGCTGCGCGGACTTCCCGTGATACTGCCTCACGATGGACTCGTCGCGACCTCGTACGGTCACGTGGACGACCTCTGCCGGACCATGGTCGACCTGGCGACCCACCCCAAGACGCTCGGCGAGATCTTCAACATCACCGCCGAGGGGGTGACGGCGAACGAGTACGTCTCGATCTTGAGCGAGATCGTCGGGAAGCCCGCGGACGTGCTCTACCTGCCGTCCGGCATGGTAGGGAAGCTCGAGAAGCCGGCCTACAGCCACCTCTTCGGCTCGTTTCATCACGGGATTCTGAGCATCGAGAAGGCGAAGGATCTGCTCGGCTTCCAGCCCGAGTACGACTTCCGCTCGGGTCACGCCCAGACCTTCGAGTGGTTCCTGGACTCGAAACTCGACGAGACGGCGAACCCACCGGTGGACCCCCTGTGGTTCGCCAGCTACGACTTCGACTACGAGGCGAAGCTCGCGAACGAGATCCGTGCCGGACGGGAACCGGCGTGAGCGGCGAGCGCCACCCGACTCAGCAGGAGCTCCTCGCGGGCGCGATCCGCACCGTCGAAGAGGTGTTGCTGCCCGAGCTCCAGTCCGCGTGGGCCCGGACCTCCGCCGTGGGTCTGCTGGGCCAGCTTCGCTATGCGCTTGCGCGGACGACGACCGATTCCCTCGCCGCACAGGACGCCGCTCTCGAGAAGTGCCTGACCGGGCTCTTCGAGGAATTCCCCGAACTTCGCGACCACGCGGCCGCGGTCGACACGTCCGGCGACGCGAGCTGGGATCTGCGCGAGCAGGCGGCGCGGCTGCTGGTCTTCGCCGTGGGCCATGAGTCGGCTGCGGCCGAGGCCGTGCGCGCGCAGCTCCGACCGCTGCTCGCCGAGCAGCTGGCGCAAGATCTCGCAGAGACGCATCCCATGCTCCAGGCCTTCCTGGCCTCGGGCTCCCTGGGGAGCACCGGGTGATCCGGCCTCTCTCCGAAATGGCGCCGGCTCTGCGACGCAACTTCACCGCCCGGCTCGGAGCGGACGAGGAGGTGGAGCTCGAGGGCCCGGAGCGCATCGCCATCGGCCACTCGCGCGCCATGCTCGGTGTCGGGGTGGAGCTGCGGATCGAGGGCCGGGCGAAGCGCCGCGAGTACGTCCTGCGCGTCGAGCAGGGAGGCGTCTTTGGAACCGATAGCCTGCTCGAGGTCCGGCTGATGCGCGCGCTCCGCACGGCCGGCCTGCCGGTGGCGGCGGTTCGCTGGTACGAACGCGACGCCTCGGTGATCGGCGCCCCGTTCTTCGTGATGGATCGCGTCGCCGGGAAGGGCGAGAACCCAGGGCTGGGCTCGATCCGGGGGTGCGTGCGTCTCCTGCGGCGGCAGCACGAGCTCGACTGGCGGCGGGCCGGCCTCGCCTTTCTCGGGGTGCCGAGCGTGCCGAGAGCGGCGACCCTCGCCCAGATCGCGCGCTGGGAGCGCGTCTACCGCGACTCGTGCTTTCTGCCCGTTCCGCTGCTCGACGAGGCGGCGGCCTGGCTGCGCCGCCACGCGCCGACCCCCGAACGGATTGCGTTGGTGCACGGCGACCCGGGACCGGGGAACTTCATGTACGAAGGAGATCGCATCAACGCCATCACCGACTGGGAATTCGCCCATCTCGGAGATCCCGACGAGGACTGGGTCTACATGGCGACGATGCGCGGGGCGAGCCGGTCCCGGGAAGAGTGGAAGGAGCTGTTCAAGCTCGAAGCCGATGTCGAGGTATCGGACAGCGCCTGGAGGTTCTGGGAGGCGTTCAATCAATTCAAGGGTGCATGTGCCAACCTGACGGCGTTGCGCCTGTTCTCCGATGGCGTGAACCCCGCCCCCAACATGGTCGCCGTCGGCACCAGCATTCACCTGCTCCTGCTCAACCGGCTGGTGGAGCTGATCGGGCAGGCCTGAGAAACACGGAGGAGAGAGAATGGCGGGAGAAGCCGAGATCGAAATCGCGAAGAAGCTGTTCGCCGCCTGGAGCAGTGGTGATGTCGATGCCCCCGCGGAGTTCCTCACCGAGGATGCGGTGCTACACGACGTCGTCGACGGCAACGACAAGGTGGGCTGGCCCGCCATTCGGGAGTTCTTCGGCGCCGCACTCAAGATCTCTCCCGACGTCGTCCTGGAGCCGAACGCCTTCTGGGTCAACGAGACGGGCATCGCCGTGCGCTGGCGCATGAGCGCCACCGCCGGAGAGATGTTCGGCCCCGACGTCAAGGGCCGGAAGTGGCACTCGGATGGGATGTCCACGCTCGAGTTTCGGGACGGCAAGGTCTGCCGCGAGGTGGACTACCACCACGGAGGCGCGATACTCCGCTCGCTGGGAATCACCGGCTGAGCGACCGGTCTGCGCACGCCGGGGGCTAGTCGGCCTCT
>JALGXV010000286.1 GCA_029821885.1 Candidatus Hebobacteria bacterium
CGCAACCGGCAAGAATGTGGAGTCCATCGTTCCGACGAGGAATAGCACGGGCACGCTAATCTCCGAAAGGCGGGCGCGGCGTCGCGACGTGAGATGGCTCTCAAGCTCCGGCGGGACGTCAATGCCACCCAGCCGGAGGGAGTCGGCGAGCCACATGGGGTTGTTCCGCTCGAGGATGGTGTCGAAGACGCGTCGGTGGGAGTCGTTCGCCAGGAACTCTCTAACGCCCGGAGCGCGGGCAACATCCATGCTGTGGAAGTAGGCTACCGGCCCCAGTTCTAGCAGGCGCTTTGCCTCCGCCTCGCATTCCCTGCCCCGTTTTGGCGGGGCTTTCAGGGGCCGGTCTCCTGGGCCTGGACCCGTTGCCAACAGAACCAGGCCGAGACACCGGTCGGGATAGTCGAGCGCAGTCTGGATGGCGACCGGCCCGCCCATCGAATGCTGGATGGCGACCGGCCCGCCCATCGAATGCCCACCGAGGAAGGCCTGCCGAATCCCCATCCCGTCGAGCACACCTATAACGTCCCGCGGGCGGTCGAACGATCGTCCCGTCAGCGGGCACGGTGTCCCCCCATGTCCGCGCAGGTCGGGGACGATCACTTGGAACTGCCCAGCCAAGCCGTCCAGCTGCCGCTCGAAACTCAGGCTGTTCATGAACCAGCCGTGAAGCAGAACGACAGGCACTCCCGAGCCACTCACCTCGACGTGTATGGCGATGTCGTCAACTGTTATGGAAGACATCACCTCCGATCACCCGGCCTCCACCGCCACCACGCGTGCCGCCTCGGCCACGCTCGTGATTCCATCCGCGGCCTTTCGTAGCCCATCGGCGGCCAGTGTCGTCATCCCATTGCGAACGGCCACCTCTTCAATCTCTTCTGCCGATGCCCGCGCCATGATGAGCCGCTGGATCTCCCGGCTCACCTCCATGCACTCGTAGATCCCAGTGCGCCCGTGGTATCCCGTCTGGCGGCACTGGTCACATCCCTTCCCGCGCATGAACGTCGGGCTGTCCGGCAACTCGTACCCGCCTCGGTGGGCCCGCTCCGCGAGTGCCGACAGCAGCGTGGACTCAGGCTCCTGAGGCTCGACACATTTCGAACACACCTTCCGTGCGAGTCGCTGTGCCGACACGTAGATGAGTGTCTGCGTCACCATGAACGGCTCGAGACCCATATCAAGCAGGCGCGTCACTGCCTCCCCCGCAGTCTGCGCATGAAGCACCGTCATCATCAGATGTCCCGTGATGGCGATCTGAGCCGCCGTCTCCGCGCTCTCCAAGGACCGCAACTCCCCTGCCAACACAATGTCCGGGTCGTGCCGCAGGAACGCGCGCAGTCCGGCCTCAAAGGTGAGGCCGGCTTTCTTCACTACGGGAACCTGTGTCACATGGCGAAGGGCATATTCCACTGGGTCCTCGATGGACATGATCTTCACCTCCGCCCTGGCGATCTCCTTAAGCCCTGAGTACAGGACCGTCGTCTTCCCCGATCCCGTCGGTCCGGACGCAATGAGGAGACCAACAGGGGCGCGCAGCGCGCGGCGATACTTCTCTAGATCTTCGGGATACATCCCCAATCGCTCCAAGTCTACGAAAACATGGGACTGGATGAGCAGTCGCATCACCACGCTCTCGCCATAGACGGCAGGCATGGTCGCTGTCCTCACGTCAAACTCCTGGTCAGCCATCCGCAACGTGAAGCGGCCGTCCTGCGGTAGCCCCCGCTGGTCGAGAGGAATGCCCGCATGCGCCTTAATGCAGGACACCAGCGCGCCGTGGGAGGACTTCGGCACCCGCACCATCTCACGAAGCCCACCGTCGACGCGCTGGCGCACAGTTGTCTCCCCCCGTTCGGCATCAATGTGGACGTCGCTGGCGCGCGCCTTCGCCGCGGTGGCCAGCATTGCCGAGAAGGCCTCCGCGACCGCCCTCTCCTCCTCCGTCGCGGGGTAGCCCGGCACCGCAGGATCGAAAACGACCTCCTTGCCAGACCCGGCGCGGATTATCATTTCGGCCAATGCCGTGTCGAGCTCGCCCACGTTGACCGAGGCGGCCGCCGGATGCGTCATCTTCGAGAAGTTCTCCAGATCGGAACGCTTGAATCGCCACTGACGTCCCACCTTGAAACCTTTCACACGTCCCTGATTCTGCCAGCGGTAGAGTGTTGAGCGGCTCACCCCAAGGGCCGCCGCGGCCTCATCGAGGGTGAGCCTCTCCTCCTCCGCGACCTTCTCGGCCTTCCTCCCAGCTTTGCGTGCCATCTGACCTGTCTCCCCACAACATGTCATGAGCTACTATAGATACGTCTACCACAGAACACTCAATAAGTCAAGAGGCTTTATGCATATTTGTGACCCATTATGCATATCAACCTTCACGACGCTCGTAGGAGCTTCAGGGCAGCTTTGACCTATGCAGAGGAGGGCATCGTAGCGTCAGCGAATTGCTTGCCGGGGGGACATGCAGGACCTCTCTAAGCGACCTTTGGTGTGCGCGGCCGTTGCCTTTGCGGCCGGAATCGCGGCCACCTCTGTGGTCGGGGTAGCCGCGGTGTGGGTCTTGGCGGCCGTTGGCGTCGCCGGGCTCGGCGTCGCGACTTTGGGGCGGTCGCGCTCGGCGGCAGGGGCTGTGCTTCTCGTCGCCGCGGCCGCGGTGGGGGGGATAGTGTCGAGCTGCGGCGGCTCGGCGACCGCGAGCAACGTCTCTGGCCTTCCCAACGGGGGACAAACGCTGGTCGGGACGGTCGCCGAGGCGCCGCATCGCTCGCACAGTGTATGGCGCTTCGTACTTGAGGTCGAGGAGCACTCGGGGGACGGGCGCCTTGAGCCCATGTCCGGCCGCGTGTACGTGCGGTTGACATCGAACGAAGCCGTGCAGCGCGGCCAACGGTGGCGGCTGACGGGAAAGCTGCGACCACCGCGGGAGGCAGCGAATCCGGGACAGCGGTCTGAGGCCTCCTGGCTTGCACCCCTGAAGGTCTCGGGCGTGCTGACTGTAGGCGACGAGCAGCTGGCTGAACTCGTGGGCCCCGGACGACTCGACCCGGTTTCGGCACACGCCTTTGCCGCGCAGCAGGGAGCACTACGGCTCCTCGAGCGGCATGTGTCCGGCCCGTATCGAGAGCTCAGCGCGGCCGTGGCGGCGAGCGTTGTCTTCGGAGTGCACGCGACACCTCCGCCCTACGAGATTCGAGAGATGTTCCGCCGCGCGGGCACCATTCATCTGCTGGTGGTTTCGGGAGCAATCGTCTCGATGGTGTTTGCCCTTGTGTTTCTGCCGGGGCTGCTGGGCGCAACCTGGCGTCAGATACGTGTGGAGCGGCAGTCTGGGTGGCCCAGCGGCGCTCAGGGACGTGTGCGCCTGCGGCCGGGGATCTGGGCGGCGGGAGTGGCCGTGGTAGTGGTGATCTACTACGCCATCCTGACAGAGGGCGGCCCCGCCGTGGCGCGAGCCGCGGTGATGGGAGTGGTTACAGGGATAGCGATAGGCTTGAGACGAGTTCCGGCCGTGGCGCGCGAGCACGGTCTGAACGTGGACTACTATACACTGCTTGCCGCGGCCGGGCTCGTGCTCCTCGCGGCGACGCCCGAAGCGCTCTTCTATCCGGGATTCCAGCTCTCGTTCGCCGCCGTGTGGGCCATTCTCTACCTTACGCCGAAGGCCATATGGCTGGTGGGCTGGCTTCCGAAGTGGATCGGCTACACCATCGTGGGCACGATCGCCGCCCAGCTCGCCACCTTCCCGATTCTGGCCTACCACTACGGCCAGGCGCCCATCGCCGGCTTCGGCGCGAATCTCCTCGCCATCCCGCTCGCCGCGGTGGTGCTTGTGTCCGGCATGGCGACGTGTGCGCTCGGCGTTCTGCTCCCGTGGCTCGCGCCGTTCGCCGGCTGGATCTGCGGGCACGCCACCCGCGGCATGATCTGGACGAGCGCTACGTTTGCGTCACTGCCCGGGGCCACCGTCGACATAGCTCGGCCGGGGGCCCTGACGATCATCCTGTGGTATGCTGGACTGGTCGCGCTCGGTGTGGGAATCGGCCGCGTTCACACCAAGTTCGAGAGGCCGCCGATCGCGTAGAGCACCAGAGCATCTGATTCGCTCATTCGTTGGACGCCTCCGCACGCAAGGCCTGATCCCCACAAGGACCCCCTTTCCGGCCTCACGAACTAACCTGCCATGGCGCGCCTGCGTCGTGAACGTGTTCTCCTGCTCGCCCTCCTTGCAGCGGTCATCATCGTCTGGTGGCTCGTCGCCAGAGAGACCCGGCAAGATCTCACCATCACTGTGCTCGACGTGGGCCAGGGTGACTGCATCCTCGTCCAGGCGCCGGGCGGGCGAACCATGCTGGTGGATGCGGGAGGACGCCAGGGCCAGGAGGCGAGCGGCTGGGATATCGGC
>JALGXV010000287.1 GCA_029821885.1 Candidatus Hebobacteria bacterium
GGCCACGTTGCCCTGAAACCGCCTGCGGCGGTCGACCGAGACTGGAACCGCCTTGAGCGGCGCACTTTGACGAAGGTGATGGCGTGGTCCGATCGAAGGCGATCGCGCATTCTGCTCGTGTCGGGCGCGGATAGGACCGCCCTGAGAGCGTTCTGGCGTCGGCACAGAACCGGTGTTCTGGGCACAGCTCGGCGACTGAGCGTCCGGCACGGGGTGCACTACCGCGAGGCGGTCCAGAACGTCTCCCCTGACGATGTCTGGTTCGGTCGCAGGGAACAGATCCTTGCTCGCCCAAAGAAACTCCAGATCCGGACCCTAGTGGCTCGCGCGGAGGAAACCGCTACTTTCATGCGGGCACTCGAGACATGAGCGGGTCGTGCCAGGCCGGCCCCAATCCGACGAACAGCTCGCTCGTGTCGGTGTCAGCGGAAACGAGGTGAAGACATGAGGCGAGGCCCCCAATGACTCCCCACCCCGGACACAATGACGGCAGTCAGAGCGGTAGCCACGAGGCTGCTCCCACTGGGACAGATCCCGTCTGCGGGATGCAGGTCGAGACCACAGGCCGTCGCTATGAACACGATGGCAGGACCTACTTCTTCTGCAGCGATCACTGCCTCGCCAAGTTCACGGAATCTCCTGGCAAGTACTTGAGCGGGCCCCCTGTGGAGCTGCCCGCGCCTTCGCCCGAAGCGGAGTACACATGCCCCATGCATCCTGAGATCCTCACCAGCAAACCGGGAGACTGCCCAATCTGCGGTATGGCGCTGGAACCGAGAGCGGTGAGCCACGAGGATACAGATGGCGCCCCTGAGCTTCAGGACATGTCCCGTCGCTTGTGGTTCGCAGTCATCCTGACCGTTCCGCTCCTCATCGTCGCCATGGGCGACATGCTTCCGGGGGCGCCGGTCTCACGGCTCATATCCACGCGAGGCCGTGTCCTTCTGGAGCTCACTCTCGCCTCTCCCGTCTGTCTCTGGGCTGCCTGGCCCTTTTACGTACGAGCCGTGGCCTCTGTGCAGAACAAACGCCTCAACATGTTCACGCTGATTGGCCTCGGCGTGAGCGTCGCCTATGTCTACAGCCTAGTCGCAGCGCTTGTCCCTGACGTCTTCCCGGGATCATTCCGGGGAGACGCGGGCGAAGTCGCGGTCTACTTCGAGGCGGCGAGCGTCATCGTTGCACTGATCCTCCTCGGTCAGGTCCTTGAGCTGCGCGCGCGCCGCCAAACTGGTGCAGCCATCAGAAGACTCCTGGGCCTCGCCGCCAAGACGGCACGCCGCATCCAGGCCGATGGGACGGAGGAAGACGTCCCCTTGGGGTTGGTCAAGGTGAACGACCGCCTTCGCGTGCGGCCCGGCGAGAAGGTGCCAGTGGACGGTCTGGTGCTCGAAGGAGCGACTTTCGTTGATGAGTCCATGATCAGCGGCGAGCCGATGCCCGTCGAGAAACAACCTGGCGACCGAATCATCGGCGCCACGGTCAACGGAACGGGGTCGTTGATCATGCGCGCGGAGAAGGTCGGGGCGGAGACCGTGCTGTCGCGCATCGTGGCCCTGGTCGCTGAGGCCCAGCGTAGTCGCGCCCCTATCCAGAGGCTGGCCGACGCCGTCGCCGGTTACTTCGTGCCGGTCGTCATCCTCGTTGCCACGGCCACCTTTACTATCTGGGGGCTCGTCGGCCCGGAGCCGCGCATGGCCCACGCCCTCATTAACGCGGTCGCCGTGCTCATCATCGCGTGTCCTTGTGCGCTTGGGCTGGCGACTCCCATGTCCATCATGGTGGCGACCGGGAAAGGCGCCACGCTGGGCGTTCTGTTCAAGAATGCAGAGGCCATCGAAGTCATGCGCAAGGTCGACACCCTCGTCGTCGACAAGACCGGGACGCTGACGGCTGGCA
This sequence comes from Candidatus Hebobacteria bacterium, assembly GCA_029821885.1. Classification (GTDB taxonomy): domain Bacteria; phylum Armatimonadota; class Hebobacteria; order Hebobacterales; family Hebobacteraceae; genus Hebobacterum. The sequence goes on from JALGXV010000287.1 coordinate 1,900, forward strand.
AACCGACGCTGGTGAGTGTGAAGGCGGTCCCTGGCTTTGAGGAGATGGATGCGCTCTCCCTCGCGGCCAGCCTCGAGCGAGGAAGCGAGCATCCGCTGGCCGCGGCCATCGTGGCGGGCGCACAGGAACGTGGTGCCGTCCTATATGACGCGGAGTCGTTCATGTCCATCACGGGGAAGGGAGTCAGGGGCCGCGTCAACGGGCGCGCAGTCGCCCTCGGCAGCGGCAAGCTACTGGAGGAGATCGGAGTTGCCCACAATGAGCTTGCCGATGAAGCGAATGCCCTCCGTGCCGACGGCCAGACGGTGATCTTCGTCGTGGTGGACGGCGAGATCATCAGCTTTCTCGGCGTCGCCGACCCGATCAAGGACAGCACGCCGGAAGCCATCGGTGCGCTCCGCAAGGATGGGATTCGTATCGTAATGTTGACGGGGGACAGCCGCACGACCGCAGAGGCTGTCGCAAGGAAGTTGTCCATCGACCGCGTCATTCCGGAGGTGCTGCCTGATCAGAAGGCCGAAGTTGTGAAGCAGCTCCAAAGCGATGGATATACGGTCGCGATGGCGGGCGATGGCATTAACGACGCGCCGGCACTGGCGCAAGCCCATGTGGGCATTGCCATGGGTACGGGGACTGACGTCGCCATGGAAAGCGCGGGGGTGACGCTGGTGAAAGGGGATCTGCGTGGAATCGTGCGCGCAAGACGTCTATCTCGGTTGACGATGGCAAACATCAAGCAGAACCTGTTCTTCGCCTTTGTCTACAACGCCCTTGGTGTGCCGATCGCAGCGGGCGCGCTCTATCCTGTGTTTGGCTTGCTGCTGAGCCCTGTGATCGCGGCGGCGGCGATGAGCTTCAGCTCCGTCTCGGTGATCGGGAACGCGCTCCGGTTGCGCTCAGCAGAGATCTGATGATGGGAACTCCATCGACGCGCGACGCGGTGCCTTGACCCATAAAGCTCGCTGGGCGGCGGTGCTGTTCAGCGACGTGCTTGGCCTGCAACGACCATGATCCGCGCTGCCGCGTTGCTTGGGACGGCAGAGGAGAACTTGTCAGCCCGACACCCGCTCAAGTGGAAGCCAGAACCTGAAGCTGCTGCCTTGCCCCGGCTCACTCTCGACCCAGATCTCCCCGCCGTGGGCCTCCACAACCATCTTGGAGAACGTCAGGCCGAGCCCTGACGAGGTCCGGGCGGCGGAGGCCGCCGTGTCGAGAACAGCGAACTTGTCGAAGATCCGGCCCTGAAGCTCCTTCGGTATGCCAGGACCCGTATCGACGACGCTCACGTCTAGCCGACCCGCTGCACTGTCTTCGCGAGCGGAGACGCTGACCTGCCCGCCAGCGGGCGTGAACTTGAGCGCATTGCCCACAAGGTTCATCACAACGCGACGGAGTCTCTCTTCGTCGCCGTCGACGTGCGACAGCCTCTCAGGGAGTTCGACGGTCAGTTGGATCTCCTGCTCCTGCGCAATCTGCTCGACAGCACTCACGCCTGGCCTGATGAACCTCTCTGGCGACAGCGACGCGCTCTGGATCAGTGGCTGGCCGCTCTCCAGGCGGCTTACGTCAAGCAGGTCGCTTACCATACCCAGCAACTTGTCCCCGCCCTCACGGGATATGGCGATCATCTCTTTCGTCTCCTCAGAGAGGCTCGGATCCTGCTCGACTGTGAAGAGGCCCGTCAGGAGGGCGGTCAGGGGCTGGCGGAGGTCGTGCACCAAACTGTTCGTGAGTAGGTCCCTGAGGCGGTTGAGTTCGGCGAGCTCTCTGTTCTTCCGCAGCACCGCGCGCAGTACCACGATGGCGATCAACGCCGCGGCCACCGTCTCCGTGGCAAGGGACACGAGGTGGTATGTCAGCATCGGGAGGCGCAGGGCCTCCATGAAGAGCAGGTGATTCAGGGCCTGCCAGACCGCGAAGACAAGGAAGGCGATGCCTACGGTGAGCACGACGGGGTCCAACCAAACGCGCCGAGAGGCCGAGCGTTCCATCTATCTCACTCCACAAGCCAGCTGTAGTCGCTGGATTCCGAGTCCAGAGGTGGCTCCCCTGGTGTCAGACGAGGGCCTCCTGTTCAAGGGTGCTGACAGGAGACGCCCTCAGGACAGATAAGTTTGGGCACGTTGAGGGGGCAACCTGATGT
>JALGXV010000050.1 GCA_029821885.1 Candidatus Hebobacteria bacterium
CACAGGTTATGGCGGACTAGGCCCCGCCAGAAGCCGCCTTGGCCGCCGCCATCTCGTCGAGCATGACTGTGTAAGACACGGCCCCGCGGGAGCGTCGAATCTCAGTTCCGTCCGGCTCCAGGAAGACCACCGTTGGCAGGCCGCTCACGCCGTACTTGCTCGCCGTTTCGCGGTCCTTCTCGGTGTCCACCTTGATCGCCACGAAGTCCTCGCTGGCCTCCGCCACATCCGGTCGCGAGAAGACCTCGGCGTCCAGCTTCTTGCAGAAGGTACACCAGTCCGCGTAGAAGTCCACCATGACGGGCTTCCCCTCCTCTGCGGCCTGAGCCATCCCCTCCTCGAAGTCGTGCACCCAGGCTATCTGCCCCGCCTCCGTTGTGCCTGGGGGGCCCTCGGCCGATTGCTGCGACTCACGCGACTGCTGGCACCCGACCAGAAGCGCGGCCACTCCCGCCACGGCCACCCACCGTAGAGAAGCACTCATGAGCATCCTCACTGGGGCAACCAGTCCGATCTCGTTGACCCTATCTGCAGGATAGGTGCCAACTGTGAATCTTGTGTGTCGATTGGCGGTCGCGCCTGAGACGGCCCGTGCGAAAGGCGTGCGACTCCTGCCAAGCAACGTTGGCTTGCGCCGGAGAGGACCACCTTGTGCCTCGGCGAATCTGCTCGCGCGTGAGCATCCTCATCCTCGACGAATCGACTGCCAGCAAGATCGCCGCCGGCGAGGTGGTCGAGCGCCCCGCCTCGGTTGTGAAGGAGCTGGTGGAGAACGCGCTCGACGCGGGAGCGCGCCGAGTTGAGGTCGAGATCCGTGAAGGCGGCCGGGGCCTGATCCGAGTCACGGACGATGGGTGTGGCATGACGCGGGAGGACGCGGTCCTCTCACTTCAGCGCCACGCGACCAGCAAGATCCGAACGGCCGAGGACCTCTTCTGCGTCACCACCCTCGGCTTCAGAGGAGAGGCGCTCCCGAGCATCGCCTCTGTGTCACATCTCGCTATGGTGACGCGTGGCCGAGAGGCTGAGTCGGGGACGAAGCTCACGGCCGTTGGCGGCGAGGTCGTGGAGTTGGAGGATGTCGGTGCGCCGGTTGGGACGCAGGTCTCGGTGAGCCGACTCTTCTACAACACGCCGGCGAGGCTGAAGTTCCTCCGCCGCGACGCGGCCGAGGTGGCCCAGATCACGGAGACATGCACTCGATTCCTCTTCTCCCATCCCGAGACCGCGCTCCGCCTGCGAGTGGAAGGCAGAGAGGTGATCCAGTATGGCGGCTCCGGCGGACTCGCCGCGGCAGTCGTCGCCGCCTGGGGCCCTGACCTGGCCGGCGCGATGGTCCCGCTCGAAAGGCGGACCGCCGGCCTGAGCGTGAGGGGGCTGGTCTCTCTGCCCGCGCACCACCGGGCGACGAGGAATAGGCCGTTGGTGTTTGTCAACAACCGATGGGTGCGAAGCCGAACGCTCACACATGCGCTTGAAGAGGCCTTCCGCGGTTTGCTTCCGGAGAGGAGGTTCCCGGCGGCCGTGCTGCTGCTCGAAGTGGAGCCTCGTGCGGTCGACGTCAACGTCCACCCGACAAAGGCCGAGGTCAGGCTGAGCCGCGAGCCCGAGATCCACCACTTCCTGCTCGGAGCTGCTCAAGAGGCCCTGCGGAGCGCGGGAGCGGCAGGCTTGCACGTCGCGCCGCCGGCGGCGACCGGCGCGGGCCCTGCCGCGCCGAGTCATCCGGCCGAAACTGGCCAGCAGCGCGGCTTCGACAGCGGGTGGGCGGGGACTCTGGCAGCGCCGGGCGTGCTGTCGCAGGCCTTCCAATCGGCGGCGGGTGAGCAGCTCGATCTGCGGCCACTCGCCCAACTGCGCGACACCTACATCCTGGCGGAAAGCCGCGGCGGGCTACTGTTGGTGGATCAACATCGCGCGCAAGAACGCGTCCTTTACGAGCGCTTCGCACAGGCGCGGCTGTCACAGAAGGGCGAGGGGCAGGCGCTTCTCACGCCGGCATCGGTCCAGCTTGGCACACAGGAAGCCGAGGCGCTGGGAGCATACCTCACCGATCTGCAGGCGCTGGGGTTCGAGATTGAGCCATTTGGGCGTGACTCCTTCCTCGTGCGCGCGGTCCCCGTGGAGCTGATCGACGGCGATCCCGGGGACCTGGTGAAGGACATGGCGGAGGAACTGGCGGCCGCAGAGGCAACGCCCTCCGTCGAGAGGCGACGGGACAGCCTTCTCACGACGTTGTCCTGCCGCTCGGCCATCAAAGCGGGCGACCGTTTGTCGTACGAGGAGATGGGGGAGCTGCTGCGGTCGCTCGCGGGAACGGCTCGGCCATACACGTGTCCCCACGGCTGGCCGATCGTGATGACGATCTCACATTTCGAGATCGACCGGAAGTTCCGCCGCTAGGGCGATGGATCGACGCCTGCTGGTCATCGTCGGACCCACTGCAGCGGGCAAGAGCGACGTGGGCATCTTGCTCGCCGAGTCGCTGGGCGGCGAGATCGTGTCGGCCGATTCCATGCAGGTATACCGCGGCATGGACATCGGGACGGCGAAGCCAACGGCCGAACAGCGAAGGCGCACGCCCCACCACCTGATTGACATCATTGCTCCCGACCAACCGTTCTCCGTTGCCGACTACCAGGCCCGGGCGGACGCAGCGCTGGCGGACATCTGGGCGCGCGGCCGGCAGCCGATCCTCGTGGGGGGCAGCGGGCTGTACGTCCGGGCCGTGTTGGAGGAAATGGACTTCTCGCGCGTGCCGCCGGACCCCGAACTGCGAAGTAGGCTTCTCGCGGAAGCACGGAGCAGGGGAACGCGCGCCCTGCACGAGCGGCTCGCCGAGGTCGATCCGGAGGCTGCGGCTCGGATTCACCCAAACGACCAGAAGCGAATCATCCGCGCGCTGGAGGTCGTCGAAGGGTCGGGCCCAGGAGATGCAGGCCGCAAGAAGGTTGACCGGCGGGGTGCCGCGCGGTACAATAGCAAGCAGTTCGGGCTCACCCTCGACCGGGACGAGTTGTATCGCCGGATAGAGGCCCGCGTCGATCGCATGATAGCCGACGGCCTCGTCGATGAAGTGGGGGGCCTGATCGAGCGGGGCCACACAGAGAGCCTGGTTGCGATGAAGGGCCTGGGCTATGCGCAGGTCGCGCTTCACATACGTGGAAAGATCACCCTAGACGAAGCTGTGCGTCGGCTGAAGCGAGACACGCGGCGGTTCGCGAAGCGGCAGCTGACGTGGTTCCGGGCTGACCCGCGAATCGAATGGATAGACGTGCAGGAGACAGGCGGGCCGCCCAAGGTGGCGGAGTTGATTGAGAGGCGATGGCGGTGAGAGCACAGGGCACGGTAACCAAGAAGCGTGGAAAGCGTTACGGCAAGCCGTTCCGGCCTGCCCTGCGCCGCCGCACACCTGCTTCAGGAGGCGAGGCCCGCTGAGAGCAGAGCGACGGATGAGGTAGAGAGCAGGGCGCCGGAGCGGACGCATACGCCGACCGGCGCCTTCTGGGCGCCGGGTCGGCAGAGGAGGAAGCGAACTCAGGCCGAACCGGAGAGAAGCGATGATCAAGTTCACGAAGATGCATGGACTCGGCAACGACTACCTGCTGGTGGACGCACTGAAGAGCGCGCCGCCAGAGAGCAAGTTGCCTGCCATAGCGAAGGCGCTGTCTGACCGGCATTTCGGCGTCGGTGCCGACGGACTGATACTCGTGTTGCCCTCGCGCGCCGCCGACTTCAGGATGCGCATGTTCAACTCGGATGGCAGCGAGGCCGAGATGTGCGGGAACGGGGTGCGGCTCTTCGCGAAGTTCGTCTATGACAGAGGATACACTCGCGAGAAAGACATGGCGATCGAGACTCTCGCGGGGATCATACGACCGCGTCTGCGTGTTCGGAGCGGCCGGGTGACCGGGGTCCGCGTCGACATGGGGGCGCCGCGCCTGCGGCGTTCTGAAATCCCCATGAAAGGCCCAGACAGCGATAGAGTGGTCGGGGAACGAATTCGGGTGGGCGGCCAGCGCTATGAGATCACGGCGCTATCGATGGGCAATCCGCACTGCATTGTGTTTGTGAAGGACGTGGAGAGGACCAGGGTGGCTGAGATCGGGCCTGCAATTGAGAATCACGCTCTCTTCCCTCGGCGCACAAACGTCGAATTCGCCCAGATGGCGGGGGAGGGAGAGATACGGATGAGGGTCTGGGAGCGAGGCGCGGGCGAGACACTCGCCTGCGGCACGGGCGCCTCGGCCGTGTTGGTGGCTGCGGTGCTGAATGGCCTCTCGTCCAGGAAGGCCGTCGTGCGTCTGCCCGGGGGCGACCTCAAGGTGCACTGGAACCCGGAGGGCGATCACGTGTCTATCGAAGGCCCGGCGGAGGAGATATGCACGGGCGAGACTCGCCTCGATGAGGGGCTGTGAGAGGCAAGGCCTGGAGAAGATAGTGACCAGCAGGGAGGATTGCGCATGCAAATCGCAGACCGGCTTCTGAAGACGCCGCCGTACCCATTCGCTGAGCTGGGACGGCTCAAGCGCAACGCGATCGAGGAGGGCGTCGATCTCATCGATTTCGGAATCGGCGATCCGGACCAGCCGACGCCTGCCCACATCGTGGAGGCACTGCGCCAGGCCGCCCTCGACCCGAAGACACACCAGTACGACGAGACCGGCCGCGGCCTGCCGGCCTACCGTCAGGCCGTCGTCTCATGGTACAAGCAGCGGTTCGGGGTGGATCTGGATCCCGACCGGGAGGTGCTGCGGGTCATCGGTGCAAAGGAGGCCCTTGCGCACCTTGCCTGGGCGGTGCTCAACCCGGGCGACATCGCGCTCGTCCCGGACCCATCCTACCCGGTCTATAGCGTTGCCTCGATGTTCGCGGGGGCGGATGCGTATCGATTCCCATTGCTGGAGGAGGCGAGCTACCTGCCCGACCTCGACGCCATCCCTGCAGACGTCCTCGATCGCTCGCGTCTCATATACCTCTGCTATCCGAACATGCCGACCGGCGTAGTCGCGGCGCTTGACTTCTACAGAAGCCTGGTGGATTTCGCTCGCGCACGAGATGTCTTCGTCTGCCTGGACATGGCCTATTCGGAGCTGTACTACGACGGCCAGAGGCCGCACAGCTTGCTGGAGGTTGACGGCGGGAAGGACGTCGCCATCGAGATACACTCGCTGTCGAAGACCTATAACATGACAGGCTGGCGGCTTGGGTTCGCGGTGGGGAACGCGGACGCGCTCGACACGCTCGAGAAGCTCAAGTCGAACGTCGATTCCGGCGCCTTCTTCGCCATTCAGGAGGCCGGCGTGGCGGCACTCGCTGGGCCTCAGGACTGTGTTGACCAGATGCGGCAGATCTATCAGAGAAGGCGCGACCTGCTGACGGACGGTCTCGCCGAGATAGGCTGGACGATTCTGAAGCCGCAGGCTACCTGCTACGTGTGGGCGCCGGTCCCCAACGACATGACGTCCGCCGGGATGGCGGAGGCCTTGCTCCGGGATGCGGCGGTGCTCGCGCAGCCCGGCAGCGCCTATGGTGTCCACGGGGAGGGCTACGTGCGCTTCTCTCTGACGGTGCAGGGCGAGCGGCAGGAAGAGCGGATAGTGGAAGCGGTGCAGCGCATCAAGGAGAGAGTGCGGATCGCATGACAGTTCCCGTAGACCCGAGACCCGAGCAGCGAGCGCTGTTGCTGGCGCTGGAGCGTCCACGCGTGGGCTGGGAGGAATCCCTGGACGAACTCGCGCGCCTGGCCGAGACAGCTGGCCTCGATATCGTCGGGACGGTGACGCAGAAGCGAGATCGGCCTGCCCCGGTCTCCTTTGTGGGCAAAGGCAAAGCACAGGAGATACGCCAGATCAAGGGTGAGCTTGGCGCAGACCTGCTCCTGGTGGATGGCGACCTCAAGCCGAGCCAGCAGCGGAACCTTGAAGAGGCCGCCAACATGGGCGTGCTCGATAGGACCGCTCTGATTCTGGACATCTTCGCTCAGCGTGCCCGCAGCGCCGAGGGCAAGATACAGGTGGAGCTCGCGCAGTTGAACTACCTGCTCCCGCGTCTGGCTGGCAAAGGCACAGAGCTGTCCAGACTTGGGGGCGGAATCGGGACGAGAGGGCCGGGGGAGACGAAGCTCGAAGTCGACCGGCGGCGTCTTCGCAAGCGGCTCGGCGTATTGAAGAAGCAGGTCGAGCAGATCGAGAAGCGGCGGACCATCGAGCGTCGGCACAGGCGAGAGGCGGGCATGCCGGTCGTTGCGCTCGTTGGGTACACGAACGCGGGCAAGTCGACGCTGCTCAACGCCCTCGCCGACGCCGACGTCTTTGTGGAAGATCTGCTGTTCGCTACGCTCGACTCTACGATCAGGCGAACCGAGCTGCCCGAAGGCCGCAACATTCTGCTCGCCGATACGGTCGGCTTCATACGCAATCTGCCGCACCAGCTCGTGGCCGCCTTCAAAGCCACTTTGGAGGAAGTCGTCGAGGCCGATGTCCTCGTGCACGTGGTGGACGCGAGCCACCCACAGATGCGCGACCAGGTCGAGGCAGCTCGGCGCGTCCTGGGCGAACTGGGATGCGCCGACAAGCCTACTGTCATGGCTCTCAACAAGTGTGACCTGGTGGCAGACCGCGCTTGGCTGGCCGACCTCGTCGCACGAGAGGAGCACGCGGCCGTGGTTTCCGCACTGACCGGAGAAGGTCTCGGAGAACTGCTCCGCCTTGTCGGCGAGCGACTGGAGCAGGGACTCATCTCGGTCGAGGTGACCGTTCCGTGGTCGGCTCAGGATCTGGTCTCGGAGGCGCACGAGCGCGGCCGCGTGCTCTCCGAGGACTTCCAGGAGGAGGGAGTCTCTCTCACCGCGCGCGTTCCAGCAGATGTGGCGGAGCGGCTGCGGCGGGCGGCCGGGATTGCGGCGAAAGAAGAGGGAGAGTGGTGAGCGCGCACCTGCTCCACGGAGACTTCTTCCGGTTCCTGGACGCGCTTGCGGCGGGCGAGGGCGAGGCGTGGGACCTCTACTGCAAGCGCTACCTGGGGCCAAACCGGTCTGTGCTGGAGGCCTGGTGGGAGCAGTGCCTCGGTCTTCCAACGGCGGCCTGGGCCGATCGCGTGCGGCGTGTGCGCGTTGAGGAATACGGCCTTCTGCGCGACATCGTCGGTGCGACTGACCTGAGGGCAGTCGCGGAGACGACACTGGACAGGTGCGGAGACATACTGCCTTTGTCTCCCCAGCCAGAGGTCTACTTCTTGGTTGGGTTCTTCAGCCCAGACGGCTTCACGTTTCGGCCCAAGGGCGAATGGGCGGTCGGCGTTGGATTGGAGCGCCTTAGGAGCTCCAGCATCATACCACTGCTTCTCTCGCACGAGTACGCTCACTGCTACCGGCGGCGTCTCGGTCACCCGCGCTGTCTCGGCGAGAGGCTCGTGGCCGAGGGATTCGCGGTCGCGCTCACGGCGCGCGCCTTCCCCGAGCGTTCCGAGGCCGAGCACTTGCTGATGCGGCCGGGACAGGCGGCCGTCATGCGGGAGTACGAGGGGCAGCTGTGGCGGAGAGTCCGCCCTCACATTGACTCAGACGAAGAGATCGCTTCGGCGCTGTTCACCTCAGGCCGGCCACAGGATGGTGGGCTGCCGTCGCGTGCGGGAGTCTATCTCGGGTGGCGGCTGGTGGCGGAGTTCATGTCTCGACGGGATGCCGACTTCAACGCCTCGGCCGAGTCTGTCGTGGCGGCGGCACAGTCGGCGCTGGGCTAGGAGGTAGCGATGAGGCTCCTTGTCACAGGGGGTGCAGGCTTCATAGGCAGCAACTTCATCCGCCTCGTGCTGGCCGAGCGACCCGACTGGCGGATCGTGAATCTCGACAAGCTCACTTACGCTGGCAACCTGGAGAACCTCAGAGATGTCGAGGACGACCCGCGCTATCGCTTCGTCCAGGGGGACATCTGCGACGAGTCTGTCGTGTCGGAGGCCGCTGCTGGCTGCGACGTGATCGTCAACTTCGCCGCCGAGACGCATGTCGACCGATCCATCATGGACCCGATGGCGTTCCTGCGAACCGACATGGAGGGGACGTTCGTGCTGCTGGCGGCGGTCCGCGAGGGGAAGGCCGGGCAGCTGCTGCAGGTGAGCACCGATGAGGTGTATGGGAGCGTCCCCCAGGGGTTGGCCGACGAGAGCTACCCGATGCGGCCCAGCAGTCCCTACTCGGCGAGCAAGGCGGGAGCCGACATGCTGTGTCTTTCCTATTGGGCCACCTATGGTACGCCCGTCGTCATCACGCGCGGCGCCAACAATATCGGGCCCTATCAGTACCCGGAGAAGGCCGTGCCGCTCTTCGTCACGAACGCGCTCGACGATGCTGCCCTCCCGCTCTACGGCGACGGCATGCAGGTCCGGGACTACACCTATGTCGACGACCACTGCCGCGGGATACTGCTGGCGCTGGAAAAGGGCGAGTCGGGCGAGGTCTACAACATCGGCGCGGGAAACGAAATGCGCAACATCGACATGGCGCGCTTCCTTCTGGCCGAGATTGGCAAGCCCGAGTCCTTCATCGAGCACGTCAAGGATCGGCCGGGACACGACCGCCGGTACGCCCCCGATTCGTCGAAGCTGAAGTCGCTGGGCTGGGAACCACGGTACGACGCGACTGAGGCGTTGCGTGCGACGGTGCGGTGGTACGCAGATAATCGCTGGTGGTGGGAGCCCATCAAGTCGGGCGAGCACTACCGGCAGTACTACCAGCGGCAGTACGGCAAGCGGTGAGCCGACTCCGCACGAGGTACTCGCAGTCATCTGCACTGGCCCTACGCCTCCACTTCCTGGTCGAGGCGCTCCACCTCGATCTCGTGCCGCCGCCACTCGCGCGCAGTGTTGTGGAGCTCGTCTCGCGCGTGCAGGAGAGCGGGGCCATCGTGCAGCAGGTGGCCGAGGTCGGGGTCGCCTTCCGCGAGTCCTGCGGGCCGCTCGGGCTGGAGGACCTCGAGTGGCCGGAACCACATGAGCGATCCATCCCCTGGGCGGCGAGAGCCGCTCTGTGCGCGGCGGAGCGGGAGGGGTCGCCGGCACCGGCGGCCGAGCGACTTGGGCGGTTCTGCGAGCATCTCTCGACCCAAGGAAGGGACCGTCGGAAGAGCGGCAGTTACTACACGCCGCGCTGGGCTGCGGAGTTCATCGCGCAGACCGCGATTCGAGGCGTGATGGTCGGCCGCCGTCTGAAGCGGCAAGCTGCCCTGTCCCTCACAGTGCTCGACCCGGCCGCGGGGGCGGGAGCGTTCGCTGTCGCCGCCGTTGAGGGGCTGGCCCGAGCGGCCGGCGAGGAGGTGGGGGAGAACGACCTGCGTCGAGAGGCGGCTCGGCACTGCGTGTTTGCGGTGGAGAGGAATCCGCTGGCGGCCGAGGCCTGCCGTCTCGCGGTCTGGCTGTCGGCCTCGCGGCCCGGCCGACCTGCGCCAATGCCGGCCGCGCATGTGCGTCTGGGTGACGCACTGGCCGAGCCCCGTGACAGACGGCCCTTCGACATGGTCATCGGCAACCCACCGTGGGGTGTCAAGCTGGCCCCCGGGCGCGCTGAGGTCCTCGCCCGGTCCGCTCCTCGCGCCCTGCGCGGCCACCGAGATAGCTACGTTTTCTTCCTCCAGTTGGCCGCCGAGCTGGCCCGGGACGACGGAGGCGTCGGGCTGCTGCTGCCGGATACTGTGCTGTGGCAGACCCGTTACGAGGGCCTGCGGCGGGCCGTGCTCGACAGGTTCCGACCGTCGCGCATCGTTCTCCTCGGTGATCGCGTGTTCGCTGGGGCGACCGCGCCCTCATGTGTACTGTGCTTGGTCGGCGAGGCGATTGCCCCAACCCAATTCGCTATCTCCGACCTTCGCCGGAAGAAGCGGCGGAGCTTGCCAAGTCATCTCGGCGAAGAGGGCTGGTTTGCCACCCGAGATGCGCCGCTCGAGGCCCCCCACGGAAGCTTTCTGCCGCCGCCGGATTGGCTGCGGGATATGCTCGCGCGATTGAGGCGGCGACTGCGCTCGCTCGGCGATTCATCCGACTCCTTCACGCTCCACGACGTGGGCGTCAACTACTCGCGAGCGGAAGCGGGTCGCGCCATTCTCTACTCCGGCGACCAGCGCCATAGGTCGGATATCCCGATCACGCGGGGCCGCGACTTCGGCCCGCTCACCGAAGTGGGGTACTCAGCGTGGCTCCGCCACGATTGGCCGGAGCGCGTTCAAGGGAAGGACAGGGTCTCTGTTCGCGACGCTGTCTACCGGCGGGCCCCGAAGATAGTACTGCGGCAGACCGGTGATCGCCCTATCGCCACCGTCGACCGGCGAGGCGTGTGGTTTGGCCGCAGTGTGATCGCCATTACCTCCGCCGCCGAGAGCGATCTCTACTGGCTGGGGGCCGTGCTGAACTCGACCGTCTTCGCGGCCCTCTATCGGGCCGTTGCCCCGGAGGCGGGTCGGCCTTTCGCGCAGGTGAAGGTAGGCAAGCTCACACTGCTGCCCTTGCCGCCCATGGGGGGGACTGAACATCTTGGCGAGCTGGCCGCACGCGCGCTGGATGCGCCCGACGTCCCGGAGCGGGAGGCTCTCCTCCGGGAGATCGACGAATGCGTCGCTGAGGCCTATGGGCTGGACGAGGCGGAGCTTGGGCGGGTCGTCCAGCAGGTTGCAGCTACCTGAAGAGCCGCGCCAGCCCGGACAGAACTGCCCTCGGGTACATCGTCAGCCAGGCGCCCCCAATCACGCCCCAGTAGGCGGCCCAACTGACTGCTCCCCGATAGTGCTTGCGGTAGAACCGGATGAGTCCGCGGTGCGAGTCGATCACCGCCGAGGCCCTCACCTGTGACGTGCTTTGGCCGTGATGGTGCACCACCTTGGCTCGCGGCTCGAAGACGATCTGCCATCCGGCCTGGCGCAGCCGGCAACAGAGGTCAACATCGTTGAAGAAGAGCGGGAAGGCCTCATCGAAGAGGCCGACGTCGTCCAGCGCCGCGCGGCGCAGGGCCAGCGCCGAGGCCATGGGCTGGTCGACCTCGCGGCGCGAGTCGTGGTTCCAATAGGTCATCCGGTAGCGGCCGAACGTCTCGCTGTGCGGGAACAGCCGAGAGAGTCCGACGGCGTCGAAGAGAACCGCTCGGGGCTCTGGGAAATTCCGGCACGAGCGCTGGATCGAGCCATCGGGCAGCAAAAGCTGCGCGGCCACCGCCCCTATGCGATGGTCCTCCTGAAAGAGGTCTCTGAGCGCTGGTAGGGCACCAGGGCGGATCTCCGTGTCGGGATTGAGCAGGAGGACGATGGGGGATCGGCCGGCGCGAATTGCCTGGTTGTTCGCGGCCGCGAAGCCGGCGTTCTCGGCATTGGCGATCAGCTCGACGCCCGGGAACTCGTCGTTTACCATCTCAGCCGTGCCGTCGGCCGACGCGTTGTCCACCACGACGATGCGGGCGACCTCCGGACAGCTGAGGATCGAGTTCAGACATGCTCGGAGCAGGTTGCGCGTGCGCCAAGCCACGATGCAGATGTCGACCGCGTCGCCTCCGTACTCGCTCACCTCGAGCCTCCGCCGCCGCTGACTTCGCTTCACGGCAGCAGTCCACCTCCCATCCTCTCTCAGCAGAAGGACTGGCATCTGAAGCCGGAGAAGTCGCAACTCAACCGAGAACGCAGGGCAGATGGGAGGCTTGGCGGTGAAGGGCGTGATCCTGGCTGGGGGCTTGGGCACACGGCTGTTTCCGCTGACTAAGGCTACGAACAAGCACCTGCTACCTGTCTACGACCGCTGCATGGTGCACTATGCCATAGACAACTTGCTCCGCGCTGGGATCGACCACATCCTGATCGTTACGGGCGGGCCGCATGCGGGAGACTTCCTGCGCGTGCTCGGCACGGGCAAGGACCTAGGGATCAGACACCTCGAGTACGGCTATCAGGAAGGGGAGGGCGGCATCGCCGACGCGCTGAGTATAGCCGAAGACTTCGCCGACGGGGGGCCCGTGACCGTGGTGCTGGGCGACAACTTCACGGACAGCAATCTCGGCCCAGCCGTCCGCAGCTTCACCGAGGGAGCGCACCTGTTCCTGAAGGAAGTTCCCGATCCTCGGGACTGCGGCGTGGCCGTGTTCGACCCCCGGGATCCCAAGCGAATCACTGCCATAGAAGAGAAGCCCGAGCAACCGAAGAGCAACTATGCGGTGACGGGCTTCTACATCTATGACAGCCGTGCCTTCGACTACGTCCGCCGCTCCGAGCCGTCGGCTCGTGGAGAACTCGAGATCACGACTGTCAACAACTTCTACATACAGGACAACCTCATGACGTGGAGCGAGCTCGACGGGCTGTGGCTCGACTGTGGCTCCTTTGACAGCCTGCTCGAGGCCAACCGCGTGGTTGCGGCCTCGCGACAGCGGGGGGAGGCAAGGTTCCTTCCCGCGGCGGATGGAGTCCCCGAGCCATGAGCGCAGGAATGCAGGCATGATCATCCGCACAGAAGCCCACGCGCGCGCCGGCCTGCTAGGCAATCCCTCGGACATGTACAGGGGGAAGGCGATCTCCTTCCTCATCGGTGACTTCACCGCCCGCGTGACGCTCTGGGAGAGCCCTCTGCTCACGGTCAAGCCTCACCCCGGGCACGACCGGACTGAGTTCGAGGACCTCGCCGATCTCGTGCGTTCCGTCGAGCGCCACGGCTACTACGGGATGCAGCGCATCATCTTCGCGGCCTGCAAGCGCTTCGCGGACTACGCCGCCGAACGGACCATCAAGCTCCGACCAGCGAACTTCACGATAGAATATGGGACCACGGTTCCTCGCCAATCGGGCCTTGGTGGCTCCAGCGCGATGATCATAGCGGCCCTCCGCGCGCTGCTGAAGTTCCATCGTGTGCCGGCGCGCAGGGT
This sequence comes from Candidatus Hebobacteria bacterium, assembly GCA_029821885.1. Lineage (GTDB taxonomy): Bacteria > Armatimonadota > Hebobacteria > Hebobacterales > Hebobacteraceae > Hebobacterum. The sequence continues at coordinate 12,887 of JALGXV010000050.1, forward strand.
CCCGTCGAGAGAGTTGGCTGAGCTTGCCCTGAGTGTGGAAACGAAGGAACTCCTCATCGCGGCGGGGCTCCAGGACAGAGTCGTGCAGAGCTACGGCGGCCTGACGTACATGGACTTCTCCAGCGGCAAGAGGAAGTACACCAAGTTGAGCCCGCGGCTGCTGCCGAGGTTCGGGCTGGCCTTCCTGGCCGAGGATCACTTCGGCGCCCTCGAGTCGGGGCGGGTGCACGCCGAAGTGCGGTACCGCTGGGAGAGGGGGGATCGAGAGGTCCGCCGCAGCATCAGAGAGATCGCGCGGTGCGCTCTCCTCGGCAAGGAGGCCCTCAGGGTGGGCAACACCAAGAGACTGGGCCGCCTGATGAACCGGAACTTCGACCTGCGGAGGAAGCTGTTTGGGGACGAAGCCCTGGGCGCCCACAACGTGCGTCTCGTCGAGATCGCGCGCGAGCGGGGACTGGCCGCCAAGCTGCCCGGCTCGAGTGGTGCGGCCCTCATACTTCTGCAAGACGGGAGCTGCGAAGAGGCCCTGCAGCAGGCCTACGCGCAGGAGGGGTACCGCTATCGATCCATAGAGGCTTTCTGAATGGCAAGAAGGACACGGACTCATTCTCGTTCTGAAAGATCGAGCGGCGATGCCCTCATCACGAAGGCGGTCGTGCCGGCCGCTGGGAGAGGGACGCGGCTCATGCCCGCAACACGGTCCCAGCCCAAGGAGATGCTCCCGGTCGGACGGAAGCCGGCGATCCAACACGTAGTCGAAGAGCTGGCGGCCAGCGGCCTGCGAGAGGTGCTTCTGATCTCCGGGCAGGGGAAGCGGGCAATCGAGGACCATCTGGACCGCGACGCTCCGGGCAACGAGGAAGAGCACCAGCCATGGATGGACCTCAGCTTCTTCCACGCTCGACAGAGCCAGCCGCGCGGCCTGGCCGATGCTGTCGGTATCGCGGAGCCGTTTGCGGGTGGGCAGCCGTTCGTCGTGGCGCTCGGAGATTCGATCCTCGTCTCTCACTCGCGGCAGCCGGTACTCAAGCGCATGATTGACGTGCACAGCAGGGAGCGTCCTGCGGCCACCATCGCCGTCGAAGAAGTGCCCCACGAGGCGGTCAACCGATATGGCATCGTGGCACCGAGAGGCGAGGCGGGGAGCGTGTTCCCGATCCAAGGGTTCGTCGAGAAGCCATCGCCCAGCGAGGCTCCGAGCGATCTGGCGGCGGCCGGCCGATATGTGCTCGAGCCGGCGGTGTTCGACGCGATCAAGCGGACGAAGCCCGGTGTCCAAGGCGAGCTTTGGCTTACCGACGCCCTTCAACTCCTTCTTGCGGAAGGTCATGAGATCATGTGTGTGCGGCTGCGGAAGGGGGAACATCGGTTGGACATCGGCAACTTCCTTACCTACTACCAGGCCTTCGTCGAGCTCAGTCTGGCAGATCCCGAACACGGAGCGGCCATGAGGAGCTGGCTACGGAAACGGATTGCCCGTGAGGTGAAGACGAAGTGACGCGACGGGGAGGGAGAGAGGTCAAGCCTCCCCTCTATCTCGTCACCGGCGGCGCCGGGTTCATTGGCTCGCACCTTGTCGAGACGCTGGCAATCTCAGGACAGCGTGTGCGAGTGCTTGATGATCTCTCAGCGGGCAAGAGGGAGAACCTCGCGTTCGCCGAGGGTGACGTCGATCTGATTGAGAGCAGCGTTGCCGACCCCGAAACGTGTCGCCGGGCGTGCGAGGGGGTGGACTACGTCCTTCACCATGCGGCGCGTGTTTCCGTTCAGGAGTCCTGGGAGGACCCCGTTCTATACGAGGAGGTCAACGCATTGGGGACGCTGAGAATGCTGACCGCAGCGCGCGAGGCCGGCTGCAAGCGTTTCGTGTATGCAGGCTCCGCCTCCGCCTATGGCAGCATCGGCGAGCTGCCGCACCGGGAGGACATGCCGGCGGATCCGCTCTCTCCCTACGCAGTGGCGAAGCATGCCGGCGAGCTTTACTGCCGAGCTTTCCACGATTCCGACGGTCTCGAGACTGTCATCCTGCGGTACTTCAACGTCTTCGGGCCGAGGCAGCCAGCAGACTCCCCGTATTCGGGGGCGATTGCGCGCTTCGTGGATGGACTTCTCACCGGCGAAGGGCTTACGATCCTCGGCGACGGCGAGCAGTCCCGCGATTTCGTGCCGGTCGAGAACGTCGTGGAGGCCAACCTGCTTGCGTGCACGGCCCCGGACGTGGCCGGTCAGATCGTGAACATCGGGTGTGGCGAACAAATGACGGTGAACCGCCTGGCCGATCTGCTGATCGAACTGACCGGCGCGCGGTGCAGGCCCGCTCAAGGGCCGGCCCGGCCGGGCGAAGTACGACACTCAGTTGCGGATATCAGTCGCGCACATGCCCTGCTGGGATACCGAGTCGGTGTGACCGTGCTGGACGGCCTGAGGCGCACGGTGGCCTGGTATCGCGCGGCATCCGCGGGCGAATCCCACTCCTAGGGGGACGCCAACTCGCTTTGGGTCCGGTCTTGCCTACCTCTAGCCCGTCTGGCCTCAAGTCTGCGCTTGGTCTCCTCGCACCACTGGCTCCGGCATCTCGGACTTCTTTCCCCGGCCTCGGACCACGGCGCGAATGCTATCCACAAGCATCAGGAGGGCAAGCACGATAAGGGCGAAGCTGATGGAGGCGAGCCCGATTTGGCGACTCGCCAGGAAGCCCCGGCCTTGATAGACGAGCGCCCCGACGGTGGTCGCTATCATGAACAGGAACGGGAGCAGCGTGTAGCGGACTGCGCTGCCACGCCGCCACAGCACGATGGTAAGCACCAGGAGTGCGAGTGCTGCTATGAGCTGGTTCGCACTTCCGAAGACAGGCCACACCCGCTGCCACGAGCCGATGGATAGGTAGAATGCGGCGCCGACGATGGGAGCGGTGGCGAGAAAGCGGTTTCTGAAGAAGCGTATGCCGAGCCCCTCCGCGAAGAGTTCCTCTCCGATGTAGCGCGTGATCCGAGTGGCCGAGTCGAGCGTGGTCATCACGAAGGTCTTCAACACGGTCATGGCCACCAGGGCGCCGAAGGCCGGATTCCGGAAGAGCGGCTCGGTGAGAGTGGCGAAGCCGTTGGAGAAGACGATGAGCGGCGAGGGGCCGCCCGGCTCGGCGACGGAGGCGAGAGGGGTCTGGCCGGAGCGCCAGCCAAGTCCTGCCGTGACCGCGACTATCGCCAGCACTGCCAGCGCCGCCTCCACGATCATTGCCCCATAGGCGATCCGCGGCGCGTCGGCCTCGCGGGCGAGCTGCTTGGCGGTGGTGCCACTTGCCACCAGGCTGTGGAAGCCGGATATCGCCCCGCAGGCGACGATGACGAACAGCATCGGCCACATCGGGCCCTTGACGCTGCTGTAGGAGAGAACAGCGGGGGCGTTGATGTCCGGCCGCGTGAGGACCAGCCCCACGTAACCGGCGATGAGGCCGATGTAGAGGACGAACGTGGACAGGTAGTCGCGCGGCTGGAGGAGAAGATGCACCGGCGTGATGGAGGCCGCGTACGCGTAGGCCAGCAGTATGACGGTCCACACCAACAACGTGTGCTCTCCCCACGGCTCCCGTATCGGATAGTAGTAGCCCACGACCAGCATTCCCGCCAGCATGCCAATCCCCAACACCGTGGCAGGCACCTGGGGCCATCGCCAGCGGTACATCATCACGCCGACGATCAGGGCGATGGGGATGACGGCGAACGTGGGGATGACAACTCGCGGTTCCTGGGTGAGGGTCATGGCCCCGAAGCGCGCGAAGACCGCCACCACCAACACCAGCGTGAGCCAGAGGAAGGCCCCGAATATCAGCCGGACCCGATGGCCGAGATGCGATTCAGCGAGTTCGGCAATGGACTTCCCCTGTGCTCGCAGAGAGGCCATGAGGCTCGAGAAGTCATGCACGGCCCCGAGGAAGACCGAGCCGACAACGACCCAGATCAGTGCCGGCAGCCAGCCCCAGATGGCGCACGCGAGGACGGGCCCGACCACCGGCGCCACTCCCGCGATGCTGGCGAAGTGGTGGCCGAACAGCATCGTCCAATGGCGCGCAGCAACATAGTCCACGCCGTCCGGCGACTCCACCGCCGGAGTCGGACGATCCGGCTGGAAGTCCCACAGGCGTGCGATGACGCGGCTGTAGAAGAGGTAGCCGAGGTAAAGGGCACCACAGCTGACTGCGGCCAGCGAGAGGGAGTTCATCGCCTACTTCATGACTTTTCCTGAGATTTCGGCGAAAGCGACTCGTAGGCGAGGTGCATCATGTAGTGATCGAGCAGTATCAGAGAGGTGAAGGCCTCCGCCACGGGCCACACTCTGGCGACTATCGTCGGGTCGCGGCGAGTGACTGCCGCCAGTTCCTTGTCCTCGAGAGATACCTTGTCGATAGTCTGTTGGGGCTTCGCTATGGTGGGAGTCGGCTTCACCGTGAGGCGAACGACGATGTCCTGCCCCGTCGTGAGGCCGCCGGTAATCCCGCCGGCGTTGTTGGAGGTGAAGGTGACCTTGCCGCCCTTTATCCGTATCTGATCGTTGAATTGCGACCCGGTGCTGTCCTTCGCCGCAGACCCACCGCCGATCTCGACTGCTTTGACGGTCCCAATCCCCATCATCCGGCCCAGCTCCGCATCCAGCTTCTGGAACACCGGCTCGCCGACCCCGGCCGGCAGGCCGGTTGCCACGACCTCGACCACGCCGCCGCTCGAATCGCCTCCCTCTGTGATCTCCATGATGCGGCGGTACATCTCGTCCGCCGTCGGCAGGTGGGGGCAATTGAGCTTTGGGTGGACCCCCCGCTCCTTGCGGACGGCCTGCTCGTCTACACGCGGCCACTCCAGATCGGGGATCTGTTTCTCGAAATCGGCCAGCACGGCCATCTTCTCGAGGAATCGCATCCCGGGCTTGATTCGGCCGGAGGCGAAGATGGCTTGGTAGACGGGGTCATGCTCCTTCCTCACCTCCTTGTAGGCCGCTACGGTTGGCCGAATCTCGTCCAGGGGCAGCTCGGGCATGTGCACCCCGGCCGCTTCTTTCACATAGGCGGTGACCTCGATGCCGTGTGCCCGAAGGATGTGCTTGGCAACGGCTCCCGCCGCGACGATGGTGGAGGTGTACCGGCCGCTGAAGAAGCCGGCACCTATCGCATCGTCCCACTCGCCGTACTTCTGATAGGAGGCATAGGAGGCGTGGCCCGGTCGGGGTGTTCGGTTCGTCAGTTGGTACTGCTCGATATGCTCGAAGTGGCGGTCAAGATTGGGGATGAGGATGACGAGCGGCGTGCCGTTCGTATAGCCCTCGTTCTTGAATCCCGGCATCGTGTCGGCCGCGTTCACTCCGCTGTAGATGATAGGGATATCGGGCTCCCGCCTGGGAGATGCAAGTTCGCCCTGGCCGGGCTTCCGGACCAGCAGATCGCGATAGATCTCCTCCTCCGTTAGGAGAAGCCCGGGTGGGACCCCCTGCATGTGGGAGGTCAGACCTTCCTGATAAGATCCTCCAGCGACCGTCAGCCGAAACAAGGTTCCCAAGGTACAGCCTAACATGCGCTCCCTCCAGCCTATGCTACTCTTCTGACGTGAGATCAGCCCCAAGCGATGCCATGTCATCGGCGAACTCGGGATAGGTGACTGCGGCCGCCTCTGCTTCGCGGATCGTCGTTGTTCCCGGAATCGCGCAGCCGGCGACAGCCAGGGCCATCACAACTCGATGGTCGCCGTGCCCGCCCACCTCCGCACCCCTCAGTCGGCTTCCGCGGACGACGATGCCGTCCTCCAACTCCTCGACCTGTCCGCCGAGCTTCGAGAGTTCGGCTGCCATGACGCTGATGCGGTCACTCTCCTTGACGCGCGCCTGGGGTACATTCACGAGACGAGTCGTCCCCCTGGCGAAGCACCCGAGGACCGCCAACATCGGAAGCGCGTCGGGCGTGGCGTTCAGGTCCAGCTCGCAACCGACAAGCTCACCCGGCTGGACGCGGATGGCATCTTCCTCTACGCTCACCCGCGCACCCATCTGCTGCACGAAGCTCACGACGGCCTTGTCGCCCTGAGTGTCCTCCATATCGAGGCCACGCAGGGCGATGTCATTCTCGCCGAGCGCGCCTGCA
>JALGXV010000288.1 GCA_029821885.1 Candidatus Hebobacteria bacterium
GGTGCCGCGCGCCGAGCTGGAGGGGGAGATGGGGGATTCTCACGTCGGGCTCCAGGCGAGGGTGGTGTCGAAGGCTCTCCGCAAAGTGGCCCACTCCATCCGCCAGGCCAACACGGCCGGCGTCTTCCTCAACCAGATCCGGGAGAAGGTCGGGGTCATGTTCGGGAACCCGGAGGTCACACCGGGCGGGAGGGCGCTGAAGTTCTGGTCGTCGGTCAGAATAGAGATACGGCGGGTGGAGGCCCTCAAGCGCGGCAACGAGATCATCGGGGGGCGATCGAGAGCGAAGATCATGAAGAACAGCGTCGCGCCTCCCTTCCGGCAGACGGAATTCGAGATCATCTATGGTAAGGGGATCTCCCGCGCCGGCGGTCTGATCGACAAAGGGACGGAGCTGGACGTCATCTCGAAGTCAGGCGCATTCCTCAGCTATGGCGACACGCGCCTGGGCCAGGGGCGGGAGAATGCTCGCAGTTTCCTGGAGGAGCACGCGGAGATCGCGGACGAGATCGAGCAGGAGATCCGACGCCGGGTCGGACTGGAGAGTGCCCCTGCGGAAGACGGTGATGAAGAAGAATGAGGATCTGAAATCAGACCGGAAGGAGTCCGAGCACGAAGCCCGCGAGGTGTGTCTGCGACTGCTCGCGCGGCGACCGCGCTCCAGGGACGAGCTGCGCCAGCGTCTCGAGACGGCCGGGTTCGAGCCCCGCGTGGCGCACGAGGTGCTAGCCGGCTTGGAGCAGGCTGGGCTCGTCGACGACGAGGGCTTCGCCCGCTCGTGGGTTGCCAGCCGGAAGGCGGCCGGCGGCGCCGGCCGGCGCAAGCTCGAGTGGGAGCTCAGACGCAAGGGGATATCGCGTGATCTTGTAGAGCAGATTCTGGAGGAGGAGCTCGATGAGGAGGCGGAGCTGCGCGCGGCCACGGATCTCGCGCGGAAACGTCTCCGGGCCGAGGCGCCCGGTCCCAGAGAGCTGGCGCGCCTCCGACGCTTCCTCCTCTCCCGGGGGTTCGGGTTTCAGACGGTGGACAGTGCATTGGAGACCGTCCTACGACAGAAAGGAGAGCACCTCTGACAGCTCGTACGTCGCCGGACGCGGCGCCCGGGGTCGTTCCGGCGGGCCCGTGCCGGGGCCGAGACGGCGGCGGAGAATGCAAGCTGAACTATCTCGCGGCCCTAACAGCGCAGGGCGGGTGCACCCGTAGCGACCCGGCCTCGGCGAGGCCCGCGCCGCGCGGTGTACAGGGTCGCATAACATGAAGGGAGTGAGTTCCAATTGCCCGATGAATGGAGACTGCTACTTGTTGCATTGACGGCTGGCGTCATACTCCTGCTCCTGGGCTACTACTTCCTGTTGGTGCCGCGGTACTTGCGTCGCATGCGGCAAGTCCAGGATGCCGAGAGAGAGATCGAGAAGGCTCGCGGCGAGCTGGAGGCGCGTCGCAAAGAGGCCCTGCTCGAGGCCAGAGACGAAGCCCATCGGCTGCGAAAGGAGATCGAGAAGGAGAACCGAGAGCGCCGCCAGGAGCTCCAGCGAGCGGAGCGGCGTCTCGCCCAGCGGGAGGAGAGTCTGGAGAGACGCACCGACGCCCTCGACAAGAGGGACCGCGCGGTCGAGCAGAAGGAGCATGATGTCGCGCGTCTGCGAGAGATGGCCGACCAGGAGCGCACCCGCTGGCGTGAGGAGGCGGAGCGGGTGGCGAACCTCACCCTCGAGGAGGCCAGGCGAGTTGTCCTCGACGAAGCTGAGAAAGAGGCGCGGCACGAGGCCGCTATGGTGATCGAGCAGATCGAAGAGGAGACGCGGAGAGAAGGCGACCGGAAAGCGCGGGAGATCATATCGCTCGCCATCCAGCGCTGTGCTGTGGACCAGGTCTCGGAGATGACCGTGACCGCCGTCGCGCTGCCGTCGGATGAGATGAAGGGTCGGATCATCGGCAGGGAGGGTCGGAATATCCGAGCCTTCGAGCAGCTCACCGGAGTTGACCTGATCATCGACGACACACCTGAGGCCGTCGTGATCTCCACCTTCGATCCCGTGCGGCGCGAGGCCGCTCGCATCGCTCTGGAGAGTCTGGTGAGCGACGGCCGCATTCACCCTGGTCGCATTGAGGAGGCGGTCCGAAAGGCCGAGAAGGCCGTGGAGGAGCGCATACAGCAGGCGGGAGACCGGGCCACCTTCGAGACTGGCGTCACCGGACTGCACCCCGAGCTTCTGCGGCTGTTGGGCAAGATGAAGTTCCGAACGACGATCGGGCAGAACGCCCTCGACCACTCCATAGAGGTCGCGAATATCGCTGGCATCATGGCCGCGGAGCTCAGCGCGAACGAGGCCGTCGCGCGGAGGGCCGGATTGCTCCATGACATTGGGAAGGCCGTCGACTTCGAGGTGGACGGCACGCATACGTCGATCGGAATTGACCTCGCCCGCCGGTACCGGGAGAGCCCGGAGGTGATCCACGCCATCGCCTCGCACCATGAGGACGAACCGTTCAAGTCAGTGGAGGCTGTTCTCGTGTACGCCTCCGACAGCATCTCCGCCGCCCGGCCGGGGGCTCGGCGGGAGACCCTGGAAGGATACATCAAGCGTCTGGACCGCCTCGAGAAGATCGCTCAAGCGTGTGAGGGCGTCGAGAGATGTTACGCGATCCAGGCGGGCCGCGAAGTTCGTATACTGGTGAAGCCCGAGGCCGTCGATGACGTCATGGCGACGGCCCTCGCCAAGGAGGTGGCGGAGAAGATCCACCAGTCGGATCTGCAGTACCCAGGGCAGATCAAGGTTACCGTGATACGAGAGACGAGAGCCGTCGAGTACGCCAAGTGAGATCGGAGAAGGGCAAAGACCACCTAAATCTGCTCTTCATCGGCGATGTCGTCGGGCGCCCCGGGCGGGCCGCAGTCCAGAGCCGTCTCCCGGATCTGGTGGAGCGCTACCAGATCGACTTCACCGTGGCGAACGCGGAGAACGCGGCGGGAGGGCTTGGGGTCACACCCGGCGTGGCCGAGGAACTGCTGGCCGCGCGCGTGGATGTGCTCACGACGGGCAATCACGTCTGGCGCCATCGCGAGTTCGGCGAGTTCGCGGAGCACGAGCCCCGCGTGCTCCGGCCGGCGAACTTCCCGCCCGGAACGCCTGGGCGGGGATCCGGCCTGTTCCCAGCATGCGACCTCGGCACCGTAGGGGTCCTCAACCTGGTCGGACGCGTCTTCATGGATCCTCTGGACTGCCCCTTTCGGGCGGCCGATAGGGAAATCGAGGCCCTTCGTGGAAGAACGGACTTGATTGTGGTAGACATACACGCGGAGGCAAGCAGCGAGAAGATAGCGCTCGGCTGGTACCTTGACGGCAGAGTGGGTGCCGCTGTCGGCACCCACACACACGTGCAGACGGCCGACGAGGGGCTGCTTCCCAACGGGACCGCCTACATAACGGACGTCGGCATGACCGGGCCGCGGGACTCGGTTATCGGGATGAAGCAGAAGCCGGTCATCGACCGCTTTCTAACCGGAATGCCCACCCGATTCGAAGTCGCCACCGGCCCAGTCGTGCTAAGCGGAGTTGTCGTCGCACTAGACATTGAAACAGGACGCGCACGATCCATCGAGCGTGTGGTAGAATTGATTGACGCACAGGAGTAGACTCGTGAGCCCGGAAGCTCGGGTTCACCCGCAGCGAGGTTTGCAGGCCGGTTCAATCAAACGGTTGCAGGAGGACTTCGGACATGGAGGTCCTACGCGTTTCGACCAAGTCGAATCCGAATGCTGTCGCTGGCGCGCTGGCCGGAGTGGTCCGGGAGAAGGGCGCGGCTGAGATTCAGACGATTGGGGCGGGGGCTCTCAACCAGGCAGTGAAGGCCGTCGCCATCGCCAGGGGTTTCATGGCGCCATCCGGGGTCGATCTCATATGTCGGCCCGCGTTCGCAGACATCACGGTGGATGGACAGGAGCGAACCGCCATCCGGCTCATGATCGAGCCGAAGTAGCTCCGCTGCAGCAGGCTTCAGACTCGCAAGATAGCATCGCGGCCCTCACC
>JALGXV010000051.1 GCA_029821885.1 Candidatus Hebobacteria bacterium
CATGCTCATGTGCTTCCGTCGTGGTCTGATTCCGTGTCTTCTCGTGTTGCTATTGCAGGGCTGGGCGGCGGCCGACGTTGTGCTCGACGACAGTGACTGGCGCGCTCCCGGCCTCGTTGCCAGCGCGGACGGCATCGAGCACGAAATGCTGCCATCGCTCCTGCTGAAGACCGAGTTCGAGGAGCCCGTCTTCCTCTTTGACCCAACGGACGACGAGACGATCACCTGCATCACCGACTTCCAGGGTAGGCTGTACCTCGGCTCGTGCACGCAGCCCGCGATGACGGACACGGGCTCTGTCTTCACCTATGATCCAGAGACGCACGAGTGGGAGCAGGTCTTTCAGGTCAACGAGCAGGGGCTGGTGCGCCTCGAGGTGTACGGCGACCGGCTCTACATCCCCGGGTACGACGCGAACGACGGCGGCTGGGATCTGGGCAATATCTACGTCCACGATGGGGACACTTGGGTCGAGCACCGGACCGTCCCGCGAGCGGTCCACATCTACGGGCTGGCGGTGTACCGGGACCGCATCTATGTCTCGGCCGACATCTTCGACGAGCCGCCCCCGGGCAAGACGGTGGATGAAGCATCGGAAGAAGGCCTGCCCATCTACGGGCGGGTCGTATCCTCGGGCGACGGGGGGGAGACGTGGCGGGAGGAGTACCGCGGCCCGCACGAGGGCCAAGACGTCGGGTTCATGGCGGTGTTCGAGGACAAGCTCGTCCTCAACGCGCACGGCGATCTGCTTCTGTTCGACGGTGCCTCGTGGGACCGGCTTGGCCTGAGCCCGAACGCGCTCGTCGTGCTCGACTACGCGGTTGATAGGGACGCGATGATCATGGGGTCATCTCTGGGGCTCTGCCTACTCACCCCCGATGGCTTCCGTTTCTTCAGCGAAGCCGGCATGTACCAAGTCCGGTCCGTGACCCGCTTCGGGCCCTGGTGGGCCATGCCATACCTCCACATTCCCGCGGGTCATCTCTCACACGGCCCAGCAGGTACGCGCTACGCTGAGGTGACGGAGGAAGGGGATTGGCACCCCTTTCACTCGGGCGTGTGGCTGCTGAGGGGCGACGTGATGCGTCGGGCCGCAGTAGGCGTGCCGGACCTATGGAAGCTGGAGGACGCCCACGCGGTTATTCGGTCGCAGGAGATGATCGTCTCCGCCCACGCCTTCGAGGGCCGCCTGTTCTTCGGCACCCATCCCGAGGGGCGCGTTCTGGTGCTGCCGGTGGCGAAGGAAGGTGCGCTCGAATCGACGCCGCGTGCCGTCTCGCAGCAGGGCCACTATCTGTTGTCGTGGGAGGCCGCCACGCCGCCGGGAACGTCGTGCCGATTCCAAATTCGCACGGCACCAACGCGGGAGACGCTGGATGGCGCCCCGTTTGTCGGCCTCGACGGGGATGCTTCGAGCTTCTTCGAGGAGCCGGGCACGGAGTTCGCAGTGGCCGAGCCGGGCTTCCTGCAGTACCGCGTCGTGCTGGAGACAGAGGACCCCGCGATCACGCCCCATCTGAAACGCGTGACCATAGGCCGGTCAGACTAGCGCGGCCGGGCATCACTCGTCGGCGGTGGTCTGCTCCCCCGGGTTGTCGGCCTCGCCCAGACTCTTGAGGAGGCCGTACTCGACCCCGTCCACGAGTGCCTGCCAGCTCGCCTCGATGATGTTCGTGTGGACGCCGACGGTGGTCCAGGTGTTGGCCCCGGCTCTCGACTCGACCATGACCCGGACGGCCGCAGCCGTCGCCTGCGCCGGCGCGTCGACGACCCTTACTTTGAAGTCGGTGAGGCGGATGCCTTTCAACTGGGGGTAGAAGCGCTCCAACGCCTTGCGGAGCGCGTTGTCGAGAGCGTGAACGGGGCCGTCGCCTTCGGCCGCCGTGTGCTCCTCTTCTCCATTCACCTTCAGCTTGATGGTGGCCTCGGTCCTGATGCCACCATCGCGATCCTTCTCGACGATGACTCGGAAGCCCTCGAGGTCGAAGCGCGGCTGGTAGCGGCCGACGCTCTTCTGGACGAGCAGCTCGAAGGACGCCTCGGCGCCGTCGAACTGGTAGCCCGCGTGCTCCATCTCCGCGATTCGGTCCATGATCTCCCTGGCCTGTGGCGAATCCTTGTCGAGGCCGAGGTCGAGCGACTGAGCCTTGAAGATGACGCTGCCGCGCCCGGAGATGTCGGAGACAAGATAGCGGCGCTCGTTCCCGACGACCTCGGGCCGGATGTGCTCGTAGGTCCGCGGATGCTTGAGCATGGCATCCACGTGCATGCCCCCCTTGTGCGCGAAGGCACTCCGCCCGACGTAGGCATCACGCTCGGGCGGGGGCATATTGGCCAGGGAGGCAACGTAGTGTGCGACGTCGTACAGCTGGGCGAGCTGCTCCTCCGTCAGGGCTTCCTTGCCGAGCTTCAGCCTCAGGTTGGGGATCACCGAGCAGAGGTTGGCCGTGCCGCAGCGCTCCCCGTATCCGTTGACGGTCCCCTGGACCTGCGTGGCACCTGCCTCTACGGCGGCCAACGTGTTGGCTACGGCGAGCTCGCAATCGTTGTGAGTATGGATGCCCAGCGGCAGTGAGACCTGTGCCGCAACGACTTCGACGGCCTCATGGACCTGCTCGGGAAGCATGCCGCCGTTGGTGTCACAGAGACAGATAGAATCAGCCCCGGCCTCGGCCGCCACCCGAAGGCATTGAAGAGCGTAGTCCCGGTTGCCTCTGAAGCCATCGAAGAAGTGCTCGGCATCGAAGCATACCTCGGCGCCGTGTTTCTTCACGAAGCGGACAGAGTCTCGGATCATGGCCATGTTCTCTTCGAGGTCGACGCGCAGGGCGGCTGTGACATGGAGGTCCCATGCCTTGGCGACAATGGCGGCAGCCGGTGTGCCCAGCTCCACCAGGTTGCGCACGCCCGGATCGTCTTCCGCCTTGACACCCGCGCGCCGCGTCATGCCGAAGACGACCAGCTTCGCGTTCTCCAGCGGCTCCTGCCGCATCCTCGCGAAGAACTCCATGTCGGCCCGGATGCTCGGGTGGGAGAAGCCCCCTTCGATATAGTGGACGCCAAGCTGGTCCAGCTTCCTGGCGATCTTGACCTTGTCGTCGACGGAGAACGAAATCCCCTCTGTCTGTGCACCATCGCGCAGAGTGGTGTCGTACAGCAGGAGGTCGCTCACAGCAGTCCTCCGATGCCAAAATGACTCAGCCGCCGGCATGCCCACATGTACGCGGCGGCCGCGCGGCTTCGACCGGGGGATTCTACTCCGACGTGAGCGGTTGTGTCAAACGTGGCTCTCGGCCGTCAGCCAGCGGAGCGGCGGTTGCTACTGCAGGAACGGCTTGGGGTCAGTGGGGCGCCCGTCGCGGCGCACCTCGAAGTGCAGGTGGGGTCCCGTCGAGAGACCAGTGCTGCCGACGTAGCCAATGACCTGGCCCTCGGTGACGGCCTGCCCCTTCGTCACGGCGAGGCGTGAGCAGTGGGCGTAGAGTGTCGCAAGTCCTCCAGCATGGTCGACGATGATGCAGTTGCCGTACCCGCCCCATCGAGAAGCATGGACGACCGTGCCGTCGGCGCCACACCGGATGGGGGTGCCTGTGGGTGCCGCTATGTCCATGCCAGTATGGAGCTTGCGGACCCTGTGAACGGGGTGTCTGCGGTAGCCATAGCCGGAGGTGATACGGCCCTCAACAGGCATGCCGAACTTGCCGGTCCATGGCTTGGCGAGACGCTCCCGGCCTTCGGGCGTATGCTGCACGCGCTGCAGCATGGCCTCGATCTCGCGCGAGTCCTGCTCGAGCTCGGCAAGGGCCCGTTCCCAGGCGACGCGGTCACGCAGCAGACGCTGCTTCTCTCTTTCCGCCTCCTGGAGCTGCCCCGTGTTGCGGCGCTTCTCGGCGGATATGCGACTCTCGAGCGCGGCCAGATCCTCGTAGCGCTTGGACAACTCCTCCCGCTGCGTCGATGCTTCCGTCCGGGCCTCGTCGAAGTCCTGGAGCAACTCCGCGTCGCGCCCTATGACCTCGTTGAGCAAGTAGAGGCGGTTGGCGAAGTCCGCGAAGCTGGCCGACTGCAGCAGGACCTCCAGAGGCCGCGTCTGGCCGCGCTCGTAGACGGCGACTAGCCGCTTCGCGACGACCGTCTTCTGCTCGACAAGGCGGGCCTCGGCTTCCTCACACTGGGCAGTCGCCTCTCTCAGCTCCACCTTCGTGACGCGCACACTATTGTTCACTCGACGCAACCTCGCTTCAGCCTCCCCTACGCGAGCGTCGAGCGATGCCAGCTGCCGCGTCACCTGTCTCTGGCGCTCTTTGACTCCCCTCAGCTTCTGCTGCACGCGAGCCTTCTCGCGAGCGAGTTCGTCGAGCCTCTCGGTGAGAGTCGTGAGGTCGTCGCCTCCTGTCGGCGCAGCTATGCACACTGCTACGGCTGCCGCGGCGAAGGCGATGAATGCTACGACTACAAGATGGATCCGCCGATCGCGGTTCCTGCGCATCACTTCACCCCCCGATCCCCGGAGGACAGAGTAGCCTGCCAGCCGCGAGGCCGTGCAGGGGCTATCTTCCCACCCATTCCACCTATCTGGCTTATACCACAGAGGGGACACGCATTCCTAATCCTGAAGGGCGGTCAATCTGGGCCCTGGTAGTCTCGGCTGGGGCAGGATTGAGGGTCCGCCCGCCGAAGGCCGCCCACACATCGGGGGCACGATGTCAGCTCCGACCACTCCTCCTACGAACCGGGTAGACCTGAGCCGACGCGACACCGAGGTAGCTGTTGCGGTGTTTCGGACGGTCTTCCTGCTCATCGTGATCCTCTCGCCCCAGTTCGTGCACGCCCGAGGCATGCAGGGCAATTTGCTGATCATTGCCACCATCGCGGCGGCCGGCTACAACCTGGGGCTGTTCATACTGCACATGGAGGGGCTGTCCTTCCCCCGGCCGATCATCGTCGCTGTCGATACCATGCTCATCAGCCTGTGGATCTACTTCGCGGGTGCCGACGGTGAGCGGTACTTCGTGATGTACTTCGCAGTCGTCATCGTTGCCGGCTTGTGGTTCAGGCGGGGCGGGGCTTTTGCAGTGGCGCTGTTCGCATCGATCATGTACGTCGGGGCCATCACATTCGCCCCGCTCGAGGCTGGCGCAGACCGAGCGGGTGCGAGCGTGCTCTCACTGCAGATACTCTTCCTTCTGCTGACGGCCGGCATCGTCAGTATCGCGACCGAGGTCCAGGAGCGGGAGCGGCAGGAGTTGGTCCTGAGCAGGGCGGCATTGCAGCAGCACTGGGAGAGGGTGCGCATCGCCCAGCACGTCGATGAGATGCTGCGGCCGCGGCACCTCCCGCCGACACCAGGCCTTGCAGTTGCGTTCCGGTTCCGACCGGCCGCGCGGGCCGTGTCCGGCGACTACTACGACGTCGTGCCCCTGGGAGGAAGAAGGTGGGGCATCGTGGTGGCCGACGTCCGGGCAAAGGAGGAACTCGGGCTCATCTATCTCCCCTTGTTCAAGTCGGCTCTACGCGTCGCCGCGCGCCGCGAGAGCTCCCCGGCTCGCGTTCTCACGCAGATCAACCAAGAGGTTGCGGCGGAAATGCACGATCGAGACGAGCCCGAGGTGTTCATCAGCATGTGCTACGCGATCCTGGATCTGGATGAGGGCGTCCTGGCCTGCGCCAATGCGGGCATCGAGCCGTCGGTGCTTATCCCCAGGCACGGGGGAGAATTGACGACGCTGAGCCCTCCGGGCATTGTGCTGGGAGTGCTGCCCGAAGCCGCTTACGAGGAGGTCACGCACCCCGTCGGCACAGGTGCGACGGTGGTGTTCTTCACTGATGGCATGACCGAGGTGTTCGACAGTGAAGACCGTATCCTGGGCCGGGACGGGCTGCTGGCGCAGATAGGGGCCCACGCGGACGCTGCCAGCGCGGATGCCATGGCGAAGGGCATCTTCGACTACGTGGTCGACTACGGGAGGGAGGGCCGCCGCCGCGATGATATGACGCTGCTCGTGGCGCGTGTGACAGCGGCCGATGTCGGCGCGGCGGAGGAGTCCAGCGCGGCGTAGCAGTCAGTCCCTTCACATTTCGATGTGAAACCACGTCTCCGCGGCCCGCCACATCACCCCCTCGGCAAGCTCGCCGAAGGGGAAGTCATGCAGCTCTCGCTGATCGATGTCGTAGAGGCCGCGAAGCCCGCGCATCACCGAGACGGTGTAGGAATTGGTCCAGCGTAGCCCGAGCCACGCTCGCAGCGATTCAGGGCGATCCTCTAGCTCATCGTCGTGGGCGACCCAGTCGACGTAAGACTCTCGGAAGAGGGTGTAGAGAGTGGTCTCGGGCGAGTTCCATCCGGGCCCCTAGTGCTCATGGTGTCGATGATGGGAATGCCGTCGAGGGCCCTGCGAACATCCTCGAATCCGTGGCCGGCGAACATGGGGCTCCTCATACTTGGGGCCGACTCGATCCAATTGCCCTGACAAACCGCTGCGTCAGCTCGACCGGCCGCGTGATGGCGGTTCCAATCACTATCGCCCAAGCTCCCAGCGCGAAGCACTTCTGCGCTTCGGCCGGCGTCTGAATGTGTCCCTCGGCGATCACCGGGATGTCTACCGCGCGCACGACGGCATTGAGGAGATCAAAGTCGGGCGTTGCCCGCTTCGGGCTGTAGGCCGTGTAGCCGCTCAGCGTTGTGGCCACGATGTCGGCACCGGCCCGCTCGGCCGCGACCGCCTCCTCCAAGGTGGCGATGTCAGCCATGACGGGGAGCTTCAGCCCTGACTTGATGCGCTGCACCAACTCTTGCATGGTCACGCCGCCTGGCCGCGGACGAGGGGTGCAGTCGAGGGCGATGATGGCCGCGCCGGCATCTGCGATCCGCTGCGCGTCTTCGAGGCGAGACGTAATGTAGACCTCAAAGCCCTCGAGATAGACCTTGTCAATTCCGACAATGGGGAGGCTGCACATCTCCTTGATGGCCCGAATGTCGGGCTCCTTCGCGCGGACGCCGGCCGCGCCGCCGAGCTCCGCGGCTTTGGCGAAGCGCGCCATCGACTCCGGCTGAAAGAACGGACTTCCCTCTTCCGCCTGGCAGGAGACAATGAGTCCCCCCTTGATCTTCTGGATTACCGATTCCCTCATCTGTCACTCCTCCGCGCGGCCCGCGAACCTCCTACTTGCTGCCGACCGCGGTCGAGGCCGTTTCGAGATTCGCCAGAACGCTTTGTGTCCGCCGCACTCCGGCCATCTTCAGCGCCAGGACGACGGAGCCGATGACCGGCGCGAAGCGTGCCCGCCGGAAGTGCGCTCGCGGCACATGTGTCCTGACCTCGCGACGGAAGCTGCGACAGACCTCTGCTGAGCCGCCGAAGACGCCGCCTACCATCCCCACCGCCGTCCGGCCGCGGCGCATCCTCAGCTGGCGCGCAACGGTCCCCGCAGCGAGGCCCAGTTCGCGTCCAGCCTCCCGCAGGATACTCCTGGCCGCCCGGTCTCCTCGGGCCGCGGCTGTCGGCACCACCCGGGCAAGATCCGCTAGCTCTGACCGGGAGACCTTCTCGGCGTAGATGAGGAAGTGTAGATCCCAGAGGTCCGGCAGGCCGGCTTCGGCCAGCAGCATCCGGGCCAGAGCGGTCTCGTCCTCCCGCCCGTCGTAGGCCCGACAGGCGGCAGCAATGGCCTGCCGAGCGATCCAGAAGCCTCCGCCCTCGTCGCCGAGAAGGTAACCCCAGCCGCTTGCCGTTGCAGAGCGGCCGCGTGAGTTCTCGCCGTAGGCGATAGTGCCCGTGCCCGCGATCACGACGACTCCCGGCTTCCCACCCGTGACCGAGGCAAGGGCATTGACCTTGTCGTTGGCGACCCGCAGGCGCCTCGCCCTGACACAGTTCCTCACTGCGCGCTCGGTCCGGCCGTCTTCCTTGGTGCCGGTGATGCCGAGGAAGGCCGCCTCGAACTCCGTCTGCCTGGAAGCCCGGGCCTGCCGCAGTGCTTGGGCGGTGCTGCCGGCCACGGCTTCTCTGGCGCGCTTCTCACCGCCCGGCTCCCAGACGTGGTTGGCCGGCCCAGCGCGGCCCACCCCGAGGAGCTTGCCGGTGAGGTCGCACACGACGGCGGTCGTCGAAGTCTGGCCGCCGTCCATTCCCAGGACTAGCCTTGGTATGGGCTTCACGCCCGCGTAGTTTCGCCAGTGCCGTCGAGCCCACCTCGCCGTTTGCCGGGCGACCATCCCCGTGCTACAATGCGGCGCGCAAGGCCCCGGGCAGGGGAACCGAATGGATCGCTCCGACAAAGCCTTCGTCCTTCTCGTCGTCCTTGGTGTGGCCGCTGCCGTCTTCCTCGGGATTGGGCGCGCGCGCATAGAGAACGCGAACCGCATGGTTGAGATTGTGATCGATGGCGACGACGCGCGGCTCGTCGCCACGTCGGCGGGGAAGACGCTGCCCGAGCTTCTGGTGGGTCTTCGGCAAGCCGGTGCCGGGGCCCTCGCTGTGCGCGAGCTCACGGTGGGCGACCTGGTTGCGCAGGGCCGCATTATGGCGATGGCCCTGGGCGACGAGACTAGTCTGATTACGCCCGAGGGATCACTTGCCGCCCACCTCGCTCCGAGGCTGGCCCTTCGCTTGCCCAAGGCCGAGATCACCCTGGGCGCACCGCCGCCAGTCATCTCGCTGCGCATACCCCCGGGACAGGCCAGTGAGCTGCCGGTCTTGTTGCCCGTGGAGGAAGTGGCCGCGGCCGAGGCCGCGGGCCTGCGAGTAGTCGCTCGCCTGCGCAACTTCCCTGGCGCGACGGTCCCGGCGGTCGAGGCCGCTGTCGAGGAGGCGGCCTCGGCGGGCGCGCGCCTGGTCATCTTCGACAAGGAGGAGATCCTCGGATACGACGGTCTGATCAGCGTCACGGCCGACGCGATGCGTGAGCGCGATCTGCTCTTCGGTCGCGTGGAGATGGCAGGTCAGCGCGGGGATGGGAACTTGGCGCATCGTCTTTTCGACCGGACCGTACGAGTCCACAGCATCAGCGAGTCGGACATGTTAACCATGGTCCCCTCTGTCGCTGTGCCGCGGTACACTCGGGCGGCTGAGGAGCGAAACATACGGGTCGCCTACGTGCGTCTGATCACGCGAGCGCTGCCCGATCCGGAGGGGTACAACACCGACTACGTGCGCGCCATCGCTCAATCACTGCGCGCTCGAGGGTTCGAGCTCGGCGAGGCCACGCCGTTCTCTGCTCCCACGGGGTGGCCGCCGCGCTGGCCGCGGGCGGCGGCAGCGGTGGCTGTTCTGGCCGGAGCGATGCTCCTGCTCCGGCGGCTGATCCCGCTGGGCTCTATCTGGGCCTGGGGCATCGCTCTGCTTTCCCTCGCGCTTGGCGCAGGGATGGCGGCGTTCAGGCCGCAGCTCGTGGCCACCTGCGGGGGGCTACTGGCCGCGCTTGTGTTCCCGACCCTCGCGACGGTCTGGGCTGTGCAAGGCATACGCGGGCCGCACCGCCGGGGCGGCGTCCCCTGGCTCCTGCGGGCGGCCGTCTGGCGCCTGGTAGGGGCGTGCGCGATCTCGCTCGCCGGAGCGGCGCTCGTGGTGGGGCTGTATTCGCGCGTCGGGCATATGTCCGGCCTGGCGCCGTTCACCGGCGTGAAGCTCTCCTTCGTGGGCCCGCTCGCGATCGTCCTGGCCGCGGTGGTGGCCGATGTCTCGGGCAAGATCGAATCTCTGCCGCTGTGGTGGATCCGGACTCGGACACGCCTCCAGCAGTTCCTGAGCCAGCCCGTCAATGTGCTGCTGCTCGCCGTCGTCTTCGCGGCCATTGCCGGCCTTGCGTTCACCTTGACCCGGACCGGCAATCAGCCGGTCCTCTCGCCCTCCGCGTTCGAGGTCAAGATGCGGCAGGTGCTCGAGTCGACGCTCGTCGTCAGACCGCGCACAAAGGAGTTCCTGCTGGGACACCCGGCACTCATGCTGGCGGTACTGCTGGGGCTCCGGAATCGTCGGGCGTGGCTCCCGCTGGTGGCGACCGCCGGCGCCATCGGCCAGGTCTCTCTGCTGAACACCTTCTGCCACTTCCATACGCCTCTCTACGTCTCGCTGCTGCGTAGCCTGAACGGCCTCTGGCTCGGGGCGGCCGTCGGCGCACTGGTCGTTCTGGCCTTGGCGGTCTCGGAACGGTATTGGACCCGCTCCCCATGAGCAGGCCGGCCCGCGTTCTGGTTTCCGGATACTACGGCTGTGGGAATGCAGGCGACGAGGCGATACTCGCCGGGCTAGTCACTGGCTTTCGCGAGCTTGCACCAACGGCCGACCTCGTCGTCCTCTCCGGCGACCCGGGAGCAACCTCGGCCGAGCACGGCGTCATGGCCGTTCCCCGCGCTCTGCGCTCCGCCAGACGCCAAGCGAAGATGTGCGATCTACTGGTAAGCGGGGGTGGCGGACTGCTCCAGGACGTTACGAGCTGGCGATCACCGCTCTACTATCTCGCCATCATGCATTTCGCGCGCAAGGCCGGTCGCCCCGTTGCCTTCGTCGGCCAAAGCGTCGGCCCGCTTCGCCGAGCAGCGGTCCGGGCGGCCACCAGGCGTGTGCTGGCCGGCGTCGAGTCGCTTGCAGTCCGCGACCGGCAGTCCAGTGACGTCCTACATCGTCTCGGACTCGGCCGAGCGCCCGAGGTGACGGCCGACCTGGCATTTCTCATCCCGCCGCCCACGCCGACCGAGATCGCATCAGTTCGGGAGAAGCTGGGTCTGGAGGACCTCGGCCGGGTGCCGCATGCAGCCATCGCGCTGAGACCGACCCCCGGGCGCGGGTCGGATTCCGAGCTGGCGGCGCGACTGGGGAGCGCGATTGGGGCAGTGTGCGGGCAGACCGATCTGCGTCCCATCTTGCTCCCCATGCATCCCCGTTTCGATGCTGGCTTTGCGCGGAGGGCGGCCGCGGAGATGCGATGCGGTCCTCACGTAGTCGAAGACGAGCTGACGGCGCGCGAGATACTGGGCCTGGTGGCGAGCTGCCGGATAGTGATCGCGACGCGGTTGCACGCGGTCATCTTTGCTGCCGTGGCTGGGGTCCCGCCAGTGGCCATTTCCTACGACCCAAAGGTGGACGGGCTGATGGAGCAGCTCGGCACGACGCCGGCGACGCGAGTGGGTGAGCTGTCGGCGGGAGACCTTGCCGGAGAGGTCCGCCAGGCCTTGGTGGAGCAAGAGAAGATCTCAGTTCGGCTGAGGGCCCGCGCGGCGCAACTCCGGACGGCCGCGCTGCGGAACGTGGCGCTCGCGGTCGAGCTGCTGGACAGAACCCACGAGGGATAGTCGCCTGCCGCGTATTGGCGCAGTCCTTGGGGAAGCGAGAACTAATCGCCCTTGTGCCGCGTCTAATAGCTGCTCAATCCCTCAGAGGGCGGTGCCCTCTTGGCGAGCAGGGGAGAGGAGCGAGGATAGGAATTGAGGGGCACTCCGCAACCGGACCTGTCAACCGGGCCTTGATCTCCTCTCCCCAATCGCCAGCCCGCCGCGCCGGCCCTCGGCCCGCTGCCAGCAGCGCACGTGGGTAGCCGCTGGCGCATCTTCCCTCGTTCTGATAGAATCCCGCAGCCGCGAATCTCCTGACAAGCGTATGCTGTGGGACGGCGAGCATGCATCTGACAAGCCTCGCACTTGCACTCACACTGCTGCCGATCTGTCGACTGACCGCGTTCACGACGACCCCATGTGACTACCGAGAGCTCGCCAGGATTCGCATCGTCAACGACGCCGGCGGCGAGGTCGCGGCCAGCTACGACGGCGGGCAGACCTGGACCCCGGTGGGTCGTGTCTTGCGATACACCACACGGGCGAATCCGCGCGGCTATACCGCCAGCAAGTGGGTCGCGGCGGGGCGAGTAGCAGCGACCGCTGTGAACGCGATCCACGTGAGTGTGGGCTACAATCAGGAGGATGAGCGGGGGGTCATCTTCTCCCTCCTGCCGAGGGAATTCCTCACTCCGATGGAGGGCTACAACTCCTTTCTGAGCCCCAATTCCTCCATCTACACGGATATCTCGGCCGGCGAGGGCATCTTCGGCGGTGGGATCGCACCTCTCGTGGGTAACCCCGTGTACCTTGAAGTCGACGAGTCGCGGCTGAGGCCACTGCCAGGGGGATATCACCCCGGCCGCGGTGATATCCTCGTCATAGCTGTTCTCCGGCCAGACCTCTATCCAGTCGCGGCTCAGTTCGAGAATCGAGAGGGCGGAGCGATCACTCTCCGCTACCCCGACGGCTCGCGCCGCTTGCTCGGATGGGTCATCCGTCCGGTCCGAGGGATCGGCCGCTTCGCGGGATCGCTGTACTCTGACATCGGCCGCATCCGTGCAGGACACGCCGGGGTGGTCGACATCTCGACATCGCCGCCGGGCTTCCTGGGCGCGTTCCAGGTGATACCGGTCGGTCATGCTCTGAGCCCGGAGATGCACTACGCCTGGAGCAAGACGCAGTGGATGATCGTCGGGCCTGCAGAGGCCGAGTCTCCGTTGTGGGAAGGCTTGATGCCGCTCTTCTATCAGCACATCCGACCTGACTATCTGGCGACCGATCTCTACTCCCGCGCGTGGCGCGCCCGACTCCTCGCCCGCTTCCTGGTCGAAGTCGATGAAGGAGATGGGTGGGAGCCAATGCCCTGCTTCCGGCTCCCGCCGGACCCCACCACTCCGCTCCCAGCCTGGGCCGACAGTGCTCTGGATGGTGTGTGCCGCCTCCGTATTCTCTTCCCGGTGGATTCCGGCGCCAAGGGCGAGGAGGCGGAACGCGCCGCTGTCCCGGATGGGATGCCTTGCCACAAGGCGCAAGGAGGACGCTGATGGACAGGGCGGGCGCGGTCACCGCGTCTTGGTTGTTCTGGCTCTGCGACTACGACGCCAATACTCCCCGGGGCGTTGGGCAAAGGGAGCTTGAGGCGGCCTGAAGGTCGCCGAGCCCTGGGGCCGTCGGCAGCACACCGCGGGGAAGAGCAGCGGCCCAGCGGGGGCGCTCGTGAGGGCGGCGAGCACCTGGCCGCCGGGCCGCAAACGAAAAGGGCCTCCCCGAAGAGGCCCCTCCCAAGACACTTCCTGCGGTCGGCGGGCGCCGACCTGAGTTTGCTGGAACGCACGCTACGCCGAGGCGTTCGACGGCCCGCGTACCGGGCTAGACCGAATCTCCCGTGCGCGTCTGGGCAGCAGTGCGAGTGCTGGCGGCCTCGGCGGGAGTCTCCTCCTTTCCCTCGGATGTTGTGGCTGATGCCTGTCGGCGGTCATCTGCGCGGCGCAGCTCCTCCAGCAGGCCTGCAAGGCGCTGGAGTTGCCTTTGGCTCTCGGCGTACAGATGTGCCTTCTCCAGCGCGATCGAGGCCTGACTGCCGAATGAGGCGAGCACGTCGGTGACATTGTGCGCGAGCGGACCGGCCGGCGCAAGCCGACCAACGAGAAGAGCCCCCCTGATGGTATCGGCTGCGAGCAAAGGAGTGGCGGCTACGCCGATCAGCTCCTCCCACTCCAGGTCAGGCCGGTCGAAGTCGTCTGGGAGAGAGCCGAACCGGAGGTCAATCGGCTCGCCGGTCGCTATCACCTTCGCGGCGGCTTTCCGCGCCAGTTCGGTCTCCATTCCTCGCCGATGGATTGCCGCGAGCCGCAGGTGGGGGCTGTCCTGATCGGACAGGATGACCGCCGCGCAATCAGAGTCGGTTACATCAGCGGCCGTCCGCGCGATCAGCTCAAGCAGACGGGGCAGGTTGAAGTTCGTTATCAGTTGGTGGCTGAGCCGGTCCCACGTGTCGAGTTGATGGCTGCGTAGTGCGAGCAATCGCGCGTTCGCGTCGAGCGCCTCTACCAGCTCGCGGTTCCGATCTCGGACCATCAGGAGCTTCTCGTAGAGGTAGGCGCAGGCCAGCAGCACGATTGTGAGCAACGCGACGGCCGTACCATACTCGTCCAGTACCTGCCGCGCAACGTCTTTCATGCCGAAGAGGAGGCGCTCCGCCGCGTGGAGTGCTGCGTCGACCATCAGCAAGCCGAGGCTGACCAGCAGCAGGAGGAGGAGGGCCAGAATCCACAGGCGCTGCTGAGTCCTCTCGATCCTGCTGAGCGAGTCGAGGCTGTCGCTTCTCTTGTGAAGCTGCTCGCTGTCCGGCGATCTGCTGGTCCCGTGCATTACCCCAAGGGCCTCCCCGAAGCGAGCAGAGACAGCGCCGGCACGCCGAGACCCAGTAGTCGTCGGCATTTGGGCGCGATTCGCCGCCTGACTCCGCTACGTTCCATAGGGAACATTCCACACCCGGCACAGGCGGGTGAGAAGTATTGGGTATCGCACGGTTGCTGGATGAGACACAGGTCTGTAGCGCCCCGTCCGCCCCACCGCTGGCGCTGCCCTGTCTCGCCCCGGGAGCCGAAAGCAGGCCCCACGGACTCATCGTGTCTTGTGGAATAAGTGAGCCAGAGGGGATTGCCGTAGGGGGCAACGTGGGAGCTTTGCGGCTGCTTGTGGCTGACGACGAGGAGGCGGTCCGAAACGCCATCGTCCGGATGTCGGAGTCCCTCGGGCACCGGGTCGTGGCTGAGGCCAGCGACGGCCGGCAGGCCGTGGCCATGGTCGCGCAGGCGGAGCCGGACCTGGTCTTGCTGGACATCCGCATGCCCGAGCTCAATGGACTGGACGCGGCCAGGTCAATCCTGGACACTCGTCCCGTTCCCATTGTGATCGTCACCGGCCACACCGACCAGTCCCTGATCGACGACGCAGCCGAGCTTGGGGTCTTCAGCTACCTGGTGAAACCGCTCACGCGGGAACGCCTCGCCGCCGCCATCGCCACCGCGCTGGCGCGCTTCAAGGATGTGGAGTCGCTCCGCGGGGAAGTCGGTGGGCTGAAGGAGTCCCTCGACGCCCGCAAGCTCGTGGAGCGGGCCAAAGGGATCATCATGCGCGACATGAACGTCGGCGAGCAGGAGGCATACCGCTGGCTCCAGCGGACCAGCAGCCGCTCCAACCAGAAGCTCGCCGAGGTCGCGCGCAGGATCGTCGCGCTCGAAGCCCGGGCCACGCGATGAAGCGGGCGGCCGCTCGGGGCCGCACCGCAGCACAGAGCCGTTTCCCAGTTGCCCAGCCGCCAGCGCCTCGTACATCTCGTCCCTGCTCGGCCATCGGCGCAGTTGAGGCACGCATGAGGCCAGCCCGGGGGCGGGGCCAGCGTTCGAGCGGAGCAGGGCGCATCTGCCCGGCCACGTGAGACTGCGCTCCCGCCTCTCCGGCCCCCAGGCAAGATGCCTCAACGGCGCCGGCGGCCCTATCTCGGGAGCTGAGCCAAATTCCTCCTTGACGAACGCGTGGTGAAGTGCTACCATCCCCGTGGTTCCCCCGGACGAATACTGGGTTTCAGTCTGTCTCTAGCGTCCGGTGAAGATGTCTATGAATAGCCGTCCTGGTAGTGCTTGTGCTGGGCTCGAAGGGGCCTCGGCCACCAGCGGCATGGTGGCACGGCCCTCACGCGTGTCGTCTCAGCCCTGCGACTTCTGCGGATGGAGCGGGAGGCGACTGGGGCTGCAGGAGGACCGGGACATGTTCGCTATCGGCGCTCGCGGGACACGCGGGCGCCATCGTGTTTGGCCGTGCTCGCGCAGGCCCGCGTGG
>JALGXV010000289.1 GCA_029821885.1 Candidatus Hebobacteria bacterium
GTAGGCGGCACCCCAAAGCGCCACCTCTTCGCCGTCCGGGTAGCGGAGCACACCGTCGCGGACTGCCATGGGCCGCAGCGGCAGCCGAGAACCGATCGGGCCCGGCGCAGGACGCTCCGACTCCAACTGCGCCTGCACTTCGCCGAACGGCTGAATCGGAGGCGAGGAGGTCACCGGCAGAGGGCTGCTCTTGGTGTACCCCGGCGCCTCGCTCAGCTCAACTGTGATAGAGCCTTCCTGCGAATCCTGGGTGCCAATCACGTGAAGGAAGAACGCCGTCCACTCACTCCCCCTAACTCGCGCCGATTCCGGCTGAAGGCCGACGACCTTCGCGTTCTCCAGCCGCACCCGCGGCGTGAGAGTCCGGACGGCAGGAGCCAGGGATCGCGCCAGCACACAGACATGCCACTGCGGCGGACCGGCTCCAGGTTCGCTAACACCGGGGATGATCCGCAGCGCGGACCTCGGATCGGTCTCGGATGTATCTGAAGTCCGAAGTGTCCGAGAACTCATCGGGGCTGTATTCGGCGGGTGTGGAGTGGCACCTGTTGCGGCCGCCGACCGACCGTGAGACCGGTTCGAAGGCATACAGAACGCTCCTTCTGATGCCAATCCCACTGGTCTCAGGAGCGCCCTGGAACGACCTCTGATCTCCTGGATGTTTCAGATCAGTCTTGGCACACTTCGGAGGGTAGCGCCTCTACCCGCGGACCGTGCTCGCCCTAGCGGGCAGGCAGGTCTCGAGCATCCGCCGGCCCGGCATAGACAGGCAACACGATGTGCGAAGGATGTCGCTTCGAGAGATGCAGGTCATTGGTGGCTATCCGGGTCTCGTCGTCCGCACGCAGCGGCTTGCCCGTGTTCGGATTCGGGTCGAAGCGCGGTGAGTTGGACGAGGAAACGGCGACCCGGATCCGGTGTCCCCTGTTGAAGACGAGCGAAGTGCTCCACAGGTCGACG
The DNA here is from genome assembly GCA_029821885.1 of Candidatus Hebobacteria bacterium. GTDB lineage: Bacteria > Armatimonadota > Hebobacteria > Hebobacterales > Hebobacteraceae > Hebobacterum. The sequence goes on from JALGXV010000289.1 coordinate 961, forward strand.
GTCACCCGGTAAACCTGCCCCGGCTCGAGGAATGTCTCTCGCTCGAAGGAGTCCCGAAACCGTGCTCTCATGATCCCGTCGCTGACCAGCATCGAGCGCCCGTCGGGATACACGTCGGTCAGCTTCACCGTGAAGTCGGTGTCGGGACGGTCGGACGAGATGAAGAGGGTCGCGTAGATACGGCCGGTGACCTCCAGCGGCTCGGTCAGTTCCTCGCTCGTGAAGAGGAGGACGTCCTCCCGGCCCTCGGCCGGCCGTTGATCCATGGGCCCCATCGAGATCATCAGGTTCTGCCCGCCAATGGTCGGGACGGGGTCCCTGGGATCGTACCGGTAGCTGCGCTTGCCTTCTCCCGTGGGCTTGACTTCCGGGATGAGCTTCCCATCTGGATGGAAGTAGAACCCGGCCAGCTTTGCGGGCGGCGGCCAGTTGTCGGCCGTTCGCCAGTAGTTGCCAGGCGCCGTTGGATCGGTCGTGTCTCCCATGACGTAGTACTGAACCGGGGGATCGTCGGGCACGCCATTGTCCACCCCTTTTGCCCAGTGATCGAAGAACCGGAGCGCTTCGGCCGGGGCGTCCGGCCCCTCACTGTTCGGGTACGCAATGTCTTCAGAGGTGAACGACCCATGAGCCCAGGGCCCCATTACCAGGCGACACCTGCCGCGGGCTCCCGGGCCACCCCGATTGTGGATCGTCACGAACGAGTTGATCGTCCCCTGAGAGAAGATGTCGTACCAGCCGCCCCAGAAGATGGCCGGCGCATTGACGCGATGCGCTTGCGCCTCCGGGTTCATCTCCTCCCAGAGCTGGTCGTACCGGTAGTGGCGGAGGAAGAACTCCAGGTTCTCGGGATCGGCCTCCACCGCTTCCAGCCAGCCCTCCGCCAGCGCCTTCCGGAGAACTCCGCCCTGGTAGCTGGCTTGCGCGTAGAAGTCGGAGGCTGCGACCGCCACATGCTGCGCCTTGAGCGTCTCCGGCGCGCCCGGAGCCATCATGTTCTGGGTGATGCCCAGCGCCGAACCGCCCCACGTGCAGATGCTGCCGTTGGACCAAGGCTGGCTCGCAACCCACTCCAGGGTGTCATGCCCGTCCCGTCTCTCCGACCATCCGTCATTGTGGAAGATGAGGGCGTCGCTTCCCGGTGATTCGAAGCGACCTCGCATGTCCTGGGAGACCAGGGCATAGCCCTGCCCACAGACTGCGCTGGCCAGCTCAGCTCCGACCTCCTTCTTCCCGTAAGGGGTCCGCACCAGGATCACCGGCCACGGACCCTCCCCCTCTGTCGGCAGGTAGACATCGGTCGCCAGAGGGGTCCCATCCCCCATCACTACCATGTGGGCCTCGTGGGGCAGGACCTGGGGCGACTCGGAGGGCGCCTTCTCCTCCGCTGCGGACGTGGCGACAGCAAGTGTCCCCACCAGGATGAGGGCCGCGATCACGTGATAGGGCCGGCACAGCGCCCGCTTCTTCTCCGAGAGTTGGCATGGGTGTGGCATATCGTGGTCCCTCCTGATTACCCGAGCTCAGGCCCGCATCGTCATTTGGCTCGGGCGATGTGGTCCGGGTCAGGGAGCAGCATCACTCCCCTCACAAGTGGCCCTGTCTCTGCGCCGACCCCGCGCGCTCCTGGACTCCGCCAGCGCACGCGCCTCCTCTTCGATTGCCCAGAGCCAACTGCCTTCCCGCGGGCTGAAGCGCACGGGACTGGATCGGTGGCACTCGATGTCCCCGTCAGGGGCCCATGACGGCGGACCCGGTGGGCCGGTATCGCTCCTTCTGATGCCAATCCCAATGGTCTCAGGATCGCCCGAAAACGACCCCTGGCCTCCTGGATGCCTCAGATTCGTTCTGGTACACTTCGGGAAGCTGCTTAACCGGCATCAGACGATGCCACGTTTACTCCTTTGAGCAGTTTGCCTTCCGAACCGGCCGAGGATCGCGAGTTTGCTGGCGCGATGGACGAAGAAGAGTTGGTGATCGAAGGAGACTGTCGCATGCAACCACCGGAGACTTGGAGAATTCAGTCATGCCGTTCCTATCGGGCCGGCCCAACTCATCAGTGTGCCACATTGGAATCGCCCTCTTGCTCCTGGGGCTTCCCGACGTTCTCCACGCCATGAGCGAAGCAGCGGATGTCGTGGCGCCGCGGATACTCTACGTAGCGCCTTCAGGCGACGACGCCAACCCCGGCTCCAAAACGGCGCCGCTTGCATCGTTCCGCGGCGCGCGCGACAAGGTACGAGAACTTCGCGGCGACGGGGACATCATTGTGTCTTTCAGCAGCGGCTACTACCATTTCGAGGCCCCGGTGAGGCTTGGACGTGAGGATTCCGGATCCACGAAGAGACGAATCACGTATCAGGCGGCGTCGGGCGAGCAGCCCATATTTACGTCCGGTGTACCTGTTCGCGGCTGGCAGCCCATCAGCCGCGGTGACCCGTTCTACGACGCCATCCCGGCCTCGGCCCGCGACCACGTCTACGTGGCGGACGTCCCGGTAGCTCTGCGGAACACCACCGACCCGCTCCTGCGCGTGCTCGTGGATCGGAACAACGGCTGGATGGACCGGGGCATCTGCTCGATCGCCGGGAAGATCCGTACCCCCGTGGACTCGGAATTCTCGGACGATGTCGAAGACGCCATCTACTACAGCCCAGAGATGAAGAGGGTCAGCGAGTTGACGATTGACGTCACCGAACTGGCCATGCCGCCGCACGGCATGGAGATCATGACGTGGCTGTCGGATTGGAATATCGGCCTGGTTCCAATCGAATCGGTGGAACGGACGGATTTCGGCTCGCGAGTCCGCTCGACCATCCCGGCGACCTATCAGCTGTCGGGGGGCGCACGCGAATACCATGAAGATGTGGACTTCGTGGACTCAGCGCTGATCAACTGCCCCGAGGGTATCGACGCGCCTGGCAAGTGGGTGATCAATCCTGAATCGGGACGCATCTATCTTTGGCCCTTCGAGAACGCACGCCTGGAAGAAGATATCTTCGCCGCGACGCTCTCTGAATTGATCCTCGTTCACGGCGGCCTTCCGGAAGGCGCGGCCGCGTGGCAT
>JALGXV010000052.1 GCA_029821885.1 Candidatus Hebobacteria bacterium
ACAGCACTCCTCTGGATACGTCTGCCGCGCGTGGTGTTCGAGCTGAGCGAGGTGCTCGGCCGACAAGACGACCACGCCGCCCGAGCTTTCGCAGCCCGGCTGCTCGGGGTGTTCGCTTCGCCCGGTCGGATCGGTCATGCGCCTGCGCCCTCCAGCAGCGCTCCCGCGCGCTGCTCAAACGAAGCGAGTGACGGCTCTACGGTTAGGGGTTCCCCGAGGCGCCCCGAGAGTGGCTCCGTCGTCTTCAGGCCGTTGCCGGTGACACACGCGACAATCGTCTCGTCCACTGGAATTCGGCCGGATGCGATCAGCTTCCGCAGGGCCGCGATGGTGACGCCTCCCGCGGTCTCGGTGAAGATGCCCTCCGTTCTGGCGAGCAGCTTGATCGCCTCGACGATCTCCTCGTCGGTGGCGGTCTCGCCATCGCCCTGGCTCTCCTGAATCGCCTTCAGCACGTAGTAGCCATCGGCCGGGTTGCCTATGGCCAAGGAGAGCGCGATCGTGCGGGGCTCCCGCACCGGCCGGATGATGTCGGTCCCCTCCTTGAGTGCGTTGACTACAGGAGAGCAACCATCTGGCTGGGCGGCGTAGACCTTCGTGGGAAGCTCGGGGATCAGGCCGAGTTGGTGCAGCTCCTGAAATCCCTTCCACACCTTCGGCAAGAGAGTGCCGCCGGCCACGGGCAGAACGACGTGGTGGGGCGCGCGCCAGCCCAGTTGCTCGGCGATCTCGAAGGCACAGGTCTTCGCTCCTTCAGTGTAGTATGGCCGGAGGTTCACGTTGACGAAAGCCCAACGAGCCTTGGTCGTTATCTCGGTGCAGAGCCGGTTCACCTGGTCATAGGTGCCCTCCACCGAGACCAGAGTCGGCCCGTAGGCCAAAGTGCCCAGCACCTTTCCGAGCTCCAGACCGGCCGGGATGAAGATGACGGCTCTCAGACCGGCGATGGCGGCGTGGGCGGCGACGGAGTTCGCCAGATTCCCCGTTGAGGCGCAGCCCACCGTATCGAAGCCCAACTCCTTGGCCCGGGAGAGGGCGACCGGGACCACACGGTCTTTGTAGGAGAGCGTGGGGCGGTTGACCGAGTCGTCCTTGAGGTACAGCTCCCGCACTCCGAGTTCGCGCGCCAGGTTGTCTGCGCGAACTAGCGGCGTGAAGCCGGAGTTGAGGCCGTCCGTCGGCTCGCCCTCCAGTGGAAGCAGCTCTCGATACCGCCACAGGTTCTGAGGCCGAGAGCCAACCGCCTCGGCCGACATGCTCCGCCGGGCGCGCTCGTAATCGTAGACCACCTCCAGCGGGCCGAAGCAATACTCGCAGCTATAGGTCGCCCGCGCAGGATACTCGCGTCCACACTCCCGGCATCTCAGGGCTGTCATAAGGCACGTCGTGGCTGTCATCAGCGCTGCTCCCGTTCCTCCGACGCTCCGCCTACTGAGCGGCGTCTCCGGCTCTCTCGATCAGCAAGCGGAAGCCGTGTTCGAGCGGCGCGGCCGCCACTATCCGGTGCCCCTCCGCTTTCACACTCCCGGGGACGTTGCGCATTGGCTCGCCATCGTCGAGCAGGACTTCCAACAGCTGCCCCTGCTTGAGCTCCTCCAGACGCAGCTTGGTCTTCACCCAGTTCATGGGGCAGGGGGTCCCCCGCAAATCGATCTTCTCATCGGCCTGTCGCTCCATCGCTCTGCTCTCCATCAGTCCAATGCTCCATATTGGGGGAAGGTGTCTGCTAGGCCCCGGTAGAAGACGCTCCGCCACCCGTGCTTCTGCAAATCCTCCGCTGTCAGCAGGCCGTCGCCCACCACGTCCCGCAGCGCCCGGCGGAAGCCGTCGATGCCAACCCGATCAAAGGTGTTGCCGATGCGCTCTCCCGTGTTCCCGTGCTGGCGATACCAGTCCATCGTGGCCTCGATCACGTCCATGACCGTGTCATCGGGCACGAGCTGGGCGACGGGATAGGCGACGTGCGGATGCTTGCCGTGCTTTCCACCGACGTAGACGGCGTGACCGGTCCTCCCGGGGACCATGGCGTCGAGAGGACATGACTTGATGCAGTCGCCACACGAGGTGCAGCGGTCGGCGTCTCTGACGGGTAGCTCTTTGGCATCCATCGTCAGCGCCTCATCCCGGCAGACTCGGACACAGATGCCGCAGTTAGTGCACTTCTCGTCCTCTAGACGAGGAGACACCATGCCCTGGAAGCCGAGGTCCGTCTCCCGAGCGCGCGGGCAGTCGATGACGCAGCCGCTGAAGGTGGTCTTGAACTTATGGGGGGTTTCCTGACCGAAGAATCGGTCTGTCGCTTGCACCGCGAGGCGCTGGGTATCGGTCCAGCCGTTGGGGTTGTACTCGCAGCCGCCGCAGGCGGTGGAGACGCGGAAGCGCTTGCCACAGGACGCGATCTCCTGCCCCACCTCTTCCAGCTCACGAACGACATCGTCGAGATCGCTCAACTCGACATAGAGTATCTCCGGTGACATGCGCACGCTGAGATGCACGAGGCCCTGGCCGTATTCCTGCGCGACCTCCGCGATCTTTGCCAACCGCTCTGAGGTCATGCGGCCGCCGGGCGCCTTGCAGCGGACGGTGATCTTTCCCCTTTGGCGCTGAGGAATGAACCCCCCGGCCTTCAACTCCTCCGCGCGCTGCTCTGCACGTTGCTCTTTGCTCTTGTCTGTGTCCACGATTGGTTCTCCCGACGGGTCGCCTCGCCGCAGCCGGCCGTTGGCAGGCCTAAGCTGAGGTCTCGGCGTCCCCGCTGAACCCGAAGTATGGCTCCAGGCTCGAATAGCGCTCCCCAGTATCCGGCAACACGACCACTATCCGTTTCCCTGCCCCCAGCTCCTCTGCGATCTGGAGAGCGGCAGAGGTTGCTGCTCCGGCCGAGACGCCTACGAACAGACCCTCCTCTCGGGCAAGTCGTCGAGCCGTGTGGAAGGCATCCCTTTCAGTCACTGGCAGGATCCGGTCGATCAGTGAGCGGTCCAGCACACGGGGGACGAAGTTGGCGCCAATGCCTTGAATCAGATGGCGCCCGGCGCGGCCCTCAGTGAGGACCGGACTGGAGGCCGGCTCGACACCGACGGTCAGGACTTCAGCCAGCTCCCGCCTGAGCACGTCCGCCACCCCCGTGATCGTACCGCCCGTCCCTATGCCGGCCACAAAGGCGTCCAGGCGGCCGCGCGTGCTGGTGAGGATCTCTCGCGCCGTCGTCTGGCGATGGATCGCCGGGTTCGCCGGATTCTCGAACTGCTGTGGCATGTACGCTCCCGGTGTGCTCTCTGCAAACTCCCGTGCCCGTTGCACGGCCCCGGCCATCCCCTCGGCAGCGGGCGTCAGGAGCAGCTCTGCCCCCAGGCTACGCAGAATGAAACGGCGCTCCAACGTCATGTCGTCCGGCATCACGAGCACCACACGGTATCCCTTCACCGCCGCCACCATCGACAGTCCGATGCCGGTATTGCCACTGGTCGGTTCGACGATAGTTCCGCCCGGCCCCAGCAGGCCCGCCGCCTCGGCCGCCTCGACCATGCCGAGCGCGATGCGGTCCTTTACGCTGCCGCCGGGGTTGAAGGACTCCAGCTTCGCCAGCACCTCGCCGCCGTCCAAAGGCGCCATCCGCGCCAGCCGGACCAAGGGCGTGTTGCCGATGAGGTCCAGCGCGCTGTCCGCAATGCGCTCGTCGGACGAGAGACCCGCGTCCTCTTGCGTGCTTGCATTCGCAGCATCATAGACAGCGCCCATGTTCACTCCCACTCCTACATGACGGCGAGCAAGCCAAAGGCCATCAGGCCCGCCGCCCCTGGAGCGGCCGGCCACAGCAGCAGCATGCGCCGCACGTGGCTATTGCTCGCGGTCCCCCTCAGCCCGTTGGCAGCGCAGCTGAACCCGATGACCGAGCAGGTGACGATCTCGGCCAGCGACACCGGCATGCCGAATCGACTGGCGGCGAAGACGATCGAAGCTGATATCGCCTGGACGAGAACCGCGCACAGCGGGCAGATCGACGTGATCTCCTTGCCCACGATGTGGATCATCCGGCCTCCCAGCAAGAGCGCGCCCAGGGCCATTGCCACTCCGCCCAGTATCGCCGCGCCCGTTGCGTGGAACACTCCTGCGCCGACGGCCGGCCCCATGGCTTTTGCCAAGCTATTCGATCCCGCCGAGAATGCCATCCAGCATGAGCTGATCGTGACCAGACCCACCAGGACTCGCTGCGCGGCCTGCTCGCTTCGAAGCCGGCCGAATGAATGGAGCAAGTAGCGATAGATGTACCGGCCGACGAGATAGGAAACGAACAGTGAAGCCAGAGGCGTGACGATCCACCACGCCACCACCACGGCGACCAGCGGACCGTTGACGGATCGGTAGAACAGGCCTAGGCCGATCACCGACCCCACCACGGCGTGGCTCGTGGCAATGGGCACGCGCAGGACGTTCGCCAAGGCGACGAGCGAGAGCGCCGCCGCCGCCACCACCAGGACCCCATGCATGTTGCCCGTGAGGACGTCGCCGTCCACCAGCTTCTCCCCGACAGTCGCCATCACCCGATGGCCTCCCAGAACCGCCCCTAGAACGCAGAACACGGCGATCAACCCAACTGCTTCCCGGCGCGATCGCGCGCCGGAGCCATAGGCCGGCCCCATCTCCGCAGCGCTGTTGTTGGCACCGATGCTGATGGCAAGCCCAATCGAGACTGCACCCGCCAGTATCGCCATTAGACTGATCATGTGTTGTCCTGTGCTGCGTCGTCACACAATCCGATCCCCGCAGGGGCGCTCGGCTCCTAGCTGCTCTCCGTCTGGACGTGGAGCCCACACTCTTTGTGCTCCGGAGATTCCCACCACCACCGCCCGGCACGCGGGTGCTCGCCCGGGGCCACGGCTCGAGTGCAAGGCTCGCATCCGATGCTTGGGAATCCCTCGTCATGCAGCCGGTTGTATGGAACCTTGTGCTCCCGGATGTAGTCCCAGACTTGATCGCTCGTCCAGTCGATGAGCGGATTGATCTTAACGATGCCGTTGTGGGCTTCGTCGCGCTCTATGGTCTCCACCGCGGCACGAGTCACGCTCTGCTCACGCCGCAGCCCGGTCATCCACGCCGCCAGGCCCGAGAGGGCCCGCTCAAGCGGCTCGACCTTGCGCACCCGACAGCACTCGTGGCGCGCTTCCAGACTCTTTCGGAACGAGTAGGGACCTCCGAGGGCCAGCATCCGTTCTACGTCCTCATGGCGCGGGTAGTACACGTCGATCTGTGTGCCGTAGTGCTCACGAATGCGGTCCATGGCCTCGTAGGTGGCCTCGTGGAGTCGTCCGGTCTCGATGGCAAAGACGCGCGACCGCGCGCCGGCCCGGCAAAGCAAGTCGACGAGCACCACATCCTCGGCCCCAAAGCTGCAGGCGAGGCCCGCTCTCTCGCCAAACCTCTCGCCTATCAGCCGGACAATCTCGAGCGCCGAGCGGCCCTCCGCGCCCCTCAGCAAAGTCTCCAATTGTGCTCCTTGCACGGCCTCTCCCTCCTTTGTCCGGGCACTGATCGCTTGACCGTACTGCCCGCCAAATCGCACAGTTGAGCCTGGATCCCCGGGGTGTGCCAGCGCCTTACCCGATTATTCCCATCGGAATACTGTAGTATTCTACCTGCGGGACTGGCAATTGTCAAGTACCGGTGCGAGACATGCCACGAGACAGCCAGGGGGCCTGCTGCAGTTCTTGAGGCGGGCCCTCCGGGTCGCTCCTGCGGCGGCGAGGCGGCCGCGTGGGTCAATCCCCTGCCTGCGACGAGTCGAGTCGCGCCCTTCAGGCCGGCGTCTGCCTTGCTCGGAATGGGCGTGTCCTGGGTGCTCCATGGCAGCTGAGATGCATCTGCCGTGGCACGTCAGAGGCCGCTACCTCAGGCATGCAGCGACGATCCTCGGCAGTTGATCCGGCTCCACGGGCCGCGCCGGATGGTCCCGGGCCTGCGCCCTGAGCGCTGCACTAGTGGGATGCTCGGCCCTGGTGATCGGCTTCGCCATGCCGCTCAGCAGGATCGGGGGGATATCTCGGCTCCCCGGCGACCATTTGAGCCTCCCCGTGCTGAGCACATGCCGTCTGGCTCCTTGACAGTGTGCCCCAACGGGCTTAATGTTGACTAAAACCATTACAGTGATCGACATGGTTTGGGAATATGCTGAAGCTATCGACGAAAGCTAGGTACGGACTGCGCTCGATGGTCGAGCTGGCTCTGCGGGAAGGGGAGGGGCTCACCCAGCTTACGGAAGTCGCGAGGGCACAGCACATCTCTCCAAGGTATCTCGAGCAGCTTGCCGCACCTCTCAGGAACGCGGGGTTAGTGCGGAGCGAGCGTGGTCCGCACGGCGGCTATGAACTCGCCAAGCCTGCGGAGGCGATCACCGCCCTGGACATCGTGCGAGCCGTCGAGGGCCCGCCAGACCTGCTGGACTGCGTCGCGACGTCGTCTGTGTGCGATCGTGCCGGGGCGTGTGCAGCCAGGAATCTGTGGAAGAGAGCGAGTGAAGCCATAACGGGTGTACTGGCCGAGAGTACTCTTGCCGAGCTACGAGATCAGCAGCGGGCCCTACGCGATGAGCAGCGAGCAAGCGGTCGTGTCGCGGTCTCGCACTCGGACTACTGCATCTAGTTGACTCTCTGGGATAGGCGCGGCCGTTCCCGGGGGGCTCACCAACTTCCCCAGACTGGTGCCGCGTTCAGCTGCGCCGGCTTCGGCGTCACAGTGGCACATCGCCCTGGAACAGCGTGCGGAAGAAGGCGCATTCCGCACACAGGCTCTTCTTGTCTCGCCAACGGCGCAAGTGCCTGCCTCTGCAGATATTCCCCGTCAGGAACCAGCAGAGATGGCCTTGCCTGGATCGATAGGCTAGACACCGCTCGCGCTCGTCGTCGCTACAAGCCAGGACCTCCCAGCATACCTGAGAGACGAGCTTGTCGCCCTGACGCCAGGCCATCACCAGTAGCAGTAGCGACTTCTCCAGCGCGTCGCTGGGCCTCCGCCATCCCTGCTCCCAGCTCTGGACCGTCCGCGGAGAAACGCCAAGGAGGTCGGCCAGAGCAGCCTGACTGAGGCCCAACTCCATCCGAATTGCGGCCACTCCTTGTGGGACTCGTTTCTCTGTCACGCCTGTGCCGACTCCGGCGCCGGGCCCTTCAGACGCCAACACTGTGTCCAGCACGTCACTGTGTGTCAATGACGGCGTGTGGCCTACGTCGAGTGGACATACGCTCCCTCAGTTCAGCAGGCAAGGTTCCTTCCCCTGCCGGCCGCCGAAGCACAATCTCAGGCGTTTAGCGATGGCCTCAGAGGTACTCGACGACCACACGGGATGACTTGTGGTCGTGGCCCTCCACGCAGAACTCATTCGAGGCAATCGGGGGGGAACACAGAAACAGATCCCCGCTTGCGTGTGCGAGACTCGCTGAGAGAGGTGCATCATGGCGGAGACGAAAGAGACCATCTCCTTTCAGGTGAATGGAGTGGAGCGGGAGCTCGAGGTCTCTGGCAGCCGTAACCTGCTGAGTGTGCTGCGCCACGAGCTAGGACTGACCGGGGCGAAGTACGGATGTGGGGTCGGCGAGTGCGGCAGCTGCACGGTACTTCTGGACGGGCGGGCCGTGCGCTCCTGCGTTGTCCCAGTCTCAACAGTCGCCGGACGTTCGGTGACAACGATCGAGGGCCTGGGCAGCGGGGATAGGCTGCACCCTGTGCAGGAGGCGTTTCTGGAGACGCAGGCCTTCCAGTGTGGGTACTGCACTCCAGGCTTGATCATGAGTGTCGTGGATCTGCTGCAGCGGAAGCCAGACCCCACAGAGCCTGAGATCCGAGACGCGCTGGCGGGCAACTTGTGCCGGTGCGCGCCATACCCACGGATAATCCGCGCTGCTCAGCTCGCGGCAGCGACAATGTCGAGCTCGGGAGAGAGACATGGAGACCAGTGAAAGCGGCCTGACTCGACGCGAGTTCTTGGGCCTAACCGGCGGGCTGATTGTCTTCTTCGCCATACCCAGCGAACTGGCTCGGGCGGCGGGCGAGTCGGGGGGCGGCGACGCACCGAGCTTCAACGCGTTTCTCAGAATCGCGCCTGACAGCATGGTCACCGTCTTCACGGGGAAGGTCGAGATGGGTCAGGGCAACAAGACTGCGCTCGCCCAGATGGTTGCGGAGGAGCTGACGGTGCCGTTCTCATCCGTCGAAATGGTGATGGGCGATACCGACCTGGTGCCCTGGGACGGCGGGACCTGGGGCAGCACGAGCGTGAGATTCATGGGGGTGGAGCTGCGCGCGGCCGCTGCTGAGGCGCGGGATGTGCTGGTGGAGATGGCGGCGGAGCAGTGGGGGGCGGCGCCGAGCGCGCTGACAGTCAGTGAGGGCCGCATCTCGTTGGCATCAGACACTCGGACGTCGGTCGCGCTGGGGGAGCTGACTGAGGGCAAGGAAATCAGGCGCGCCTTGAAGGGCGAGCCGAAGCTCCGGCCGGTGGTTGAGTATCGTGTTGTCGGGACATCGGTCTCGAGGGTAGACGGCCGCGCAATAGTGACAGGGGAGGAGCAATTCGTCGCCGATGTCCGGATTCCGGGCATGCTCCATGGTGCAGTGCTCCATCCGCCCTCGTTCGGCGCACGACTGAAGAGCGTTGACACATCGCGGGCGGAGAGGGCTTCCGGCGTCATCAAGGTTGTACGCGACGAGGGATTCGTCGCGGTGGTAGCGGAACGGCCCGAGCTCGCGAGAGAAGCGCGGCAGTTGATCAGGGCCGACTGGGAGGAGAAGCCGCATCCCGCCATGGAGAGCTTGTGGGATGACCTACGGAGCACGGCCGAACTGGCGGACACGGTAACAGAAGAGGGCACGGTTGGCTCGGTCCTGGAGGCCGCAGAGCGCCAGTTCAGCGCCACGTATCGGACGGCGTTCGTGGCCCATGCGCCGGTCGAGCCGCATGTCGCGCTGGCGTCCTGGCAGGATGGCAAGGTCACCGTCTACTCCAACACTCAGACACCGTTCCTACAGAAGGACGACGTGGCCGAGGCACTGGGCCTCGAGTCCGGACAGGTTCGCATCGTCGTGCCGCGAGTAGGCGGCGGATTCGGTGGCAAGACGAATCCTGAGCTCGCGATCGCGGCCGCGCGGCTCGCCCGCGCGGTAGGAGGGCCGGTCATGGTGGATCAGACACGGGAGGAGGAGCTGACTTGGAACTACTTCAAGCCGGCTGCACTCATCGACATCCGATGTGGTGTGAACGGCGACCGGGAGATCTCCGCCTGGGACTGCGACGTCCACAACTGCGGCGACCGGGGAGCCGAGCCGCCGTACGGGTTCGCGAATCGGCGGGTGCGGTCATTCGGCTGCGACTCGCCCTTGCGTCAGGGCGCGTGGCGGGGGCTGGCCGGCTCGGCGATCACCTTTGCCATCGAGGTGCACATGGACGAAGTGGCAAGCGAGATGGGGGAGGACCCGGTCGAGTTTCGGCTCAAGCACCTAGACAACGATCCGCGTCTGGCCCGGACGGTGCGGGCCGTGGCCGAGGCCTATGGCTGGACCCCGCGACGCGCTCCGACGGGGAAGGGAGTGGGGTTCGCCTGCGGGATCGACGTCGGCTCCAGGGTGGCCGAGATCGTGGAGCTGGATGTGGACGCGAAGACAGGTCTGGTACGTATTTCGCGAGTCGTGGTGGCCCAAGAAAGCGGCCTTGTCATCAACCCGGACGGGATCACGAACCAGATCGAGGGCGGGATCATCATGGGACTGGGCCCGGCCCTGCGAGAGATGGTGCACTACGAGAAGGGCAGGATCCTGACGGACCGGTACTCGAAGTACCCGATTCCCACGATACGGGATGCGCCGAAGATCGAGACTGTGCTCGTCCCAAACCCGACGCTGTCGCCGCAGGGAGCCGGCGAGCCCTCTATCTTCCCGATCTCTGCCGCCGTCGCGAACGCCATCTTCGACGCTACGGGGAAACGGCTGCGAGAGATGCCGTTCCTGCCGGACCGCGTGCTGGCGGCGACTGCGGTGTAGGAACCGAGGTCAAGCCAGGATCGTCTCCCGCTGGACGATGCTAACCACTTCCCTCATCGGCAGCCGACGTTCCTCCGCCATGGACCGGACGCGGTCCGGTACCTCCCTCTTGAGTGTCTGGTTCTCAAGGCGCAGGCACTCGTTCTCAGGATTCAGCTCTGGGCACTGGGAAACAGGTATTGACAATTTGTGCGATTTGGTACAAACTCATGCGGCTACTGCGTAGTGATAGCTACTGCGCAGTAGCGACCAGTAGCAGGTCCTATGCTGCCCCGGAAGGCTGTGCTACTGAGTTGTCGCGAGGTCAAGAGGCATGATTGCAGCCGCACTGCGTACGAGACCTGGTGAGCGAGAGGCCGCTGCCGGCGCAATCCAGGTCGCGGGCATAAGCCACAAACACGTCGGAATCGCCTGCCGGGAGGGGCTGGCCAGGGACCCAGATTCTACCGGTCATCTGCTGCACCGCGCCGCGGCGTCTCTCTGCGGGCGCGAGTGTGTCGTCCTCAGCACCTGCAATCGGGTCGAGGTGTACTTTGTCGCTCCCCCAGAGTCGTCACCTCGCGAGACCGCTGCCAGGCTGTTCCGGGAGATGGTCGGTGCTGGTGATGGTCTCGACCCTGAGGCGATTTACCACTGCGCGGGCGAGGCAGCGGTCCGGCATCTGCTCGAAGTCACCAGTGGACTAGACTCGATGGTTGTCGGCGAGTCTGAGATCCTTGGACAGGTGAAGGCCGCGATGGCAGGGGCGCTCGAGACTGGGCAGGCTGGCCCCGTTCTCGCTCGGCTCTTCCAGCACGCGGTCAAGACTGGCAAGAGGGCTCGGCGCGAGACTGCAATCTCCTCTGGGATCTTCTCGGTTGGGCAGTGCGCCGCTCGGCTGGCCCAGCAGACCTTTGGCGAGCTTCACGGCAAGCGAATACTGGTTTTCGGCGCAGGACAGATAGCCAAAGCAACCGCGAAACATCTCGCGGCGTCCCGCGCGGGAGACATTACTGTCTTCAGTCGCACGCCAGCTCGCGCGAGGGAGCTGGCCCAGAGCCTAGGTGGGACAGTCGTTACGAGCGAGGAGCTGCCGGCCGCTTTCTCGAGTAGCGACATAGTGATCGGGTGCGCGGCAGCGCCACACCACCTTATCCGCGTTCCCGATGTGCGCGCGGCGATGCACGACCGCGGGGATCGCCCCATGCTGATAGTGGATCTTGGGGTGCCGAGGAACGTCGATCCCGCAGTTGGGTCTCTCCCGGGCATCTCCCTCTTCAACATTGACGATCTGGAGGCCGTGGTAGGCGAGAACGCCCAGGCGCGGGGAGAAGAGATAAGCCGCGTCAGAGAGATAGTGGAGGAGGAAGTCGTCGAGTTCGGGGCCTCGGAGCTTCATCAGAAGATGACGCGCCTGATCGTCCAACTCCGGACGCAGGCCGAGCAGCTGCGCCAGGAGTGCCTGAGCCAAGTCGTTCGGGGGAGCGCCCCGGGAGTAGATTCCGAGGCGCTGGATTATGCGACCGATCTCCTCGTCAGGAAACTACTGCACCAACCCATCGTCACGCTTCGGGAGGCGGCCCGAGGACAGGAGCGGGGCGATGTTGATCTCATAGCCGCTGTTGCGCGCATCTTCGGTTTGCCCGCGTCGGACGAGCCAGTGGAATCCGACCGAGACAGCCGAGCTGCAGAATCTAAGGCCGCGGCGAGGGCTCGCTAGCGCCGCGGTACGGAGGGATGGCGTGTGAGGAGAGTCCTGCCTACAGGACGACGTGTGCCGGTCCGTTGTGCTTTCGTCATCGCTACTGTCGTAGCAAGTGTGTTGGTGTTGCTCGCCCCAATCGGTCAGGTTGCCGATGCCGACGGGAAAGCCCCGATACCGGGTATTGGTGCGACCTGCGCGGCCTGTCACGCCGAAGCCAGCGCACAGTGGGCGACCAGCATCCACCGCCGAACAGTTAGCGCGCCACACATCTCGCCCGAGAGTCAGGGATGTGCGGCCTGTCATCCTACGGCGTCCGACCATCTCGCTGATCCGATCGACGAGTCGAAGCGGCCGAGCCTGGCAGGCATAGCCGGGCCACAGATTACCGAGATGTGTCTCGCCTGCCACACAGGCGGCCAGCAGAGCCTTTGGGTGATGTCGCCTCACGCGACCACCCAGGACTCCTGCCTGACCTGTCACGACCCCCACGGCGGAGTCGGCGCCTCCATGCTGAAGGCAAGGGAGCCGGAGCTCTGTCAAGAGTGCCATCCGACGGAGGTGGCCGACGGTTCGCTGCCGTCACACCATCCGATCGCTGAAGGCAAGATGGTCTGCAGCGACTGCCACAACGTCCACGGGGAGCAGCGCGGTGCTCTGCCAGCCGCCTCCACCGCGGAAATGTGCTATCGCTGTCACGCCGAGAAGGAGGGTCCCTTCCTTTACGAGCATCCGCCCGTGACGGAGGATTGCTCTACTTGTCACAAGCCCCATGGTGCGCAGAACGACAACCTGCTCGTTCAAGACCAGCCTTTGCTCTGTCTGCAGTGCCATCCCGGCCACTTCGACGGTCGTCGGGGCTTCTTGGTGCCCTTCGATCCGAACGATCCGGATGACGTGAACCACGCCCAGTTGGCCACGGCCACGTTCTACGACCGCTGCACGAGCTGTCACTCCCGCATCCACGGCGCAGACCTGCCGTCTGGTACCAGCCACGGCACCTTCATGCCAGGTAGTCCCTTGGAGACAGCGAACGGCGGCTCCAGCAGCGCCGCTTCCCTGGGTGCCAGCTCCCTGGACCGGGCGATGTGGGGCTTTGGCGAGATCGAATGGGCCGACATCGACGAGGACGGCAGCTCAACGTATGTCCGGGAGTACGATGGACGAGACTACGACTGGCCTGCCCCCCGAATCGGTGTGACCGAGTTCGGTGAGAACAGTGACTTCAGGTTCGAGCTGATTGACCTCGCCCGCGGCGATCAGGATGTCAGCCTGCGCTTCGGCAACCCGATCTATGACGTGCAGGCGAGCTGGTCCAGCCTAACGCACCGGCTCGACCGCTACAACGACCCGATCGACGGTGAGGGCCTCATTGAGTTCCCGGGCATCGACGGAGGACTCGAGGACGTCGAGGCCACCGATCTCACCGCCGGACGAGACGACTTCAAGATCGACCGCGACACGTTCGACGTTCGCCTCGCGGCCCGTTGCCCGAAGCTTCCGTCCGTCAAGTGGATGCTGAACTTCTGGCAGGAGGCGGAAAGCGGCTCACAGCAGTTCCGCTTCCTCGACCGATGCAATGCGTGCCACAAGCAGCAGACCTCCGAACGCATCGATCGGGAGACCACGATCGTACAGGGCGGCGTCGAAATTGCATTCCCGTCCGGCTCCTTGCGCTACATGAAGGAGGACAGGGAGTTCGAGAATAAGGCGCCGGAAGAGATCTACAACTTCTCTGGCGTCTCGTCCGTCTACAACGGCCCGGCTCCTCTCTTCGGAGTCGCTTCGACGGAGACGGATGTCGACGATCTGCGTGCCTCGGGACAGTTGAGCGAGAAAGTGGCGGCCGCGCTGCTTTGGCGCGACAAAGACCGCGAGAACACCTACGGGGGCGGCAGCATCGACATATCAAGTGCCGGTGGCGGCCTCGCCTGGATGGTGTCGCCCGATCTCCGCATCGGAGCCAGTTACGTTGAGCGTAGCTCGGATGTGGCCGACGTGACGGAGGGGACGTCACGGGACCTGGATACGAGTAGGATCGATGCTCGCTACACCGGCTTCCGCGGCACGACGCTGAGTCTTGGCTACGCGAACGAGAAGGTCGACCGCGAGCCTATCGGCCAGGAGCTGGTGCCGCTGGAGAGCGATTCGGATATCTGGCGGGCCTCGCTCATCTCACGTATCGGGGCCAGGACACGGCTCCAGCTCCGTTACCGGACAACCAGCACCGATCATGGGGAGTTCTTCGATCCGGCCTCCCCGCCCGACAGCTTCCCGTCTCGGCTCATCGGGCTGCCGTCGGATGGACGCATGTTCTCGGGCGTCCTCAGTTACAGCGTCTCGAACAAGACGCTGCTGAGCGCGCTCTACACTGATCGGGACGACTCCTATGAAGTGTCGGTACCTGCCCTGGCTGTCGCGGGTACGTCCGACGACGAGAGGCGTACGTCCGGCCTTCAGCTTGGCCACAACGCGAACTCGCGGACGCGCCTCAGCGCTGCCTACTACTGGCAGGAAGGTGCAACGCGATCCGATGTCACCTACGGGACGGCGGACTTCACACTGTCTCCTCCGCTATCGCCTGTGGACATCGTGTTCGCGCCGATCGACTCCGTGGGCGCCTTTGACTACGACGCCAACATAGGAGTCATCGACGCCTCCATCCAGGCGACATCCCGGGTGAGACTCTTCGGTCGCTACGCCATGACGGAGACAAATGGCGAGCAGGTCACATACGGCCTGGGCGACTACTGGGATCAGGATCCCGATCTCGACGGCGTGGACGTGATCTTCAGTCCGTTCGACATCGAAATCGTGGATGGTTGGATCGGCATCGGCTACTTGGTCGATCCTCGCGCTGAAGTCACACTGAGCTACCAGAACCGATCTTGGGACAATGCCGCCGACCCAACGCAGGACGGCGAGTACACGGTCTGGCGGGTCGGAGTGCACGGCGAGTTCTGATCCCGTGCGCATGAGTGTGCTGCCTGCGACTGGATATGCAGAGTCGAGGCAGTGCCGCGATTCGAGGCTGGGGAGCGCTGCCACTGACGGCGCTCCCCAGCTGACTGCTGGGAGATCGTAGCCTGTAGCGACGGCGATCGCGAGCGGCGTCTAGCCTATCGATCCAGGCGGGGCCATCTCTGCTGGCTCCTGACGGGGAACATCTGCAGAGGCCGGCACTTGCGCCGTTGGCGAGACAAGAAGAGCCTGTGTGGAGAATGTACCTTCCTCCATGTCCTTTTCCGGGGCGATACTCCTCCGTGACGGCCGAACCGGTGTTCCGCGGTGTCGCCGTGCTGCCGAGGGCCGTTGTCGACCTCAGGTGAGCCCGGCCTAGAAGGCCCGGATGACTTCTCTGGGGAGCACAGCGGCGCCGAGGCGAAGCGCAGGACTGCAATGTCGGAAGGATCTCGAAAAGGCGAAGTTGCACTCGCAGAGGTGATGAGAGCCACGCTCGCGCGGACGGACGTCGCGGCCGGCGAGACCGTGGTTCGCCAAGGAGATGAGGGGCGAAGGTTCTACCTTGTCGAGGCAGGGGCCCTCGATGTTATCCTCACGTCTGAGGAGGGTCTCCGGCTTCCGGTCGCGAGGCTGGGGCCGGGCAGTCACTTCGGCGAGATGTCGCTCCTGGGCGGAACGCCCGTATCGGCGGACGTGGTCGCCTCAGAGCCCAGCGTCCTCTACGCCGCCGCGCCCGAGGAGTTCGACGAACTCATACGACGAAAACCGGAGTTGATCCATTACCTGGCCGGCGAGCTGGCCCTCCGCCTGAAGCAGACGAATGAGCAGTTGGCCGCACAGCAGCAGCGTCAGGCGACCCTGAGCAAACTCATCAGCTCGCGTCCCAGTTCCCCGTTCAAGAGCGACCTTCCCAGTCTA